>NZ_JADPMV010000002.1:1355000-1692375 GCF_018398425.1 Pseudomonas lalucatii | reverse complement strand
AGCAGCTCCTTGGCCTGGGCGTAGCCGTTGCCCTCGATGGGCGCGCCGGGGTCGAGGCGCTCGCGGATGCCGCGGTGGATGGCGGCGAGGATCGCCGCCGCGGCCAGGTAGGGGTTGGCGTCGGCGCCGCAGATGCGGTGCTCGATATGCCGGCTGGCGGCCGGCCCGCCCGGCACCCGCAGGCTCACGGTGCGGTTGTCGATGCCCCAGGTCGGCGCCAGCGGCGCGTAGCTGTTGGCCTGGAAGCGCCGGTAGGAGTTGGCGTTGGGGCAGAACAGCAGCAGGGAATCGAGGAGGCTGGCGAGCAGGCCACCCAGGGCCTGCTTGAGCAGGCTGCCGGCCGGCCCCTCGAGGTCATTCGGCTCACCGGCCAGCAGGTTGCGTCCGGCCGCGTCGGCCAGGCTGACATGCATGTGCATGCCGGTGCCGGCCAGGTGGTCGAAGGGCTTGGCCATGAAGCAGGCCTGCATCCCGTGGCTGTTGGCCACGCCCTTGACCAGGCGCTTGTAGCGCACCGCCTGGTCCATGGCCGCCAGCGCGTCGCCGTGCTCCAGGGTGATTTCCACCTGGCCCGGGGCGTACTCGGAAATCGCCGTGCGCGCCGGGATGCCCTGGGCCTGGCAGGCGGCATAGAGGTCCTTGAGGAAGGGTTCGAGCTGCTCCAGTTCGCGCAGGCCGTAGACCTGGGTGCTGCGCGGACGGCCGCCGTCGGCGTCCCGCGCCGGCTGCGGCCGGCCCTCGCCATCGCGGCGCTGGTCGAGCAGGTAGAACTCCAGCTCGCAGGCCATCACCGGGTGAAAGCCCTCGGCCTGGAGTTGCTCGATCACCCGCACCAGCACATGCCGGGGGTCGGCGACCGTGGCCGGCAGGCCCTGCTGCGGGTGCATGCTGACCTGCACGGCCGCGGTGGGGATGCGCCGCCAGGGCAGGCGCACCAGGCTGCCGGGCAGCGGATAGGCACGGCAGTCGATGTCGCCGACCTCCCAGACCAGCCCGGAGTCCTCCACGTCGTCGCCGTTGATGCTCAGGCCGAGGATGGTGCTGGGCAGCGGCCGGCCGCTCTGGTACACGGCGAGCAGCTCGTCGCGGTGCAACAGCTTGCCGCGCGGCACGCCGTTGCCGTCGAGGATGAACAGCTCGACCAGTTCGATATCGGGGTTGTGCGCCAGGAAATCTTGGGCGTCCTGCAGGGAGGCGAATGACATGGGGCTCTCGTTAGCGCCGACACGGCGCGCTGTGCCGGCGCTACTGCGGCGCGGGCGCGGCAGCAGGCGGCAGGCTACTGATGGAAAGGGTCGCAACGGCTTGCGACCGGCCTATTCAGATATAGCCGAGAGGAGCATCCGGCGGGCGCGCGTGGCGGCAATGCCACAGCGCCCAGAAGGCGAGGATTTCCGGTAGACGGGAGTTGCGGCCGTCGACCCCGAGCGCGCCGCCGAGCCCTGGGGTCGGGCAATGGCGGGACGGGGCGCATCGACGGTCTGGCGAGTTCATGGACAGCAGGCTCGCACGGCGCTCGGCGCCGGTTAAATCCGATTGTTCACACGCTCGGTTGCGCCCCGGCTAAACATTAGCCCTGCGTGACCGCGCCCCGGGGCTCCGGCTTGTAACCCAGGCGCAGGCCGCCCCAGTGGCGGCCCTGGACGCGGATCGGCACCGACAGGTCGTGCATCAGCTCGCCGGTATCGCGCATATAGGTCTGCAGCAGCAGCGCCTGCTGGTGACTGCCGCAGCGGCTGCCGGTGCGGTCGTCGAACAGGCGCTTGCTGCGGCTGCGCGCGGTGTCCACGGCGCGGTCGCCGGTCGGCGGATGGTTGAAGGCGTTGTTGTGGGTCGGCACGTAGCCTTCCGGGGTGCTGGCGATGGCGAACACCAGCCCCTCGTGGCGGGCCAGCAGGGGCTCCTGGATGGCCGGCAGGACCTGGTCGGCGTAGCCGTCGAAACGGGTCTTGTACTTGGCCGGGAAGCTGCCGGCGATCGCCTGGTACTGGCGGTCGAACAGGTCGGCCAGGGCGATGCGCCCGGCCTGGATGTCCGCCTCGAAGCGCGCGGCGATGGCCGCCGCACCCTCGCGGGCGAGGTCGTAGATGCGCTGGTGGTAGTCGTCCAGGCCGACCGCGGCGAGTTGCTCGCTGACCGCCTCGGCCTGGCCGACCAGTTGCTCGGCCGCGCCGCCGAGCTGACGGGTCTGGCCCTCGCTGGCGCGCACGTCGCCGCGCAGCTGCTCCACCGCGACGAACAGGCTGGCCAGGCGTTCGTGGTTGTTCGCCGTGCCGGCGCTGATCTGCGCCACCTGGCGCTCCACGTCCAGGGCCAGCTCGGCGATGCCGTGCAGCTGCGCGCCGGTCTGCTCGACCTGGCGCGCGGCCTGTTCCAGTTCGTCGGCCTGACGCTGGATATGACTGACCACCGCGGCGCTCTGCTGGCGGATGTCGGCGACCATCTGGCCGACCTCCTCGGTGGCGCTGGCGGTGCGCGCGGCGAGGTTGCGCACCTCGTCGGCGACCACCGCGAAACCGCGGCCCTGCTCGCCGGCGCGAGCCGCCTCGATGGCCGCGTTGAGCGCCAGCAGGTTGGTCTGGCTGGCGATGGACTGGATCACCTGGGTGACCTGCTCGATCTGCTCGGTGCGCGCCCCCAGGCCGTCGATCAGCTCGCGGCTGGCGGCGGTCTGGGCGCTGAGCTGCTGCATGCGTGCTATCGCCTGCTGCACTTCCTGCTGGCCGCTGGCGCTGCTCTGGCGCACGGTCTGCGCCGCCGCCAGGGTCTGCTCGGCGCGCCGCGCGCTGTCCTGCTCGGTGTCGGTGATGGCCTCGGCGCCCTGGCTGACCTGGTCGATGGCGCCGAGCTGGGACTGCAGCTTGCCCGCCAGCTGCTGCACCGCGTGGGCCACCTGGGCGGCGGACAGGGCGTTGTGGCAGGTGTGGCGGGACAGCGTCCGGCTCAGCTCGGCGAAACCGCCGGGCGCCTCGCCCGCCGTGGCGGCGGAACCCGGAGCGGGGCGCCAGGCCCCAGCCAGGGCCACAGGCCGGCCAGCAGGAGCAGCGGCACGGCGGCGTAGGGCGACAGCTGCAGCCGCGCGGCGACCAGCAGCGACGCGGCCAGGCAGAGGGCGTGCAGCAGGCAGGCCCGCGGGTGGCGAGTGAAGGCAGAGCTCATGGCGAATCCCGTGATTATTGTTCTGGCGGTGGCGGACGGCGCCCACGCTCTTGGATTCGAGCACGAGCGGCCACGCCCGGCCATGGCACTTTGGTCGAACGACCTCAGCCCGGAAGGCTGTGGCGGCGGATGAAGCTCTGGTCGAGGTAGTCCTTCCAGCGCCCGCACAGCTGGCCGTCGGCGCTCCACTGGCGCCAGCCCATCAGCGCACCGCCGTCGCCGGTGGCCAGCAGCGCCAGGCTGTGGCGCTGCGGCCGGTAGCGGCGCAACGCCTGGCCGCGCAGTACCGCCGCGAGATTGGCCGCCAGCACCGGCCCCTGGCGCACCGCGTAGACCCCGCTGCGGCGGGCGCCGGGCAGGCTGGCGCAGTCGCCGACGGCGAAGACCGCCGGGTGGGACGCGCTCTGCAGGGTCGCGCCGATCTGCACGAAGCCGTGCGCATCGCACGCCAGGCCGCTCTCGGCCAGCCAGGGCAGCGCCCGCGCACCGCTGGCCAGCAGCAGGCGGCTGCCGCGCCAGACCGGCTCCTCGCCGCTGAGCAGGCGCTCGCCGTCGATCAGGTCGATCGGGCAGTGCTCGCGCACCCGCACCCTGCGTCGGCGCAGATGGCCCCAGGCGCGCAGGTGCAGGCCGGCGTTATGCCCGTCGAGCAGCTGGCCGGCGCAGAACAGCGACAGCTCGGGCACCTGGTCGGCCAGGGCCAGGGCCAGCTCGACCCCGGCCGCGCCGCCGCCGAGGATCGCCAGCGGCTGCGGCTGCGGCTCGGCCTGCCAGGCGTGCCAGCCGGCGAGGAATTCGGCGAAGGGCTTGACCGCCAGCAGCTGCATGGCCGCGCCGCGCTGCGGCGGGCAGGCGACCGCGGCGCCGAGGTTCAGCGACAGCCAGCGCGCGGCCAGCGCCCGCCCATCCGCGAGCTGCACCTGACGCTGCGCCGCATCCAGGCCCTGGGCCGACGCGACGATCAGCTCGACCTTGGCCGCGCGGCACAGCGCCGCCAGTTCGATGCTGCAGTCCGCCGGGGCGAAGCGTCCGGCCAGCAGGCCCGGCAGCATGCCCGAGTACCAGGCCCGGTCGCCGGCGCTGAGCAGGGCGATGCGTCCCGGCGGCCGCTCGACCAGGGCCCAGCGACGCAGCACGCCGAGGTGGGCGTGGCCGGCGCCGAGCAGGATCAGATCGTAATGGTTCATGGACTAACGGCTCTTCACGGCTGGCCAGGCGCAGAGGATGGCGGCAGCGCGGGCCGGCCTGCAAGGGCTATTCAGGGGGCGACGGCCTGCAGGCGGGGGGCGGCGAAATAGCTTTCCACCCGTTCGCCGGTGTTGTCGCTGTCGGCGGCGAACACCACGCCGATGATCCGCGACGGCGGGCTGCCGAAGGCGGCGATGGCGTCCGCACGCAGGTCGCGGGCCTCCTCCAGCCACTGCCCCAGCGGCGCCTCGGGGCCACGCAGTACGCGCATCTCGGCCTGTTCGGTGTAGGCGCTGCGGGCATGACTGCCCGGCGCCCGGCGGTTGTCCCAGACGTAGCTGAGGGTCGCCGCCGGCAGGCCGGGGTCGTAGAAGGTGCGGGCCAGGCGCAGCTTCTGCCGGGTCAGGAACGGCAGGCTGTCCAGCGGGTAGTCGAGCAGCACATAGACCCGCGCGGCGTAGTCGTCGCCCTCGCGGGTGGCGAAGCGCGCCTGCTGCAGGCGCCCCTCGCTGCGCCACTGCCAGCTCAGTTGCCAGGGGCGGTCGCCGGGCAGATCCAGCGGGTGCAGCAGGCCGCCGGCGGCGGCGTCGGCCCGGATGCGCAGCGCCAGGCGACCGTCCCGCTCGACCAGGCTGCGGGTCGGCGCCTGGAGCTTGGGGATGTCGGCGACGCGCCAGGGCGCCGACCACTCGCCGCCGGGCGGCCCGGCCGTCCAGGGGGTCAGGGCGTTGTCCGGGCCGGCCGCCAGGGCCATGGGCGCCAGCAGCGTCAGCCAGGCGAGCAGCAGGGCGCGCATCAGCCGCGCCGCCAGCCGTGGAAGCGCTCGACCCAGCGCAGCAGGGCCTGGGGCGCGTGGCCGCGCTTCCACTCGCCGGCGGCGTACTTGTTGGCCTCGGCCAGGGTCGGGTAGCTGTGGATGGTGCCGAGGATCTTGTTCAGGCCGAGGTTGTGCTTCATCGCCAGCACGTACTCGGCCAGCAGCTCGCCGGCCTGCTCGCCGACGATGCTGACGCCGAGGATGCGGTCCTTGCCCGGCGCGGTGAGCACCTTGACGAAGCCATGGGCGACCTCGTCGGCGATGGCCCGGTCGAGGTCGTCGATACCGTAGCGGGTCACCTCGTAGGCCACCCCCTGCTGCCGCGCCTCGCCCTCCGACAGGCCGACCCGCGCCACTTCCGGCGCGGTGAAGGTGCAGTAGGGAATCACCCGGTAGTCGGCCTTGAAGCGCTTGAAGGGGGCGAACAGCGCGTTGACCGCGGCGTACCAGGCCTGGTGCGCGGCGACATGGGTGAACTGGTAGGGACCGGTGACGTCGCCCACCGCGTAGATGTTGGGGAAGCGCGTGGCCAGGTACTCGTCGGTCTTCAGGGTGCCGTTGGCGCGCAGCCTCAGGTCCAGCTCCTCGACCCCGTAGCCGCTGACGTTGGCCACCCGGCCGAGGGCCAGCAGCAGGCAGTCGAAGGCGATGGTCATCTGCTCGCCGGTATCGAGGCGACGGGCGACCATGCGCTGCTCGCCGTCGACCAGCTCGAAGCGCTCGGCCTGGTGCTGCAGGCGCACGTCGACGCCGTCGGCGCGCAGGCTGGCCAGCAGCGCAGCGCTGGCGTCGTCGTCCTCGCGCGGCAGCAGGCGCTCGGCCATTTCCACCTGGATCACCTGGCTGCCGAGGCGCTGGAAGGCCTGGGCCAGCTCGCAGCCGATCGGCCCGCCGCCCAGCACCAGCAGCCAGCGCGGCCGTTCGCGCAGGGTCCAGATATTGTCCGAGGTGTAGGCCTGCACCTGCTCCAGGCCGGGGATCTTCGGCACCAGGGGACGGGCGCCGGCGGCGATGATCAGGTTGCGGCTGCTCAGGGTTTCGCCGCCCACCTCGACCGTCCAGGGCGAGGTGATGCGCGCCGCGCCCTGGATCACCTCGACGCCCAGGCTGGTGTAGCGCTCCACCGAGTCGTGCGGGGCGATGTCGGCGATGACCCGCTGCACCCGCTGCATCACCGCGGCGAAGTCCACCTCGCCGCTCACCCCGCGCAGGCCCAGGGCCTCGCCCTTGCGCAGCTCGTGGGCCAGCTTGGCCGAACGCAGCAGCGCCTTGGACGGCACGCAGCCGGTGTTCAGGCAGTCGCCGCCCATCTGGTGCTTCTCCACCAGGCCGACCCTGGCCTTCACCGCCGCGGCGATATAGGCGCTGACCAGGCCGCCGGCGCCGGCGCCGATCACCAGCAGGTTACGCTGGAAACGCTTGGGTTTTTTCCAGCCGGCGTAGACCCGGCGCGCCTTGAGCAGCTCCAGCAGCTTGCGCGCCAGCAGCGGGAACAGGCCGAGCAGGACGAAGGCGCCGAGCAGCCCCGGCGAGAGGATGCCGCCCAGGCCTTCGAGCTGGCCCAGTTCGCGGCCGGCGTTCACGTAGACCAGGGTGCCCGGCAGCATGCCGACCTGGCTGACCCACCAGAAGGTGCGCAGCGGCAGGCGGGTCAGGCCCATGGCCAGGTTGATCAGGAAGAACGGGAAGATCGGCACCAGGCGCAGGGCGAACAGGTAGAAGGCGCCCTCGCGCTCGATGCCCGCGTCGATGCTGGCCAGGCGCTTGCCGAAGTGCCCCTGCACCCAGTCGCGCAGCACGAAGCGGCTGCTGAGCATGGCGAGGGTCGCGCCCAGGGTGGAGGCGAAGGACACCAGGACGAAGCCCTCGAGCAGGCCGAACAGGGCGCCGGCCAGCAGGGTCATCAGCGCCGCGCCGGGCAGCGACAGGGCGGTGACCGCCACGTAGGCGAGGAAGAACAGCCCGGCGGCCTGCCAGGGGTTGCCCGCGACCTGGGCGTTCAGCGCCGCCTGCTGGGCCTTGAGCGCCTCCAGGTCGAGGTACTGGCCGAGGTCGAAGGCGAAGAAGGCGCCGACCAGGGCGAGGATCAGGCCGACCAGCAAGAGTTTGCGAGGATTCATCCGTTCGGCGCCTCCAGTGCGCGGCGACTGTGGTTCAGGCTGAAGCCGCCCAGCAGGGCCGCCTGCGGCGGCTCCAGCCCGGCGCCCAGAATGCGCGGGCGATAGGACTGCGCCGCCGGGCTGCCCGCGGGCCACTGGCGGTCGAACTCGGCGAGAAAGGCGTGGTGGTCGTAGTGCAGCGCCAGGGCCTCGATAAACAGGCCATCGCGCCGGCAGCGGTACAGGGCGTCCGGATGGGGGCGGGTGGCGATGCGGCTGACCAGGCCGTAGCGACCGCCGGCGAAGTTCGGCAGCCCGGCCGCGCCGTTGTTGATCAGCGCGCCGTGGACCAGGCTCAGGGCCGCGGCGGCGCAGGTATGGCTGGTGGCCAGGACCCGCACGCCGCTGGCGGCGAACCAGGCGTCCAGCGCTTGCCGGCGCGCCGCCTCGGCCAGGGCCTCGCGGGCGCAGGCCCAGCCGGCCAGGGAGCGCTCGTCGCCGTGGCTGATCGCCACCGGCCGGCCCGCGACGCTGACCAGCGCGCAGGCTGGCCGCGCCGCCAGGCGCGCGGCCAGCCCCGGCAGCCTCCGCACGGTTTCGTTCAGCTCGGCCTGGATGGCGTTGGAACGCGCCACCGTGCCATCGTCGACGCTCATGGGGTAGGCGCAGCCGCAACCGGCGCCGCTGTCCGCGCCGCGGCCCAGCTCGGTCTCGACGTTGCCGCGCAGGGCCAGGTGGCCGGCCAGGCCCTGTTCCACGGCCAGGAAGATCGCCGGATCGCGGTCGAACCAGTGGGCATCGCCGTTGAATACGGCGCGCGCGCCCGACTCGGCGGCCAGCAGGCGCTGCACGGCGGCCAGGGCCTGGCGATTGCCGTACAGGCCGCCGACCACGTAGAGGCTGTCGCAGTCGAACAGCGCCTCGCCGGCGAAGGCATCGCGCGGCAGGCGGTAATCCAACGGGCAGTCGCGCCCGGCGCGCATCAGCCGCGCCCCCGCATCAGCCCTGGCAGCAGATAGCCCAGCACACAGAGCCCCAGGCCGTAGAGGTTGGTGCCGAGCAGCAGGGCGTACTTGCCCTCGCCTATGGCCCAGGCCTGGGGGATCCAGCCGAGGGTCAGGGCCAGGCCCAGGCCCAGGCCGGTCCAGAAACTCAGGTGGAAGCCGAGCCGGGTCGGCCGCACCAGGCCATGCAGGACGAACACCGGGGCCAGGCCGATGACCATGGTGCCGCTGATGGTGGTGGCCTTGAGGATGTCGGTACCGGCGATCATCGGCAGGTTGCCGAGCAGGGCGAACAGCACCATCACCGCCATGCCCACGCCTATGGCCTTCTGCCCCAGGTCGCGACCGGCCAGCAGCGGCAGCTCGCGCCCGGCCAGCTTGGCCAGGCTGGAGAAGGTCGAGTCGAGGGTCGAACCGGCGGCCGAGACCATCACCACGGTCATCACCAGCAGGGCACCGATGCCCAGGCTCTTGGCCAGGGCCGCCGGCACGTTGTCGCTGGCGGCCAGGCCGCTGAGCTGGGCGTGCACGCCGATCAGGCTGAAGGCGAGGATGGCGAAAAAGCCCAGCACCCCGGCGATCAGGAAGGCGCGGCGCATGCTGCGCTCCTCGCTGATGAAGCCGCGGTCGGTCAGCACCGGGTCGTGGAAGCCGTAGCTGAAGATCTGCAGGCCGGCCACCAGCAGCAGGTCGACCCCGGCGTCCAGGGCCCAGTGGCTGGTGCTGGCCAGCTCGGCCGGCGAATGCTGCGGCAGCACCAGGCCCAGCACCCAGACCAGGGCGACGAGGAAGATCGCCGCCTGCGCCGCATCGGTGAGGATCGAGCTGCGCAGGCCGCCGCGCAGGCTGTAGGCCAGGGTCACCGCGGTGAACAGCAGGGCCGCGCCGATGAACTCGGCGCTGCCGGAGTCGCCGTAGTAGCCGCCGACCACCGCGGTGTTGCTCCACACCTCGTTGAACAGGCGGATGAGGATGGCCGCCGAGAACGCCAGGGCCGCGCCGCGGCCGTAGTGACTGCGGAGAAAACCCACCAGCCCGGTGGCGGCGAAGCGCCGGCGCAGGCGGTAGATGACCAGGCCGGTGAGCGGGATCGACAGCCAGTAGGTGGCATAGGCCAGGCCGCCGACCAGGCCGTAGCTGGCCCCCAGGTTGGCGGCGTTGGTCACCGACTTGGCGAAGATCCAGCTGATGAAGATGCTCGAGGTCAGCAGCCAGGGCGCCGCGCTGCGGCCCTGGCCGTCCTCGCCGTTGAAGAAGCCGCCGAGGGTCACCGCCCGCGGCGCCAGGGCCACCATCAGCACCCCGTAGGCCAGCAGAAACCCCCAGAAGAACAGCCCGATCACGCTGTTTCCGTCCATAGATCAGTCCTTAGGAATTGAGGGCGCCGCCGCAGCTCGAGCCCTGCCCGGCGGTGCAGGCGAAACAGTGGTCGCGGGTGACGATGGGGTTGCCGTCGAGGCCGATGTCCAGCAGGTCGCGCAGGTGCGCGCGCTCGCGGCCGATCAGCCGGTCCCGCAGCTGCAGCGGCAACTCGAGCATCTGGTTGAAGTCGCAGTCGTACAGATAGCCCTGCCAGTCGACGCTGACCAGGCTGCGGCACATCAGGCCGTCGAGGTTCTCCGCACGGTAGCTGTCGCGCAGCAGCTGCATGTAGTCGTTGAACTGGCCCTTGCTGACCAGGGTGCTGCCGAAGCGGGCGATCGGCTGGTTGGTGATGGTCAACAGGTGATTGAAGTGGATGCCGAAGTCCTCGAGCAGGTGGCGCTTGTAGTCGGCCTCCAGCGCCGCCTGGGGCGGCGGCAGGCGCGGCCCCTGGGGGTTGTACACCAGGTTGAGGATCAAGCCGCTGTCCGCCTGGCCATAGCCCAGGGCATTGAGCCGCTGCAGGCCCTCGATGCTGGCGTCGAACACGCCGTCGCCACGCTGCTTGTCGACGTTGTCGCGCGAGTAGCAGGGCAGCGAGGCGGTGATCTCCACGCCCTGGGCGGCGAGGAACTCGGCCAGGTCCTCGTAGCCGGGCTCGCCGAGGATGGTCAGGTTGCAGCGGTCGATCACCCGCAGCCCCTCGCGCCGGGCGTGGGCGACTATCTCGCGAAAGCGCGGGTGCATCTCCGGGGCGCCGCCGGTGAGATCCAGGGTGTGCACCGGGTGGGCGTCGATGACCCGGTGCAGCAGCGCCAGGCTCTCGTCGGTCATGGCCTCGCTGCGGGTCGGCCCGGCATTGACGTGGCAATGCAGGCAGCGCTGGTTGCAGCGATAGGTCAGGTTGATCTGCAGGGCTTCCAGGTGGCCGCGGCGGATCGCCGGAAAGGCCAGCCGGTCCAGCAGGGGGAGCATGGCGCGCACGGGTAACTCCTTGGCAAATTCGGACTATAGAGGAGGCTCCGGCGCTTTTGTTACACACTGGCCCTGCACCGCGGCGTTTTGTTATACCAATCGTGTAGCTGCAGAACCGCCCCTCCGCAGCCCCAGCAAGGAGGTCGTCCATGGGACGCCTGAGCCTGTTCTTCCTCGCCGGTTTCCTCGCCGTACTCTGCTTCCATCAGCCCCTGCTCGGCCTGCTGCACGCCTATGGCGTGGTGCCGTTCGCGCCGTTCAGCGTCGAGGCCACCTGGCCCCTGGGGCTGCCGGCCTGGCTGTCCGCGGCGTGCTGGGGCGGGGTCTGGGCCGTGCTGATGCTGACCTGGCTGCGCTGGCAGGCCGAGCAGCCGGCGCCCTGGCTCAAGGCCCTGCTGTTCGGCGGCATCGCCCTGACCGGCGTGGCGCTGCTGCTGGTGTTCCCGCTCAAGGGCCTGGGCTTCGACCTGCGCCAGCTGCCGGGACGCTTCTTCATCGGCTTCCTGCTCAACGGCGCCTGGGGCCTGGGCACCCTGGTGTTCGCCCGCAGCCTGCTGCGCTAGGCGAACGGCGGGCAAAAAAAGACCCGCCGCAGCGGGTCTTTTTTCACCAGCAGCTTCAGGCCAGTTCGTCGAAGCACTCGGCGATGATGGCCAGGCCCTTGTCCAGCTGCGCCTCCGGCGCGGTGACCGGCACCAGCACCCGCACCACGTTGCCGTAGGTGCCGCAGGACAGCAGGATCAGGCCCTTGTCGCGGGCCTTGGCGACGATCTGCCCGGTCAGGGCGGCGTTGGGCTTGTGCAGGTCGCCGTCCTCGAACAGCTCCACCGCGATCATCGAGCCGAGGGCGCGCACGTCGCCGATGGCCTTGTGCTTGCTCTGGATGGCCTTGAGGCCGGCGACCAGGCGCTCGCCGACCGCCCTGGAGCGCTGCAGCAGGCCTTCTTCGTCGAACACCTGCATCACCGCCAGGGCCGCGGCGCAGGCGATGGGACTGCCGGCATAGGTGCCGCCCAGGCCGCCCGGGGCAATCGCGTCCATATACTCGGCCTTGCCGCACACCCCGGCCAGGGGGAAGCCGCCGGCGATGGACTTGGCGAAGGTGGTCAGGTCGGCGGCCACGCCCATCTGCTCCATGGCGAAGAAGGTGCCGGTGCGTCCGGCGCCGGTCTGCACCTCGTCGGCGATCAGCAGGATGCCGTGCTGGTCGCACAGGGCGCGCAGGCGCTGCATGAAGGCCTTCGGCGCGACGTAGAAGCCGCCCTCGCCCTGCACCGGCTCGATGATGATCGCGGCGATGTCGCGGGGCTCGGCGTCGTTCTTGAAGATGCGCTCGATGCTGGCCATGGCGTCGTCCGTGCTGACCCCGTGCAGTTCGCAGGGGTACTGGGCGCGATAGACGCCGCCGGGCATCAGGCCCATGCCGGCGGAGTAGGGCGCGACCTTGCCGGTCAGCGACAGGGTCATCATGGTGCGGCCGTGGTAGCCGCCGGTGAAGGCGATCACCCCGGCGCGGCCGGTGGCGGCGCGGGCGATCTTCACCGCGTTCTCCACCGCCTCGGAGCCGGTGGTGACCAGCAGGGTCTTCTTGGCGAAATCGCCCGGCACGCGGGCGGCGACCTGCTCGCAGACCTCGACGTAGGGCTCGTAGGCCAGCACCTGGAAGCAGGTGTGGGACAGCTTGGTCAGCTGCGCCTGCACCGCGGCGATGACCTTGGGGTGCAGGTGGCCGGTGTTGAGCACGGCGATGCCGCCGGCGAAGTCGATGAACTCGCGGCCCTCGACGTCGGTGACCGTGGCGTTCTCCGCGCGGTCGGCGAAGATCGGGTGGATCTGGCCCACGCCGCGCGGGACGGCGGCGGTGCGGCGCTGCATCAGGGATTCGTTGGTCTTGCTCATGGCGTTCCTCATTCGCCGCTCATCGTGCGGCGTGGTTCAAGGATGAAACGACCGGGTCAGGGCCGTAGCAGCATACGATGATCGACTGCTGCGGCCCTCCCGGTCACAGGAAATAATGTCTCTACACCCCCAGGGGCTGACTCGCCCCGTGGAGCCTAGTCGCGCTTAGATGCCCAGGCAGAGGTACTTGATCTCCAGGTAGTCCTCGATGCCGTACTTCGAGCCTTCGCGGCCCAGGCCGGAGGCCTTGACCCCGCCGAACGGCGCCACCTCGTTGGAGATCAGCCCGGTGTTGATGCCGACCATGCCGTACTCCAGGGCCTCGGCCACGCGGAACACCCGGCCCAGGTCGCGGGCGTAGAAGTAGGAGGCCAGGCCGAACTCGGTGTCGTTGGACATGGCGATCACCTCGGCCTCGTCCTTGAAGCGGAACAGCGGCGCCAGCGGGCCGAAGGTCTCCTCCTTGGCCACCGCCGCGCTCAGCGGCACCTCGGTGAGGATGGTCGGCTCGAAGAAGCTGCCGCCCAGGGCATGCGGCTTGCCGCCGGTGAGCAGCTTGGCGCCCTTGCCCAGGGCGTCGGCGATGTGCTCCTGGACCTTGGCCACGGCCTTCTCATCGATCAGCGGGCCGGTGGTGGTGCCCTCGTCCAGGCCGTTGCCGATCTGCAGCTTGGCCACCGCGGCGGCCAGCTTCTCGGCGAAGGCGTCGTACACACCGTCCTGCACGTAGATGCGGTTGGCGCACACGCAGGTCTGGCCGTTGTTGCGGTACTTGGAGATCAGCGCGCCTTCCACCGCCTTGTCCAGGTCGGCGTCGTCGAAGACGATGAACGGCGCGTTGCCGCCCAGCTCCAGCGACACCTTCTTGATGTCCTTGGCGCACTCGGCCATCAGCTGGCGGCCGATCTCGGTGGAGCCGGTGAACGACAGCTTGCGCACGATCGGGTTGCTGGTCAGCTCGCCGCCGACTTCGCCGGCGCTGCCGGTGACCACGCTGAGCACGCCCTTGGGAATGCCGGCGCGCTCGGCCAGGGCCACCAGGGCCAGGGCGGAGAACGGCGTCTGGCTGGCCGGCTTGATGACCATGGTGCAGCCGGCGGCCAGGGCCGGGCCGGCCTTGCGGGTGATCATCGCCGCCGGGAAGTTCCACGGGGTGATGGCCGCGGTGACGCCGATCGGCTGCTTGATCACGATCAGGCGCTTGTCCGGCTGGTGGCCGGGAATCACGTCGCCGTAGACGCGCTTGGCTTCCTCGGCGAACCACTCGATGAAGGAGGCGGCGTAGGCGATCTCGCCCTTGGCCTCGGCCAGCGGCTTGCCCTGCTCCAGGGTCATCAGGCGGCCGAGGTCGTCCTGGTTCTCCATCAGCAGCTCGAACCAGCGGCGCAGCTTGTTGGCGCGCTCCTTGGCGGTCAGCGCGCGCCAGGCCGGCAGGGCGCGGTCGGCGGCCTCGATGGCGCGACGGGTCTCGGCGGCGCCCATCTTCGGCACATGGCCGAGGATCTCGCCGGTGGCCGGGTTGTTGACCTTGATGGTCTGGCCGCTGTCCGCGTCCAGCCACTGGCCGTCGATATAGGCCTGCTGGCGGAACAGCTGGGTGTCTTTAAGTTGCATGGCAGTCTCCTTCAAATCCCGACACCCGGGCGTCGGACGGTTGTTACTGGCGTCACGGGCCTGCGCCCAGCGAAAAGTTTATGTCGTAGCGGCGCGGACTGCGGCGCCGTTGGCCCATGCAGGGTTCGAACGGCTGACGACGCACAGAGTTCCGCACAGTTTCGCCCTGAGCGTTTGAAATCTCAAACGAATCCTAGGGGCGCCAGGGGTAAAGGGCAATAGGCTGTTCGAAAAAATTAACGCAGCATAGAGCCAGCTTTCACCGCCCATGAGAGCCAGCGCCGCGCCGCGCTCCGTGCAGAATCGTGGACGACGCGCCAGCATGGACGCCCGCCGGCGAGATGCGTATGATTGCGCCCGCATTGCATCCGTAGCTCAGCTGGATAGAGTACTGCCCTCCGAAGGCAGGGGTCGTGGGTTCGAATCCCGCCGGATGCGCCATATAAAACAAAGGGCTTAGGTGAAAACCTAAGCCCTTTGTTTTTTCCTTGTGCCATTTCTGTGCCCAAACCGTGCCGCACAATTTCAGACACTAGGCGGCTACCTTCATTTTTGAGCACTAGTTCAATTCGGCCGTCGCGAGAACTGAAACGCGATCTAGCTGAATCGGTAGCTCACAACCGAAGGTGGACTGCTCTGCGCCCGAGCTTTCGAAGGGGATGTAGACGGCCGTGAGCGGCGAGCGGCCTACTTGTTCGGAGATTCCCTGATCAGCAGGCTCTTTCCACTCATCTCCGAAGGCGCAGCCATGCCCATTAGCTCCAACAGTGTCGGGGCTATGTCGCAGAGCGCCCCATTGGCTAATGCAAGCCGACCCTGTTGAGGGCCGACGTAAACAAGCGGAACTGGCAGAGTGGTATGGGCGGTATGTGCCTGCCCGCTGTTCGGGTCGGCCATCTGCTCGACGTTGCCGTGGTCGGCGGTAATCAGGCATTCGCCGCCGCGGGCACTCAGTGCATCGAGCACGCGCCCCAGGCATTGGTCCAGGGTCTCCACCGCCTTGACGGCGGCATCGAAGTCGCCGGTATGGCCGACCATGTCAGCGTTGGCGAAGTTGCAGACGATGAGGTCGTACTCGCCCTGTTCAATTGCACTGACCAGGTGATCGGTTACCTCTGGAGCACTCATTTCCGGCTTGAGGTCATAGGTGGCTACGCTTGGCGAGGGCACCAGGATACGCGCTTCTCCTTTGGCCGGCTGTTCGACTCCGCCGTTAAAGAAGAAGGTCACGTGGGCATACTTCTCGGTCTCGGCCAGGCGTAGTTGCGTCTTTTCGTGCAGCGCCAACCAGTCCCCGAGGCAGTTGTTCAAACTCTCCGGGGGGAATGCGCAAGCAGCATCCAAGTCTTCGGCGTACCGGGTCAGGGTGACGAAGTCTTGTGGGGGCAGGACCAACGGCCGCTCGAATGCGTCGAAGGCGGCGTCGCAGAAGCACCGGCTGAGCTGGCGCGAGCGGTCGGGGCGAAAGTTCATGAAGATCAGCGCATCGCCTGCCTCGACTTTCGAGCCAGGCGATCCGTCTTCGGCAATCAGCGTCGCCTGGACGAATTCATCGCTCTCGCCTCTGGCGTAGGCCGCTTCCAGCCCATGCTCAGCGGTGGGGTAGCGGTGGGCGGCCAGCTGTTCGGTGATCAGCCGGTAGGCCTGCTCGATGCGGTCCCAGCGTTGGTCCCGATCCATCGCGTAGTAGCGGCCTATCAAGGAAGCGATGCGGCCGACGCCAAGCGCTTCCAGCTGGCGATTCAGCGCGGTCAGCGAGGCAAGGGCACTCCGTGGAGGCGTGTCGCGGCCGTCGAGAAAGGCGTGGACAAAAATGCGCGCGGCACCGCGTCGGGCCGCCAATGCGCAAGCCGCTTCGATCTGAGCCTGGTGACTGTGGACGCCGCCTGGTGAAAGCAGTCCGAGGATATGGACCGCCTTGTTCCGGCTGACGGCTCGATCGACCGCGCCAACCAAGGCGGGGTTCGAGTAAAAGCTGCCGTCCTCGATGGCTTTGTCGACACGGGTGAGGCTCTGGTAGACGATGCGACCCGCCCCCAGGTTCATGTGTCCGACTTCCGAGTTTCCCATCTGACCGTCGGGTAGCCCGACCGCCAGGCCCGAGGTGGCGATGCGGCTGTGCGGGCAGGTCGCCAGCAGTTGATCCCACACCGGAGTGTGCGCCCTGTGAATGGCATTTCCCGCGGGATCGTCGCTATGGCCCCAACCGTCGAGGATAAGCAGAGCAAGGGGGTTTTTCGGAGTCATGGGCAGGCCTTTATCTTGAGTGGTGCCGTTTCTCATATCGCTGAGGTGCAGAGTCTCTGCCTGCGCCCGCTACAGCGGGCGCTTGTGCAGATTGCCGCCGTAAATGGCGGGGTCTGACCGGAGTAGAAGCTGTTCTTCGATGCGCAGCAGGCGGTTGTACTTGCCCACGCGGTCCGAACGGCACAGCGACCCGGTCTTGATCTGCCCGGCGCAGGTGGCCACGGCCAGATCGGCGATGGTGGTGTCCTCGGTTTCGCCGGACCGGTGGGAGATGACCGCCGTATAGCCGGAATCCTGGGCCAGGCGTATGGCGTCCAAGGTCTCGCTGAGGCTGCCGACCTGATTGAACTTGATCAGGATCGAGTTGCCGATGCCGCGCTCGATGCCCTGCTTGAGAATCTTGCTGTTGGTGACAAACAGGTCGTCGCCGACCAGCTGCACGCGCTGCCCGAGTCTTTCGGTGAGATGCGCCCAGCCATCCCAGTCGCTCTCGTCCATACCGTCTTCGATCGAGATGATCGGGTAACGCTGGCACAGATCGGCCAGGTAGTCGGCGAAGCCATTGGAATCGAAGGACTTGCCTTCCCCGGCCAGGATATAACGGCCTTCGCGATAGAACTCCGATGCCGCGCAGTCCATCGCCAGACAGATGTCCTTGCCCAGTACATAGCCGGAGCGCCGCACGGCCTCTTCGATCACCACCAGCGCTTCCTCGTTGGAGGCCAGCGAAGGCGCAAAACCGCCCTCATCACCTACCGCGGTGCTCAGGCCGCGCTCGCTCAATACCTGCTTGAGCGTGTGGAAGATCTCGGCCCCCATACGCAGCCCCTCCTTGAAGGAGGGAGCGCCGACTGGCTGAATCATGAACTCCTGAATGTCGACGTTGTTGTCCGCGTGCTCACCGCCGTTGATGATGTTCATCATCGGTACGGGCATGCTGTATCGCCCGGGTTGACCGTAGAGCCCTGCCAAATGCTCGAACAGGGGAACGTCCCGGGCAGCCGCGGCCGCTTTCGCCACAGCCAGCGAGACCGCGAGGATCGCATTGGCCCCCAGTACGCATTTGCTCTCACTGCCGTCCAGCGCCACCATCGCCGCGTCGACTTCCCCCTGGTTCAGGGCGTTCAGCCCGGTCACCCGCTCGCGAAGGGGACCGTTGACGTTGGCGACTGCCTGCAGCACGCCCTTCCCCTTGTAGCGTTCGCCGCCATCGCGCAACTCGAGCGCCTCGCGGCTGCCGGTGGACGCGCCGGACGGAACGCTGGCGGTGCCCTGGCTGCCATCGACAAGGGTGACAACGGCTTCGACTGTGGGATTGCCGCGGGAATCTAGGATTTCCCTGGCCATTACGTCCTGGATTTCAACGTGCTTGATCATCGGTGTGAGTCTTCGTCTGGCTGATTGTTGAGGGCGTGGATGCAAGCAGGTGCTGCTGCGCGAGGGCGCCGGCATGGCGACCCGAGCAGCGACACAGCGGGCTGCGCCGGGATATCGATCGGTTCGCTATCCCGGTGCGTCTGGCGCAACCCGGTAGTGCTCAGGTCATGACCGACCCGGCGTCTAGTTCAGCGTCTCGATTCGCAGCGAGTTGGTGGTGCCGGGCTTGCCGAAAGGCACGCCGGCCGTGATCACCACGGTATCGCCCGGCTTCGCCAATGCCTGCTCTTGCGCCGCGCTCAGGGCGGTGGTGGCGATGTCGTCGACCTCGTGCAGGTCGGCACTGACCACCGAGTAGATACCCCAGGCCACCGTCAGGCGGCGGGCGGTGTGTAAGTTCGGGGTCAGGCTGAGAATGGGGGCTTTCGGCCGCTCGCGCGAAGCACGCAGGCTGGAGGCACCGGATTCGGTGTAGTTGACCAGCACCGAAACCGGGAGGATGGCGCTGATGCGGCGAATCGCGCAGCTGATCGCGTCGGCCGATGTGGCTTCTGCCTGCGGGCGATTGACGTCCAGCTGGGATTGGAAGTCCGGGCCGTTCTCCACCTGGCAGATGATCTTGCTCATCATGCTCACGGCTTCTAGCGGGTAGTCGCCCGATGCCGTTTCCGCCGAGAGCATCACGGCGTCGGCCCCTTCGGCCACGGCATTGGCAACGTCGGTCACCTCGGCGCGAGTCGGCGCAGGCGAGAATCGCATGGACTCAAGCATCTGCGTGGCCACTACTACCGGTCGGCCCAGTTTGCGGCAGGTGTGGATGATGTCCTTCTGAATGCGTGGGACGTTTTCCGCCGGTACTTCCACCCCCAGATCACCCCTGGCGACCATGATTGCGTCGCACAGTTCGGCGATTTTCTCGAGATGCACGACCGCCGACGGCTTCTCGATCTTGGCCATCAGGAAGGCCTTATCCTGAATCAGCGCCCGGGCTTCGATAATGTCTTCGGGACGCTGCACGAATGACAGCGCCACCCAGTCGACACCCAACTTCAGGCCAAATGCCAGGTCGAGGCGGTCTTTCTCGGTCAACGGACTGAGTTGCAGGACGGCCTCCGGAACGTTAACGCCTTTACGGTCCGACAATTCGCCCCCGGCGATCACCTGTGTATCGACCGCATCGGCATGCTTAGCCGTTACCTGCAGACGCAGGCGGCCGTCATCCAGCAGCAAGTTCATCCCAGGTTGGAGGGCGTCGATAATTTCCGGATGCGGCAAATTCACACGCTGTGCAGTACCGGGCGTGCTGTCGAGATCGAGGCGGAAAGCATCGCCGCGCTGCAGATTGATCTTGCCTTCGGCGAAACGGCCAACCCGCAATTTCGGACCTTGCAGGTCCATGAGAATGCCGACGGGGTGACCTAGTTGCTTCTCTACGTCACGCACCCAGTTGTACCGCAGGGCATGGTCAGCATGTTCGCCGTGGCTGAAGTTCAGGCGAAACAGATTGACCCCGGCTTCAACCAACTGGCGGATATCGTCGATGCTCTTGATCGCCGGGCCGAGGGTCGCGAGGATTTTCACTTTCTTGTTCGGAGTCATGATTACGCTCTGCAATAAGGGGATGTTCATGGCACGTTCAGCCAAGGTAGTCACCGCGCGTCGTTCTCTATGGCCAGGCCGCGCGGATATCAGGGCGTGGCAAACACTTATGCTCTGAGTCGATCTGCTGCATGGAGCCAGCAATACGGACCGACGCCAATCCATAACCGCCAGGGGCGGCAACTCGGGATTAAAATCGACCACCCCGGCAGTCAGGCCGTGACACCGCCTGCCGGGAGGTCGAAAAGGGCACTGGATGACTGACTCAACCTACCTTGGGTCAATCACCCAGTGTGTTGCTCGTTACACGTAGAGAGTGCCCACCCAAACAACAACTGTGGCGGCGCGTGAAACGCAAAGGCTTATGCGCGTTGCCGAAGTGGTACTGGTCGACGCGGGTGGACGAACTTCATGGCGCTGGCGCTAATACACCAAGTTTCTTAAGAACAGCGAGATGCCGGGTATATAGGTGATCAAGAATACGCAGAAAACCACAGTCAGAACTGGAAACACCAAAGAGCGGAATATTTGTTCGACTCGGATTTCAGCAACTTGGCAGGCCGCAAACAAGTTGATGCCTAGCGGTGGGGTGAACATGCCCAGTGCCAAGTTTGCAACAATGATGATACCGAAATGGACCGGGTCAACCCCGAAGGCGATGGCAATCGGCGCGAGTATTGGTGCCAGAATCAGAATGGCCGCAGAAGTCTCGATAAACATCCCAACCACAAACAGCAGCAAGTTGATTGCAAGCAAGAAGCTGTATTTGTTTTCGAACGCCTGCTGCGCCCACTGACCGATATCGCTGGGCAAACCGGAGCGGCTTATCATGAAGCTCAACAATGCCGCTGCGGAGATGATCAGCATCACGCCGGCCGATGAAATGGCGCTTTCCCTAAAAATACTCGGCAAGCTGCTGTAGGGAATGGTGCGATACACCACCAAACCAAGAACCAAGCCATATACCACAGCGACCGCAGACGCTTCCGTCGGGGTAAAAATGCCGCCGTAGATGCCGCCGATGATGATGACGGGCATCAGCAACGCCCAGAATGCACGGCGGAACGACTGCATCGCTGGCTGGTTGTCTTGGCCGTCTTCTTTGCCGTAGCCCTTCACCCGGCACCAGATGCTCACCATCACGATCAGCGCGCCGCTAATCAACAGCCCTGGACCCAAACCGGCAAGGAACAACTGGCCAATCGATGTTTCAGTGCTGACGCCATAGAGGATCAGCGGTACCGAAGGCGGAATAATGACGCCTAACTCTGCCGAGGAAGCTTGAATCGAAGCGGCCATGGGGACGGGGTAGCCATGTTTGATCATGGCTGGAATCAGGATGCTGCCGATGGCGAATGTCGTCGCCACACTGGAGCCTGAAACGGCGGCGAAAATCATGCAGGTCACGACGCAGGTGCAGGCCAGACCACCTTGCACACCACCGACCAGCGATTTGGCAAAGTCGACCAGACGGGCCGCCACACCGCTCTTGACCATGATATTACCGGCGAGAATAAAGAACGGCACCGCCATCAATGGAAAACTATCCAGACCAACAAACATGCGCTGAGGAACGACGAGCAGCGGAATGTTGGTGAAGAAAACGATGCCAAATATGCTGGATAAGGCAATAGACACCGCGACCGGTACGGATATGGCAAAAAACAGAATTAAGATAAGTGCTATTGCAATATTCATGGCAGTTCTCTTTGGTTCTTATTGTGAGGTATAGCTAGCCTTGGCGATGCTTCTGCTCAAGCTCAAAATGACGAATCATGACGGCTATCAACGCAAAGCTGGCCCCGACAGGGATCGCGGCGTAGAACCAGGCAATGGATATATCGAGCATGGCAATATCCTGCCCGGCTACACGCAACGTCATCAGCCAGCCGTACCAGATCAGAACCCCGAGAAACATCAAGGTTAAGCACGTTATCAGGCGATGGGCGCTTATTTGAAAGCGTGCCGGTATACGGGTGACGAATATTTCAATCGAGATCATTGAGCCAATGCGAAAACACACCGCACTCGAAAGGAACACACACCAGATGATCAGGCCTCGGGCCAGCACTTCAGTCCACGTAGAAGAGTCACCCACGATAAACCGAGTAATGACCTGATAGAAAACCAGGAAGACGGATATTGCCAGGAGCAGCGCGGCAATGTTGTGGCTAATAGTGATTAGCAGTTGATTGAGTTTTGCAATGGTCTTGAACACCGTGGCAGTCTCCAGCGAGCTTAGGTTGGTAAGCTAATACGCCAGGGGGCGAGCCCCTGGCGTATTAACACCTTATTTCGTCTCTCTGATCCGGGCGATCAAGCTTGAACCGTACTCGGCGGCGTATTTATCATATGCGGGTTGAACCGCTTGTTGGAAAGCGGCTGTGTCGACGTCAGTCACCACCTCCATACCGTTCTCCCGCAGCAACTCAACGCCGGCGGTTTCGTTTGCTCTAACGGTGGCACGCGAGGCCTCGGCTGCCGCTTTACCCGCCTGGATAAACCAGCCCTTTTCCTCATCGTTCAAGTCGTCCCAGACGACTTTTGACATCACCACTGCCGCCGGCGAATACACATGGCTGGTGAGTGTCAGGTACTTCTGGAATTCCCAGAACTTGTTGGCCGTGAGCACCGTTATGGGGTTTTCCTGGCCATCTACTGTGCCCTGTTGCAGTGCCGTAATGACTTCCGTCCATGACATGGGTGTTGGTGAGGCGCCCGCGGCCTGAAATGCCGCAATGTGCACTTTGTTTTCCATGGTGCGCAGTTTGAGTCCTGCTAGGTCCGCAGGGGTTTGCACCGGATGGACGCTATTGGTGACATGGCGGAAGCCGTTCTCTGCCCAAGCCAGCCCTATCAGCCCATGGGCGTCAAACTTGGCGAAGATTTCCTGGCCAATAGGACCGTCCAGGACTCGATGCGCATGGTCGTAGCTGGTGAAGAGGAAAGGAAAGTCGAGGGCATAGACTTCGGGCACGAAGCTGCCAATCGGTCCTGTGGACGAGATGGTGATTTCAACGGAACCGATCTCAAGGCCTTCGATCACATCGCGCTCGCCACCGAGGGCGCCGGCAGGCTTCAGGTTGATCTTGAACTTGCCTTCGCTGAGCTTGTCGATTTCGGCGGCGAAGGCTTTGCCGGCATCGCCGTAGTGGGAGTTGAGCGGGGGAGTGAACGCCAGGTTCATTTCCTGGGCCGCTTGTGCGGTCGTCGCAGCGGCCAGTGCGGCGCCGAGAGTGAGAGCGACGACGGTTTTATGGAGCTTAATCATGGGTAACCTCCAGCATTCTTGTTTTTATACACAGGTTGTTTTGCATTCTTAACCGGCTGGTGGTCTCGGCTCCGTAGACCTGGGACCACCACGCTGAACTCGCATCAGGTGATGCGGCGAATGCTCTCAGCAATCTCTTCGCGCTCGAAAACGCGCTTCCAATCATCCTTCATGAGCTGACCACGGGCGTTCTCAATCGCCTTGTTGCAAGCGTCCGAGAACACACCCGGCTGCTCGTCGAAGATCACTGCAGCTAGAATGTTCATGTGACCCAGGAGGAAGTCGCGCGCGCATTCGTGGGGAACACCACGGTTGACTACTTCATCCATCGCCTCGCGCATGATGACCAACAAGGTGGCGCAGATCGTTTCGGAGAGGCCGGGCTCGAGCAGCGCCATCTGGTCGACAGTGCAGCGGTGCGAGCGCACCACAGGAGCGTAGATGGTGCGACCGATGCGCTCGCCCAGGTCGAAGCTTTCATCTGGTCCCTGCATCAACGCGCTGACAATGTGCTGCTTGGCTTTGCTGCCGCCGAAGTAGTCGGTCTTGGCTTCCATCGTGGTTTCATCGTTGAAGATGGGTGGATGGCACGGGTGGGTTACGAAGTAGGTTAGATCACTGCGGTCTGGCAGATGACCTGCGAAGGGGGCGGCAGCATCCAGGGTAATGACCATGGTGCCGCTTGCCATCATCGGGCTCAGGCTGGCCGAAATTTTGCCGACCAGATTGTCCGGGACTGCCAGGATCACAGCGTCCGCACCCGGCACCGCGTCAGCCGCATCCACGCAGGTGATGCCTAGCTCGGACTGCAGGCGAGCGCGCCCGGCCTCACTGACTTCCACGTGCCGCACTTCAAACTCAGAACCTTTCAGGTTGCTAGCGAGCCTGAAGCCCATTTTTCCACCCGCACCAATCAGGGCTATCGTCGTCATCCTCATCACCTCATCTTGTTAGTAGAAAACCTCCCCCCGGAAATGCGGACTTTCGGCAGCCGTTTGCGGGGATCGGTCTGGACGCTCAACACGGATATGTTTGCCGCGACTGGTATGATGACATAATATCTAGATCATCATGTCAACATCTAATTTGCAGTGATGCTATGTAGCCGGTATGAATTCGCTGGTAAGCTGCCCCGCCGCAGAAGGCGCATTCCAGCGCAACCCCCACGGCCAACGCGCTGATAACCATCAAGAGGCCGCACAAATGAGGCTTTCAAACAAGATTGTTAGACGAAAATTGTCTGACGATGTCTTTGACCGACTGTATGAAAAGATCCGCTTGGGCGAGTACGGCCCCGGCGATACCTTGCCGTCTGAGCGCGAACTTATGGATGAGCTGGGGGTTGGCCGCCCCGCCATCCGCGAGGCCATGCAGTCGCTGGAGCGCACAGGGCTGGTATCGATCTCTCATGGGCAGCGGCCAAAAGTGCTGAAGCTGACGGCGGCCGGGCTGGTTTCGCAGATCGACTTCACCGCTCGGCACATGCTGCAGCAGTCTCCTTCGGCACTGGAACAGCTCAAAGAGGCTCGCGCATTTTTTGAATTGGGAGTGGTGAGGCGCGCCGCCGAATTAGCAGGCCCGGAGGACGTCAAACGCTTGGAGGCGCTGCTGGAGGTGCAAGCCAGCAAGCTCAATCGCGATTGCCAAGGCTTTGTCGACGCCGATATGGAGTTTCACACCGGGATTGCGGTGGTAACCGGCAATCCGATCTTCGAAGCCACCAGCCGGGCGATGCTGAGCTGGCTGGCTCGCTTTCATTCGAAGCTGCTGCACTGGGAAGGCAACGAGCAGGTAACGCTCGATGAACACCGGAATATTCTGCAGGCAATTGCTGCGGGCGACCCGGACGCCGCCGAACAGGCTATGAAGATCCACCTCAGCCGAGCCGATGATATCTACACCAACGTCACATAGCGCACTGGCGCCAACTGCAAGTTTCTGACGGCATTGATGCGCAGTTCGCTGGCGGCGCCGCGCCTCAGCGTCGACAGGCAGAACTGGCGGGCGCTCCGTATCGACCAGTAACTCGCCTGCACACCGGAGCCCCCGGCCGGTTCGCTCCCTATCGACGTTCAGTCGACTCCGCTTCCGGTTTATCGGATCCCCCCGCGCGCGACTGCGCACGGCATTCCCCCTTCTATTGTCATTCGCCGAGCGGGCCAAGGTTGGTCGACCACCGAGCTGGCGGCATGGACACACGAATTCTGTGCTGCCAGGCACGCCCACCGAGACCGTTCGAGGCAAAGCCCACGGCCAGTTCCGTCGCCCGATAAAAGCCGTTGCCATATCTGGTATGACGACATAATATCGATACCAGCTTGAGCTCTAAGCGATTTCCGATGGGCCTGTAAAAGCCAGCGCCGCAGCAGCGACCCACGCCGCTGAGGTCATATTCCAATTAGAACTGGAGGTGGGTGAGATGGCAGAACGTATTCGTGCAACCTATTGGATCGAGACGCCTTATCCGATTCAGGTTGCAGCAGAGGTCATGGCTGGGGAGCAATCCTCAGGGACATTCACCCGACTCGCCGCCGAAACGGACGAGCTGCGTCTCGCCCATTGCGCCCGGGTGGAAAGCATTGTCGAGCTGGACTCAACGCTCGAGCCCTCGCTGCCAATGCGGCCGCTTCCGGCCTCGTTCGGCAGCAAACCGGTGTATCGCCGGGCCCGGGTCGAGTTGTCTTGGCCCATTGCGAACATGGGGCCTTCATTGCCCAATCTGTTGGCGACCGTGGCCGGTAACCTGTTCGAGTTGAAAGAGTTCTCCGGCCTCAAACTGCTCGATATCCAGCTCACCAGCGAGTTTGCCCAGGCCTATCGGGGCCCAGCCTTCGGTATCGGCGGCACGCGTGTGTTGGCAGGCGTGAATCAAGGGCCGTTGATCGGCACCATCATCAAACCCAGCGTTGGACTTTCCCCGGCGGCCACTGCGGCCATGGTCAAGGATTTGGTCGCAGGCGGTATCGACTTCATCAAGGATGACGAACTGCAGGCCAACGGCCCGCACAACCCGCTGACGGCACGGGTCGATGCGGTGATGCAGGTTATCAACGAGCACGCCGAGCGTACCGGCAAGAAAGTCATGTACGCCTTCAATATCACCGACGAAATCGATGAAATGCAGCGCCACCATGACTATGTAGTCTCAGCCGGCGGCACCTGTGTCATGGCCACGCTCAACAGCGTTGGCTTGCCAGGTCTGGCCAAGCTGCGTCAGTACAGTGCGGTGCCGATCCACGGTCATCGCGCTGGTTGGGGCTTGTACAGTCGCTCGCCGTTCATTGGTTTCAGCTACGTGGCCTACCAGAAACTCTGGCGCCTGGCCGGAGTGGACCATCTGCATGTCAACGGCTTGCGCAACAAGTTCAGCGAGGCCGATGACTCGGTAATCGTCTCGGCGAAAACTTGCCAGACGCCGATGTTCGACGCGCCGCACAACGGCTGCACCATCATGCCGGTGTTTTCCTCTGCCCAGAGTGCCGAGCAGGTAGCCGACACCTATGCGGCGTTGGGCAATACCGACCTGATTTATTGTTGTGGCGGCGGCATCATGGCTCACCCCGGCGGCATCCAGGGCGGTGTAAGCAGCCTGCGCCAGGCGTGGGATGCAACGGTGCAGGGCATCGCGCTGGAAACCTATGCCAAGGAACACCCGGCGCTGGCCGACGCAATCAAGGCGTTCCGCTCATGAGTACCGACTTGCTGCTGTCCTACTATGGCGACGACCTGACCGGCTCAACCGATGTCATGGAATCTTTGACCCTGCACGGCGTGCCGACCGTGCTCTTCCTCAAGCCGCCGAGCCCCGAGCAGCGGGCCCGTTTTGCGGAGTGCCGGGCCATCGGCCTGGCAGGCACTAGCCGGAGCGAGTCACCGCAATGGATGGAGCAGCACCTGCCGACGGCCTTTACCTGGCTCAAGAGCCTGAACGCGGATTTCTGCCACTACAAGGTTTGTTCGACCTTTGACAGCGCGCCGCAGGTTGGCAGCATTGGCAAGGCGCTGGATATTGGCCATCGGTTATTCGACCAACCGCTCACCCCGGTCGTGGTCGGCGCACCGCAGCTCAAGCGCTATACCGCGTTCGGCCACCTGTTCGCTACGGTGAACGGGACGACTTACCGCCTGGATCGCCACCCGGTCATGAGTCGCCATCCGGTCACGCCGATGGCCGACAGCGACCTGCGTGTTCATTTGGGCAAGCAGACCGACAAGCAGATTGCCCTGGCCGACCTGGTGGCGCTCGGGAGCGCCGATGTGGACGCCTGCATCGATCGGCTGATGGCTGGTCCGGACGAGGTGCTGCTCTATGACGTGCCCGATGTCACGATCCAGCGCGAGGTCGGGCGCCAGCTGTGCCGGACACGCAAGGCGGGTGGCCAGTTTGTCGTCGGGTCTTCCGGTGTCGAATATGCACTGGTGAAAGCCTGGGCTGAGCAAGGGGTGATCCCGGGCCAGTCCGACTTCACCTCGCCCGGCGCGGTAGACCGGATTGCCGTGGTCTCCGGCAGCTGCTCACAGGTGACCGCTCGCCAGATCGCCTGCGCCGAGAAGAATGGCTTCGCGACCATCGCACTGGATCCGCGTCGGCTGGTGCTCGATGGGGAGCGCGAGTCCGCGCTGCAAGAGGCGGTGGAGCAGGGGCTGGCGGCGCTTCGCAATGGCTTGAGCGTGGTGCTCTACACCGCCAAGGGGCCGGACTCCAACCTGGTGGCGAAGGAGGAGATGAGCGAAGCCTTCCGCCATCGGATCGGCGAGTTTCTCGGCAAGATTCTCAAGCAGCTGATTGAGCAGGAGCAGCTGCAGCGCGCGGTTATCGCCGGGGGTGATACCTCCAGTCATGCGTTGCAGCAGTTGGGCATCTTCGCCCTGACCGCGCGCCTGCCGTTGACCGAATCACCGGGTTCCCCGCTCTGCACGGCCTACAGCGAAAACCCCGCGTTCGACGGCCTGCAGATTGCTCTGAAGGGCGGCCAGATTGGCACGGATGCCTATTTCAGCAGTATCAGGGATGGCATTCGCTAGTGTCCTGAGCTGGACATTCGCTCAAGAACTGGCGAGTGGATGTTGTTGCCGGGCTAGGCGCCGCGACGAGTCATGGCAGAGCCGTGGCGAGGAGCGGAAACGCGGCCCAGCGGCTAAAGACGCCGCCAAGATTAAACAGCCAACTTCTTATTCAGGACACTAGCCCGGGGCCGCGACCCCTTACCTGCGAACCGTTTTTTGCGCCCCGCCCCGGCGGCGGCGCGAAGTGCGGCCGTGTCTGGCCGCAGCCGTTGCCTGACCCCTTTCCGATGCTCTGCGCCACTGGGCCGTTCGGCCCGAAGGGGGACGGCCTTGTCTAGAAAACTTGGGAGACCCATAACAATGACATTCCCCGTAACCGCCGTGCCCGCTTTGCCCCGACTGACCCCGCTGCGGCTCGCCCTCGGCCTGGCCCTGGCCGCCGGCGCCGTACCGACCCTGGCCGCCGAGCAGGGCTTCGTCGAAGACGCCAAGGTCAACCTGGGTCTGCGCAACTTCTACATCAACCGCAACTTCGTCGACCCGGCCAACAGCCAGGCCAAGGCCGAGGAATGGACCCAGAGCTTCATCCTCGATGCCCGTTCCGGTTTTACCCAAGGTACGCTCGGCTTCGGCGCCGACCTGCTGGGCATGAGCGCGTTCAAGCTGGACGGTGGCCGCGGCACGCGCAACACCGGCCTGCTGCCGGTGCATGACGATGGCCGCCCGGCCGACGACTACGGGCGCCTGGCGGTGGCCGCCAAGACCAGGCTGTCGAAGACCGAGCTGAAGGTTGGCGAATGGCAACCGGTGCTGCCGATCCTGCGTGCCGATGACGGCCGATCGTTGCCGCAGACGTTCGAGGGCGCCCAGCTCACGTCCAACGAGCTTGCCGGCCTAAGCCTCTACGCCGGCCAGTTCCGCGGCAGCAGCCTGCGCAACGATGCCAGCATGGAAGACATCGGTTTGGGCAAGTTCTTCTCCGACCGATTCAACTTCGCCGGCGCCGAGTACAGGTTCAACCAGGAGCGCACCTTGGTCGGCTTGTGGCATGCCGAACTGCAGGACATCTACGACCAGCAGTACCTCAACCTGGTGCACAGCCAGCCGGTCGGCGCCTGGACCCTGGGCGCCAACCTCGGTTACTTCCAGGGCGAGGACGACGGCAGCGCGCTGGCCGGTGACCTGGACAACAAGGTCTACTCCGGCCTGTTCTCCGCCAAGACCGGCGGCCACAGCTTCTACCTCGGTCTGCAGAAGGTCGGCGGCGACACCGGCTGGATGCGGGTCAATGGCACCAGCGGCGGCAGCCTGGGCAACGACAGCTTCAACGCCAGCTTCGACAACGCCCAGGAGCGTTCCTGGCAGGTGCGTTACGACTACAACTTCGCAGCCTTCGGCATTCCCGGTCTGACCCTGATGAACCGCTACATCAGCGGCGACAACGTGCACGTCGGCGCCATCGATGATGGTAAGGAGTGGATCCGCGATACCGAGCTGGCCTACGTGATCCAGAGCGGCACCTTCAAGAACCTGTCGATGAAGTGGCGAAACTCCAGCGTGCGCCGCGACTTCAGTAGCAACGAGTTCGACGAGAATCGCCTGATCTTCAACTACCCACTGTCGCTACTCTGAGGAATCGCTACCCCTTGCTCCATGTGCTTCGGCCCGCCCTCGTGACGGGCCTCTTTTCAGGATCTGAAGTTTTGGACGAGGCGGTGCACTGGTCGATGGAGTGTTGCCGCACACCCTGCATCTCGGCCTGCAGCAGGTTAGTGGCGACAACGGCTGGCTGGCGGTGGCCGGGACCAGCGGCAGCAGCCTGGCCAACGACCTGTTCTGTTGCCGCTGACCGAAAACTGACCCAGTAGAGTGATCCACTCAGTTAGCGCGAAGCTAGAAGACCAGCAAAAAAGGCGCCTCTCAGGTCGTGGGTTCGAATCCCGCTGGATGCGCCATCTCAAGCAAAAGGCCCAGGTGAAAACCTGGGCCTTTTGTCGTTCTGAGCAGCACCTCGGCCGTGCACCTAGCTGCCGTCCGCCGCGTGCCGCGGCAGGGCCAGGGAGATCAGCGCCGCCAGCAGCACGCAGGCGCTGGAGATCCACAGGCAGGCCGCCAGGCCATGGGCCTGGTAGACCCAGCCGGAGAGCAGGGTGCCGAGCAGGCGGCCGAGGGCGTTGGACATGTAGTAGAAGCCGACGTCCAGCGACACCCCATCCTCCCGCGCGTAGGACACGATCAGGTAACTGTGCAGCGAGGAGTTCACCGCGAACAGCACGCCGAACAGCAGCAGCCCCCCCAGCAGCACCACCTGGGCCGGCAGGCCGCTGTTCAGGCCCAGGGCGATGGCGGCCGGCAGCGCGGCCAGGGCCAGGGCCCAGGCGCAGGCGGCGCGCCCGTCCGGAACCTGCCCGCGGCGCTTGCCGGTGATGGCCGGCGCCAGGGACTGGACCCCGCCGTAGCCGATGACCCACAGGGCGAGAAAGCCGCCCACCTGCCAGAAGTCCCAGCCGAAGACCGTGGCCAGGTACACCGGCAACGCCACCACGAACCACACGTCGCGGGCGCCGAAGAGGAACAGCCGGGCCGCCGAGAGGCTGTTGATCGCCCGGCTCTTGGACAGCAGCTCGCGAAACTTCGGCTTGGCCTTGGCCCTGCCCAGGTCGCGGCCGAGGTGGAGCACGCTGCCCAGCCAGATCAGCGCCAGCAGCGCGGCCATCAGCAGCAGCGCGCCGCGAAAGCCGAGCAGCGCCAGCAGCGCACCGCCGAGGAAGAAGCCGACGCCCTTGAGGGCGTTCTTCGAGCCGGTGAGCAGCGCCACCCAGTGATACAGCCGGCCCTGCCCGCCATCGGCCACCAGCAACTTGATCGAGCTCTTGGCGCTCATCTTGTTGAGGTCCTTGGCGATTCCGGACAGGGCCTGGGCCGCCATCACCCAGGCCATGCCGAGCCAGGCCGTGGGCACCGTCAACATCAGCAGGGCGAGCACCTGCAGGGCCAGGCCGATATGCATGGTGCGGTTCAGCCCGAGGCGCGCGCCGAGGTAGCCGCCGAGCAGGTTGGTGACCACGCCGAACAGCTCGTAGCCGAGGAACAGCGCGGCGATCTGCAGCGGCGAGTAACCCAGGCCGTGGAAATGCAGCACCACCAGCATGCGCAGGGCGCCGTCGGTGAGGGTGAAGGCCCAGTAGTTGCCGGTCACCAGCAGGTACTGGCGGACCTCGGGGGCCAGGCGGGACAAGGCGTGCATCCAAGGAGTCCTGTGCAGGGGCAATTTCGATGGGTGTCGCTGCGCTCGACCCATCCTACGAACCTGTGACCGGGCGATGGGCGTCGCTGCGCTGGCGCCGGGGGCTCTGTCAGCCGGCCAGGCCGACCAGGCGCGCCAGCTCGGCGGTGCGGTTGGCGTAGCCCCATTCGTTGTCGTACCAGGCGTAGAGCTTGACCTGGGTGCCACCGATCACCAGGGTCGATGGCGCGTCGATGATCGAGGAACGCGGGTCGGTGCGGTAGTCGATGGACACCAGCGGCCGTTCCTCATAGCCGAGGATGCCCTTGAGCGGGCCGGCGGCGGCGGCCTTGAGCAGGGCGTTGACCTCCTCCACCGTGGTGGCGCGCTCGACCTCGAACACGCAGTCGGTCAGCGAGGCGTTGGCCAGGGGCACGCGCACCGCGTGGCCGTTGAGCTTGCCGCGCAGCTCCGGGAAGATCTCGGCGATGGCGGTGGCCGAGCCGGTGCTGGTGGGGATCAGGCTCATGCCGCAGGCGCGGGCGCGGCGCAGGTCCTTGTGCGGCTGGTCGAGGATGCTCTGGGTGTTGGTCAGGTCGTGGATGGTGGTGATCGAGCCGTGGCGGATGCCCAGGTGCTCGTGGATCACCTTGACCACCGGGGCCAGGCAGTTGGTGGTGCAGGAGGCGGCGGTGACGATGCGGTGCACGGCCGGGTCGAACAGGTCCTGGTTGACTCCCATGACCACGTTCAGCGCGCCGGCCTCCTTGACCGGGGCGCTGACCACCACGCGCTTCACCCCCTGGTCCAGGTAGGCCTGAAGCACCGCGACGGTCTTCATCTTGCCGCTGGCCTCGATCACCAGGTCGCAGCCCGACCAGTCGCTGTCGGCGATGGCCTTGTTGGCGGTCACCGGGATGCGCTTGCCAGCGATCAGCAGGCAGTCGCCGTCGCTGCTCGCCTCGTGCTGCCAGCGGCCGTGCACCGAATCGAAGTTCAGCAGGTGGGCGTGGGTCGCCGCGTCGCCGGCCGGATCGTTGATCTGCACGAACTCCAGCTCCGGCCAGTCCCAGGCCGCGCGCAGGGCCAGGCGACCGATGCGGCCGAAGCCGTTGATACCTACTTTGATGCTCATGTCGTACTCCCGAATGGAAAGGCTGGGGGTCAGCAGCAGACGGCCAGGCGCTGCGGGCGCTCGCCCATGGCGGCGAGGCGCCGCTCGGCGGCGCTGAGCCAGGGCCGGTTGGCCGCCAGGGTGGTGTGCAGCAGCGCCAGCACCCAGTCGGCCAGGGCCGGGTGCAGGCGGTAATAGACCCATTGGCCCTGGCGCCGGTCGGCCAGCAGGCCGGCGCTGCGCAGCTGCGCCAGGTGCCGCGAGACCTTCGGCTGGCTCTCGCCCAGGGCGCAGGTCAGCTCGCACACGCACAGCTCCCGCTCGCCGGCGATCAGCAGCATCAGGCGCGCCCGGGTGTCGTCGGCCAGGCATTTGAACAGGGCGGTGGGTGTCAGTTGATCGTCCATGGCGAGCTCGCAGGCTGGGCGACGCGCATGAGGCACGCCGCCATATATGGGCAAACGAATATATGGCCAAGCGCATATGAAGTAAAGTCGGGCAGCCGCAGCCCGGCTATCTCAGGCCCAGGCGCCTGGCCAGGCGCAGCAGGTTGGCACGATCCACCCCCAGTTCGCGGGCGGCCTCGGCCCAGCTGTGCGCGTGACGCGCCAGGGCCGCGCCGACCAGCTGCTTCTGGTAGGCATCCACGGCGGCGCGCAGCGGCAGGCCGGCGGGGACCTGCGCCGGCGGCGGCGCGGCCGTTTCCGCCGGGTCCTGGTGGCCGGGCAGGTCCAGCGCCGCGGCATCGATGCTGAGGATGCGCGGGCGCTCGGCGCAGGCCGACAGGGCCTTGAGCGCGGCGCGGCCGATCAGGTGCTCCAGTTCGCGCACATTGCCCGGCCAGTCGTGGCCCAGCAGGGCCTTCTGCGCGTCGCCGCTCAGGCGCAGGCTGCGCAACCCCAGGCGCGCGCGGTTCTCCTCGAGGAAATAGCCGGCCAGCAGCAGCACGTCGCGGCCACGCTCGCGCAGCGCCGGCACCCGCAGCGGGTAGACGCTCAGACGATGGTAGAGGTCGGCGCGAAAGCGCCCGGCGCGCACCTCCTCGGCCAGGTCGCGGTTGCTCGCCGCCAGCACCCGCACATTGACCCGGTGCTCGCGGTCCGAGCCGACCCGCTGCAGCTGGCCGCTCTGCAGCACGCGCAGCAGCTTGGCCTGCGCCGCCAGGGGCAGTTCGCCGACCTCGTCGAGGAACAGGCTGCCGCCGTCGGCCAGCTCGAACTTGCCGCTGCGCTCGCTGAGCGCCCCGGAGAAGGCGCCGCGCACGTGACCGAACAGCTCGCTCTCCACCAGGGTATCGGGCAGGGCGGCGCAGTTGAGGCTGATCAGCGGCCGTTGCGCCCGCGGCGAGGCGGCGTGGATGGCCTCGGCCACCAGTTCCTTGCCGGCGCCGGTTTCGCCGCCGATCAGCACCGTCAGCTCGCTGTCGCCGACCAGGGCGATCTCCTGCAGCAGCCGCTTGTGCGCGGCGCTCTGGCCGATCAGCTCGCGCGCCTGATGCTGGTCGGCCGCCCGCTTGTAGACCTCGGCCAGGCGGTGTTCGTCCTCGACCCGGCGCAGCAGGCCGTTGATCCGCTCGCTGGCCATCACCGTGGCCGCGGCCAGGCTGGCAAAGGCCTCCAGGCTGTCCAGGTCGGCGCTGCCGAAACGCGCCGGGTCCAGGGCATCGAGGGTCAGCAGGCCCCAAGGGCGATCCTGCAGGTACAGCGGACAACCCAGGCAATCGTGCACTTCCAGGTGCCCGCGGTGGCCTTCCACCAGGCCGTCGTAGGGGTCGGGCAGGCCGCAGTCGGCGGCGAAACGGGTCGGCCCGCGGCGTTCCAGCAGGGCTTTGAGGCGCGGATGCTCGGCCAGTTTGAAGCGCCGACCGAGGGTGTCGGCGCTGAGGCCCTCGACCGCCAGCGGCACCAGCACCTCGCCGTCGAGCCGGAGCAGGGCCACCGCGTCGCAGGGCAACAGCTGGCGCAGGGCCTCGAGCAGGCGCCGGTAGCGCTCGGCCTCGGGCAGTTCGCGGGACAGGTCGGCGACCAGCGGGATCAACGCGGTGAGCAGGGCATTTGCTGTCATAAGGACCACTTCGAGTCATTGAGACTCGTCACGACTAGCTGTCATAAAGACAGCTAAATATTTAACTAACTGAAATATAAGGAAATTAAATCTGGCACGAGTCCTGCGATAGCCAGGGTGCAACCACGTTATCACGCAGCGCACGTCCCGGCCCACCGCGCCAGGCGCCGCCCCAAGCCAGAGGAAAGCCACCGATGCTCACCGCCGACCACCGCACCCTGATCAAAGCCACGGTACCGCTGCTGGAAAGCGGCGGCGAGGCCCTGACCCGACACTTCTACCGGCTGATGTTCGCCGAGTACCCCGAGGTGCGCGCGTTGTTCAACCAGGCCCACCAGGCCAGCGGCCAGCAGCAGCGGGCCCTGGCCAACGCGGTGCTGATGTACGCCCGGCATATCGACCGGCTCGAGGCCCTCGGCCCGCTGGTCGGGCAGATCGTCAACAAGCACGTGTCGCTGCAGATCCTCCCCGAGCACTACCCGATCGTCGGCAGCTGCCTGCTGCGGGCGATCCGCGAGGTGCTCGGCGCGGAGATCGCCACCGACGCGGTGATCGATGCCTGGGCCGCCGCCTACGGCCAGCTGGCCGACCTGCTGATCGGCGCCGAGGAGCAGGCCTACGCCGCCAATGCCGAGGCCCCCGGCGGCTGGCGCGGCGCCCGTGGCTTCCGCCTGGCGCGCAGGGTGGTGGAGAGCGAGGAGATCGTCTCGCTGTACCTGGCCCCCGAGGACGGCGGCGCGCTGCTGGACTTCCAGCCGGGCCAGTACATCGGCCTGCGCCTGCTGCAAGGCGGCGAGGAGCTGCGCCGCAACTACTCGCTGTCGGCCCTGGGCAACGGCCGCGAGTACCGCATCAGCGTCAAGCGTGAAGCCGGCGGGCGGGTGTCCAACTACCTGCACGACCAGTTGCAGGTCGGCGAGCGCCTGGAGCTGTTCGCCCCGGCCGGCGATTTCGTGCTGCGGCCGTCGAGCAAGCCGCTGGTGCTGATCAGCGCCGGCGTCGGCATCACCCCGGCGCTGAGCATGCTCGAGGCGGCCCGCGGCAGCGGCCGGCCGATCCACTTCATCCACTGCGCCCGACACGGCGGGGTGCATGCCTTCCGCGACTGGGTCGCCGGCCAGGCCATCGAGCACCCGCAGCTCAAACACTACGTGTGCTACAGCGAGCCGCGCGCCGGCGATGCGGCGGACGCCCAGGGCCTGCTCAGCCGCGAGCAGCTGGACCAGTGGCTGCCGGCCGAACGCGACCTGGACGCCTACTTCCTCGGACCCACGCCGTTCATGGCGATGGTCAAGCGCCACCTGGGCGAGCTGGGCGTGCCGCCGGGCCAGAGCCACTACGAGTTCTTCGGCCCGGCCAGCGCGCTGGAGGCCTGACCCGGCGGGTCCTGGACCCGGGAGGACCGTTCAGACCACCCCGGCCTGGCGCAGGGCGGCGACCTGCTCGGCGTCCAGGCCCAGCCACTGGCGCAGCACCTGCTCGCTGTGCTCGCCGAGCAGCGGCGGCGCGTTGCGGTACTGCACCGGCGTCTCCGACAGGCGGATCGGGCTGGCCACCTGGGGCACGCTGCCGGCCAGCGGGTGGGGCAGCTCGACGCGCAGGCCGCGGGCCTGCACCTGGGGATCGGCGAACACCTGGGCCAGGTCGTTGATCGGCCCGCAGGGCACCCCGGCCGCTTCCAGCTGGGCGATCCACTCGGCGGTGCTCTTGAACACCGTGGCCTGGCGGATCAGCGGGATCAGCTCGGCGCGGTGGGCGACGCGGGCCTTGTTGGTGGAAAAACGCGGGTCGCCGGCCAAAGCCGGAAGGCCGGCGACCTCGCAAAACTTGCGGAACTGGCCGTCGTTGCCGACGGTGAGGATGAAGTCGCCGTCGGCGGTGGGGAAGTCCTGGTAGGGCACGATGTTCGGGTGGGCATTGCCCAGGCGCCGGGGCGGCGTGCCGGTGGTCAGGTAGTTCATCGCCTGGTTGGCCAGGCAGGCCACCTGCACGTCGAGCAGGGCCATGTCGATGTGCTGGCCGCGGCCGCTCTGCTCGCGGCTGGCCAGGGCGGCGAGCATGGCCGCGGTGGAGTACAGCCCGGTGAGGATGTCGGTCAGGGCCACGCCGACCTTGACCGGCCCGGCGCCCTCCTCGCCCTCGGGGCGGCCGGTCAGGCTCATCAACCCGCCCAGGCCCTGGATCATGAAGTCGTAGCCGGCCCGCTTGGCATAGGGTCCATGCTGGCCGAAGCCGGTGATCGAGCAGTAGATCAGCCGCGGGTTGAGCACCTTGAGGCTGGGGTAGTCGAGGCCGTAGGCGGCCAGGCCGCCGACCTTGAAGTTCTCGATGAGGATGTCGGCCTTGCTCGCCAGCTCGCGAACGATGCGCTGGCCCTCGGCCTGGGTGAAGTCCAGGGTCAGCGACTGCTTGTTGCGGTTGGCCGCGAGGTAATAGGCCGCCTCGCCGGTGTTCTCGCCCTCGGCGTCCTTGAGGTAGGGCGGGCCCCAGTGGCGGGTGTCGTCACCGCTGCCGGGGCGCTCGACCTTGACCACCTCGGCGCCGAGGTCGGCGAGGATCTGCCCGGCCCAGGGCCCGGCGAGCACGCGGGACAGGTCGAGGACACGGATATGGGACAGGGCGCCGGGCATGGGACAGACCTCGCGAAGAGCTGGAAACGGTGTGACGCAGGATGGGTTGGCCGCCAGGCGGCGTAGCCCATCGGGCGATCTGATGGGTATCGCTGCGCTCAACCCATCCTACGGCTCTCAGAAGAACGCCTGGATGCCGGTCTGGGCGCGGCCGAGGATCAGCGCATGGACGTCGTGGGTGCCCTCGTAGGTGTTGACCACCTCCAGGTTGACCAGGTGGCGGGCCACGCCGAACTCGTCGCTGATGCCGTTGCCGCCGAGCATGTCGCGGGCCAGGCGGGCGATGTCCAGGGCCTTGCCGCAGCTGTTGCGCTTCATGATCGAGGTGATCTCCACCGCGGCGCTGCCCTCGTCCTTCATCCTTCCCAGGCGCAGGCAGCCCTGCAGGGCCAGGGTGATCTCGGTCTGCATGTCGGCCAGCTTCTTTTGGATCAGCTGGTTGGCGGCCAGCGGGCGGCCGAACTGCTGGCGGTCCAGGCAATACTGGCGGGCGGTGTGCCAGCAGAACTCGGCGGCGCCCAGGGCGCCCCAGCTGATGCCGTAGCGGGCCGAGTTCAGGCAGGTAAAGGGGCCCTTGAGGCCGCGCACCTCGGGGAAGGCGTTCTCCTCCGGGCAGAACACGTTGTCCATGACGATCTCGCCGGTGATCGAGGCGCGCAGGCCGACCTTGCCGTGAATGGTCGGCGCGGACAGGCCGGCCCAGCCCTTCTCCAGCACGAAGCCGCGGATCTCGCCGGCGTCGTCCTTGGCCCAGACCACGAAGACGTCGGCGATCGGACTGTTGGTGATCCACATCTTGCTGCCGCTCAGGCGGTAGCCGCCCTCGACCTTCTTCGCCCGGCAGACCATGGCGCCCGGGTCGGAGCCGTGGTTCGGCTCGGTCAGGCCGAAGCAGCCGATCAGCTCGCCGCTGGCCAGCTTGGGCAGGTACTTCTGCTTGGTCGCCTCGTTGCCGAACTCGAAGATCGGCACCATCACCAGCGACGACTGCACGCTCATCATCGAGCGATAGCCGGAGTCGACCCGCTCCACCTCGCGGGCGATCAGGCCGTAGCTCACGTAGTTCAGGCCGCTGCCGCCGTAGGCCTCGGGGATGGTGGCGCCGAGCAGGCCGGTCTCGCCCATCTCGCGGAAGATCGCCGGATCGGTCTGCTCGTGGCGGAAGGCCTCCAGCACCCGTGGCGCCAGCTTGTCGGCGGCGAACTGCTGGGCGCTGTCGCGCACCATGCGCTCCTCTTCGCTCAGTTGCTGGTCGAGCAGCAGCGGGTCGATCCAGTTGAAGCTTGCCTTGGCCATGGGGAACACCTCGAGTCGAGTCGGTGAAGGGCGGGGCAGGCGACGGCGCCCGACCCACACGGGTATGGCCAGATCCTAGGCCGCCTGGGCGCGGCGGACAACCGAGTAATTCGCACCCAATTGTGCGATATCCTCACTCCGTAAAATAAATTCTCCGGACAAACCGCGAAATCAAGTGAGGGTGCCGCACAGATGCGCCGCAAGATCCCCAGCACCGCCGCCCTGGTCGCCTTCGAGTCGGCCGCCCGCCACCAGAGCTTCACCAAGGCCGCCGAGGAGCTGGCGCTGACCCAGAGCGCCATCTGCCGCCAGGTCGCCGGCCTCGAGGAGTTCCTCAACGTCGCGCTGTTCCGCCGCTCGCGCCGCGGCGTCAAGCTGACCGAGGCCGGGCTGTCCTATGCCCGCCGGGTGGCCGCGCAGCTCGATGCGGTGGAACGCGACACCCTGGCGGTGATGGGCCAGCAGGGCGCCATGAGCATCGAACTGGCGGTGGTGCCGACCTTCGGCACCCAGTGGCTGCTGCCACGGCTGAAGGACTTCCAGCGCCTGCACCCCGAGGTCACGGTCAACCTGACCAACCGCACCCGGCCCTTCCTGTTCGCCGACACCGACTTCGACGCGGCCATCTACTTCGGCGACGGCGACTGGTCGGGCACCGCCACGCAGCTGCTGATGCGCGAGAACGCCATGCCGGTGTGCAGCCCGGCACTGCTCGCCGGCCAGAGCCAGCCGAGCGCCGAGCGCATCGCCGAGCTGCCGCTGCTGCAGCAGACCACCCGCCCCTATGCCTGGCGCCAGTGGTTCGCCTCGCAGGGGTTGAGCGTGCCACGGGACCTCGGCGGGCCGCGCTACGAGCTGTTCTCCATGCTCGCCCAGGCGGCCATGCACGAGATGGGCGTGGCGCTGATCCCGCCTTTCCTGATCCAGCGCGAACTGGCCGAGGGTCGCCTGGTGCTGGCCCTGGAGCATGCCTGCCACAGCGACAAGGCCTATTACCTGGTGATTCCCGAGCGCAAGCTGGAGTCCGCCGCGCTGCAGCGTTTTCGCGACTGGCTGGCGACCGAGGCGCGGCATTATGCCGCGGCCAATGGCCTGCAATAGGGCCCTGCAGCCGCTATCGGCATGTAGCTCGCAGGGTGTTCGGCGACATCCTTTTTTCCATTAGCGCCATCGCCGTGCCCGCGGGGGCGCTAGGCTCCGTCCTGCAGCAGTTCTGACCCCGTAGTCAGGTATATCCAGGGCTACAGCCGCCCTGCGTGGGTTACTCTTGGCGCGCCCTCGTAGTCGTGGCGATATGCGCGTCCAGCCCAAGCAATCCGCGGGGCGGACCGGGTATGGACGGGACGCCCGGGCGAGTGATGAACAGTGATTCATGTCGAGGATACCGATATCCACCGGAGAACCCGTTAATCGATCCGCAGGCGGCGGCGCCATGGGCCTTGCCAGGAAAAGCCGGACGTGAAGTCAAAGCGTGACCTGTAGTTATCGCCAGGTTTTACTCCAGAACGCCTTGAAGCCCCCGCGCTTCGCCTGCAAAATGCCGCGCCCTGCCCTAGCGGATGCATCTGCTAGGGTGGGTTTGTGCTGATCCTCCCCATTGCCCGCGTGCCATCCGTAGTGCGCCGGTTCACTAAAAAGATCACGCAGGAGAAAAGAAGTGCACATCGGTGTTCCTCTCGAAACCCAGGCCGGCGAGACGCGGGTAGCCGCGACGCCGGAGACCATCAAGAAGCTGATCGGCCAAGGCCATCAGGTAACCGTACAGAGCGGCGCGGGGGTCAGCGCCAGCATTCCGGACAGCGCCTACGCCGCGGTGGGCGCCTCCATCGGCAGCGACGCCGCCGCCCTCGGCGCCGACCTGGTGCTCAAGGTGGTGGCGCCGAGCGAGGCCGAGCTGACGCACATGAAGACCGGCGCGGTGCTGGTCGGCATGCTCAATCCGTTCAGCAACGAAACCATCGCCCGCATGAACGCCCGCGGCATCACCGCCTTCGCCCTGGAAGCGGCGCCGCGCACCTCCCGCGCGCAGAGCCTCGACGTGCTGTCGTCGCAAGCCAACATCGCCGGCTACAAGGCGGTGATGCTCGCCGCCAACCACTACCCGCGCTTCATGCCGATGCTGATGACTGCCGCCGGTACCGTGAAGGCCGCCCGCGTGCTGATCCTCGGCGCCGGCGTCGCCGGGCTGCAGGCCATCGCCACGGCCAAGCGCCTGGGTGCGGTGATCGAGGCCTCGGACGTGCGCCCGGCGGTGAAGGAACAGATCGAGTCCCTCGGCGCCAAGTTCGTCGACGTGCCCTTCGAGACCGACGAGGAGCGCGAGTGCGCCCAGGGCGTCGGCGGCTACGCGCGGCCGATGCCGCAGTCGTGGATGGAGCGCCAGGCCAAGGCGGTGCACGAGCGCGCCAAGCAGGCCGACATCGTCATCACCACCGCGCTGATCCCCGGCCGCAAAGCCCCGGTGCTGCTCAAGGAAGAAACCGTCGAGCAGATGAAGCCCGGCTCGGTGGTCATCGACCTGGCCGCGGCCCAGGGCGGCAACTGCCCGCTGACCGTCGCCGAGCAGGTGGTGATCAAGCACGGCGTGACCATCGTCGGCCACAGCAACCTGGCCGCCATGGTGCCGGCCGATGCCTCGGCGCTGTATGCGCGCAACCTGCTGGACTTCCTCAAGCTGGTCATCGACAAGGACGGCCAGTTCCACCTCAACCTCGAAGACGACATCGTCGCCGCGTGCCTGATGTGCCGCGACGGCCAGGTCGTGCGCACCAACGGCTAAGGGGAGACGCGCACATGGATATGATTTCCGATGGCATCTACAACCTGATCATCTTCGCCCTGGCGATCTACGTCGGCTACCACGTGGTGTGGAACGTCACCCCGGCCCTGCACACCCCGCTGATGGCGGTGACCAACGCCATCTCGGCGATCGTCATCGTCGGCGCCATGCTGGCCGCCGCCCTGACCGTCACCCCGCTGGGCAAGACCATGGGCACCCTGGCCGTGGCCCTGGCCGCGGTCAACGTGTTCGGTGGCTTCCTGGTCACCCGACGCATGCTGGAAATGTTCAAGAAGAAAGCGCCGAAAGCGGCTGCGGAGAAGCACTGACCATGAGCATGAACCTGATCACTGTTCTCTACCTCGTCGCCTCGATCTGCTTTATCCAGGCGCTCAAGGGCCTGTCGCACCCGACCAGCTCGCGGCGCGGCAACCTGTTCGGCATGATCGGCATGGCCATCGCCATCGTCACCACCGTCGGCCTGATCTACAAGCTGGGGGCCGAGATGGCCACCGCCGGCATCGGCTACGTGATCGTCGGCCTGCTGGTCGGCGGCAGCGTCGGCACCGTCATGGCCAAGCGCGTCGAGATGACCAAGATGCCCGAGCTGGTCGCCTTCATGCACAGCATGATCGGTCTGGCCGCGGTGTTCATCGCCATCGCCGCGGTGGTCGAGCCGCAGTCCCTGGGCATCGTTGCATCCCTGGGCGAGGCGATTCCGTCCGGCAACCGCCTGGAGCTGTTCCTCGGCGCGGCCATCGGCGCCATCACCTTCTCCGGTTCGGTGATCGCCTTCGGCAAGCTGTCGGGCAAGTACAAGTTCCGCCTGTTCCAGGGCGCACCGGTACAGTTCGCCGGCCAGCACATGCTCAACCTGGCGGTCGGCCTGGCGATCATCGGCCTCGGCCTGGTGTACACCTTCACCGGCGACATCACCTCGTTCGCCATCCTGGTGGCCCTGGCCTTCGTCATCGGCGTGCTGATCATCATCCCGATCGGTGGCGCCGACATGCCGGTGGTGGTGTCGATGCTCAACAGCTACTCGGGCTGGGCGGCGGCCGGTATCGGCTTCTCGCTGAACAACTCGATGCTGATCATCGCCGGCTCCCTGGTCGGCTCCTCCGGTGCCATCCTCTCCTACATCATGTGCAAGGCGATGAACCGTTCGTTCTTCAACGTCATCCTCGGCGGCTTCGGCGGCGCGACGGATGCCGGTCCGGCGGCGGGCAGCGGCGAGCAGCGCCCGGTGAAGTCCGGCTCCAGCGACGACGCGGCCTTCCTGCTGACCAACGCCGACAGCGTGATCATCGTGCCCGGCTACGGCCTGGCGGTGGCCCGCGCCCAGCACGCGCTGATGGAGCTGGCGGAGAAGCTGAGCCACCGCGGGGTCAACGTGAAATACGCCATCCACCCGGTGGCCGGCCGTATGCCCGGGCACATGAACGTGCTGCTGGCCGAGGCCGAGGTGCCGTACGAGCAGGTGTTCGAGATGGAGGACATCAACTCCGAGTTCGGCCAGGCCGACGTGGTGCTGGTGCTCGGCGCCAACGACGTGGTCAACCCGGCGGCGAAGAACGATCCTAAGTCGCCGATCGCCGGCATGCCGATCCTCGAGGCCTACAAGGCCAAGACCGTGATCGTCAACAAGCGCTCGATGGCCAGCGGCTACGCCGGCCTGGACAACGAACTGTTCTACCTGGACAAGACCATGATGGTGTTCGGCGACGCCAAGAAGGTGATCGAGGACATGGTCAAGGCAGTCGACTGACCGCCCGCGCCGCTCCCGAAGAAGCCCGGCCCCGTGCCGGGCTTTTTTGTGCGCGCAGGGCCAGCCCTGGCGATACAGATCGGCGGGGAAACCGCGGCAGTCCCGAAAATTTTCTGAACCTTGGGTCAATGACACTTGGCAGTCAATTTGCAACTGTACCGGTAGCAAATCACTGCAAGACGTTTATTAGGCAGGTTAATTCACTGCAGAAAGCAGAAATTCACGACTGCCAACTTTTGGCAGGTACAGCTGAGTAAAAAAACGGCCTAGCAGTTACAAAGCAAACTATCTAATAGGCCGGTAATTAACAGCAGCTGTGACTACTGAATCCCTTGGCGGAAGCGGAATATAGGCACCAGGCAAAACACTCTCTAGACCCGCCACAAGCGGAAGGATGTCACCATGGAACGCACCCTCAGTTCCGACCTGTTTTTCGAACCCAGCGCCTCCACCGTTTCCGCCAGCCTGCCGCTGCGCATGGCCGCCACCCTGCTGCTGTGGCAGCGCCGCATCGTCAGCCGCCGCCAGCTGGCGCGCCTGGATGCCCGCCTGCTGGCCGACGCCGGCATCAGCGAGAGCCAGCGCCACGCCGAGCTGAACAAGCCGTTCTGGCGCTAAGCGCCGCGGCGCCAGACGCCGGCCCGCTTCGCAGACAAGCCCCGCCCACGCCCCGCGTCGGCGGGGCTTGTCGTTCGTGGCGGGCCATCCGCACGACTGCGGAACAGTTATCCGCTCTAACAGCAGAACAGTTATAGATATCCACAAACTGCACCAATACAATTTAACCTCGCTGTAGCTGCCAACTGTTCACAGGGGGCGTGAACATGGTGTCCCATACCCCACACCCGTCCCGCGCGGGAAGGTCGACCGTCATGGAGCGCACCCTCGACACCAGCACATTGCCCCTTCAGCCCAGCCACACCCGGCCGCTCGGCCGACTGCAGGCCACCCTGGCCCTGTGGCTGCGCAATGCCCGCACCCGCCGCCAACTGGCCGCCCTCGACGCACGCCAGCTGGCGGACAGCGGCATCGGCCCCGCCGAGCGCCAGCGCGAACTGCAGAAGCCCTTCTGGCGCTGAGCGCGCGCTAGGCTGCGGGGCCGCGGCTGAGCTAGGCTAACGGTGAGTGAAACCCTTCAATCGCCGCGCCTGGCGCCTCTTCTCCGGAGCCCCACCATGTACCCCGTCCGCCTGTTCACCCTGACCGCGCTGCTGTTGACCGGCGGCAGCGCCATGGCCACCAGCTTCGTCGGCACCACCGATGCCATCGGCAACTCCCTGGCCGGCACCGCGGAGGCCAGTTCCGATGCCACCTCCTCGCTGCGCGACGACAAGGTGGTGCTGGCCGCCCGCGACGATGCCGCGAGCTTCGTCGCCAGCCTGGGCGCCATCCGCGGCGCCCACCTGGAGGCGGCGCTGCTGCACATCCGCCGGCAGCAGCCGGACCTGCAGGCCGACGACCTGCAGCTGGCCAGGGCGATTCTCAGCCGTTGACCGCGCACCGCCCGGACCCGCTGCCGCTCGGCGCAGCGGAACCGCCGGCGCGCCCGTTCGTCCAATGCGCCATCGCCCGCCGTCCCGGAGTTCGTCCATGCCCCGCCCGCTGTTCGCCGCCCTTGCCTGCATCGCCCTGTCCGTCGCCAGCGCCCAGGCGCAGACCCTGGTCGCCACCAGCAACATCGTCGTCCGGGCACTGGAGCGCAGCCTCGACTTCACCTCGGACACCACCACCTCGATCCGCGACCTGAAGGTGGTGGTCGAGGCCCGCGACGACGCCGCCAGCTTCGTCGCCAGCGGCGGCAGCATCCGCGGCGCCCATCTGGAGGCGGCGCTGCACGCCATCCGCCGCCAGGCCCCCGACACCCGGTCCGCCTCCGACCTGGAGCTGGCCGCAGCCATACTCGCCCTGTGAACCTGGCGCGCACCTGGCTACTGGCCGCGGCGCTGCTCGCCAGCGCCGGCAGCGAGGCCGCATTGCGCCTGGTGCTGGACGGCGACGAGCTCGACCGCCAGCAGCGCCGGGCCAGCTCGGAACTGCTGGACGAGGCCCTCGACGCCTTGCCGCCGCGCCTGCGCGAGCGCCTGGACCGCCCCGTGACGGTGCGCTGGCAGACTATGCCGGCGGCGGTCTACGGCCGCGCCGGACGCTTCAGCGGCATCGAGCTGAACGCCGCCCTGCTGCCCGCCCTGAGCGACGGCAGCGCCGCCCGTCAGCAGACCGGCCGCCCCCACGGCAGCCAGCGCCGCGAGCTGCTGGCCACCCTGGTGCACGAGCTCACCCACCTGTACGACCGCGCGCGGCTCTGGCCGGCGAGCGAAAGACGTCGGCTGCAGCGCTGCCGCCGCCTGGCCGCCAGCCTCGGGCCGGTCGGCCTGCCTGCCGCCTGCCGCGGCCAGGAGGCCCGCCGCTTCACCCTGAGCGACGATCCCTACCTGCTCGACCTGGCCGGCTGGCCGCAGCGGGTCGGCAGGCGCGGCCAGCGCGAACGGGACAACGCCCAGCTGGCGCGCAGCCCGGACGTCTACGAGCTGAGCAACCCGCGCGAGTTCGTCGCGGTGAACCTGGAATACTTCCTCCTCGACCCCGGCTACGCCTGCCGCCGCCCCTCGCTGGCGCGCTATTTCCGCACCCACTTCGCCTGGACGCCGCCGCACCCGCGAGCCTGCAGCGAGGACTACGCCTACCTCAACGCCGGCGCCGACTTCGCCCGCCAGCCCCTGGCCAGCCTCGACCCCGAGCGGGTCTACCAGGTCGACTACCTGCTCGCCGAGGCCAACCAGAACTGGGCCAGCCGCTGGGGCCACAGCATGCTGCGCCTGGTGCTCTGCGCCCCCGGCCGGCCGCGCGGCCCGGACTGCCGCCTGGACCTCGACCAGCACCTGGTGCTGTCCTACCGCGCCTTCGTCGGCGACCTGCAGCTGTCCAGCTGGGACGGCCTGACCGGCGCCTATCCGTCGCGGCTGTTCATCCTGCCCCTGGCCCAGGTGATCGAGGAGTACACCAAGGTCGAGCTGCGCAGCCTGGCCTCGGTGCCGCTCAAGCTCGAGCGCGAGCAGGTCGAGGCGCTGGTGACCCGCGCCGCCGAGCAGCACTGGAGCTACGACGGCGACTACTACTTCATCTCCAACAACTGCGCGGTGGAGACCCTCAAGCTGCTGCGCAGCGGCATCCCGTCGCCGCAGCTACAGGCCTTCGACAGCATCCTGCCCAACGGCCTGCTCGACGGCCTGGTGGCCCGCGACCTGGCCGACCCCGGGGTGCTCGACGATCCCCGCGAGGCGCTGCGCCTGGGCTACCGCTTCGACTCCTTCCGCGAGCGCTATCAGGCGATGTTCGCCGTGCTGCAGGACCTGCTGCCAATCGAGCAGCGACGGGTCGAGGACTGGCTGGCGCTGCCGGCCGCCGAGCGCCGCACCTGGTTCCCCCGGGCCGAGCTGCGCGCCAGCGCCGCCCTGCTGCTGCTGGAACAGGCGGCGCTGCGCCGCCAGCTGCTGCTGGCCCAGGACCAGCTCAAGCGCCGCTACCTCGGCGCGCCGAACGCCGGCGACGCGAGCCTGGAGAAGGCCGGCGAGGCCCTGCGGCAGATTCTCGCCGGCAGCGGCTTCCTCAGCCGTCCGGCGGAGCTGCTCGACAGCGGCTACGGCCTGCCGCAAGCCGACGAGCGCCGCCGCCTGGAGGCCGCGAGCCAGGCGCGCCAGGTGCAGCTGCGCCGCCTCAGCGACGACCTCGACCGCGAGGTGCGCCAGCTGCTGGAGCCGGCGCTGCTGACCGAACTGCAGGCCGGCGAGAGCAACCTGGCGGCGCTGCGCGAACAGCTGCGCGCCTTGCACCGGGCCGGCGGCGGCCTGCAACTGCCCTGAGCCACGCCACCGCGCTCAGGGCAGCGACTCCTGCCGCTCCTGCGGCAGGTGCTCGTCCAGGTGCAGCCAGGGCAGGCGGTTCTGCACCCAGATATGGCGGTCGGCCGGGGCCCGCTCGGGGTGATCGAGGGTGGCGACCGTCACGTCCAGGGTCCCGGGGCTGAGGGTGGTGAACAGGCACAGCTGGGCGCCGCAGTTGCCGCAGAAGCGGCGGGTACAGCCGGCGGAGGAGGCGTACTCCCTGGGCGTACCGGCCAGCCACTGGAAACTGGCCAGCGGCACCGTGACCCAGGTGGTGACGATACCGCCACTGCAGCGCCGGCACATCGAACAGTGGCAGTGGGCGACGTCGCGCAACGGCGCCTCGAACCGGTAGCGCAGGGCGCCGCACTGGCAGCCGCCGCAGTGGATTTCACTCATTGCCTGCTGCTCCTCTGGTCTGGCCCGGCGCGGCCCTTGCGCCGCGCCGGGCGGCTGGCCAATATGGCCGTTTATCACGGACGGGGAATGTCGTGCTGGAGTTGCTGCTGGCCCTGTGGCCATTGTTCGCCTTGATCGTCGCCGGCTACTACCTGCGCCGCCTGGAGTTCCCCAACGAGGCCTTCTGGCCCGGCGCCGAACGCCTGAACTATTTCATCCTGTTCCCCGCCCTGCTGTTCAGCAGCCTGGCCACCGCGCCCCTGGACAACCCGGCGCTGCCGCGGCTGGCCCTGGCGGTCATGCTCGGCCTGGGCCTGGCCTGGCTGGCCCTGCTGCTGCTGCGCCGCCTGCGTGGCTGGCGCGCGGCGCGCTTCGGCGCCTTCACCCAGGGCGCGCTGCGCTTCAACACCTACCTGGGCCTGGCCGCGGTGGCCAGCCTGTTCGGCCAGGAGGGCCTGACCCTGGCGGCGCTGATGCTGGCGCTGATGGTGCCGACGGTGAACGTGCTGTCGGTCTGGTCGCTGACCGCCGAGCGCGGCATCAGCACCCGCAGCCTGCTGCTGCCGATCCTCAAGAACCCGCTGATCCTCGCCTGCCTCGGCGGCGCCCTGGTCAACCTCGGCGGCCTCGGCCTGCCGGGCGGCAGCGGGCGACTGCTGAGCCTGCTGGCCGCCGCCAGCCTGCCGCTGGGCCTGCTCTGCGTCGGCGCGGCGCTCAAACCCGAGCAGCTCGGCGGCGAACTCCCGGCCCTGGCCGGCAACAGCCTGCTGCGCCTGCTGGCCATGCCCCTGCTGGCCTGGGCCATGGCCCGCGGTCTGCAGCTGCCGGCGATGGAGAGCACGGTGCTGGTGCTGTTCTTCGCCCTGCCGACGGCGCCGACCGCCTATGTGCTGACCCGCCAGCTGGGCGGCGACAGCCAGCTGATGGCCGGGCTGATCACCCTGCAGACCCTATTGGCGGCGGCCAGCCTGCCGCTGCTGTTGACCCTGCTGGCGATCTGAGCCGCGGCCTCAGCGCTGGGCCTGGCGGTCGCGGGCCTCGAGGTAGGCCCCGAGCAGGCGCCGGTGGCGGTCGCTGCCGCGAAACCGCCGCAGGCTCTGGTCGACGGTCTGCAGCAGCTGCGCGGCGCGCGGATGCCCCCGCGAAACGATGACATGCAGGCTGGTCTCGCCAAAAGCGCTCTGCGAGCGGCGAAAGCGGCTGACGGGCTGGCCGGTGGCCGCGAGCGCCGCGGCGCCTATGGGGCCATTGGCGATGAAGACATCGTCGCGCCCGAGCAGCAGCAGCCGGGCACACTCGTTCAACCCCTTGGGCGCATGACGCACCAGCCGGCCTTGCTCGACCATCGCCTGAACCGCCACGGGCAGCTGCCAGCCGAGGGGATAGCACAAGCGACTGCCGCTCAGCGACTGCAGGTCGTCGACCTCGTAGACGCTGCCGGCCAGGCTGAACAGATGCTGCCTGACCACCAGCAGCGGCTCGGAAAACAGGAACTGTTCGGCCAGCACCTCGGTGCGGACGTAGGGGAAGGTGGCGTCGTACTTGCCCTGCTGGGTCATCCGCAGGCCACGGCTCCAGGGCAACCAGTCGAGACTGCTGGAGACCTGCGCCTGGCGCAGGGCCTGCGTGACCACCTGCGCGAGCAGGCCGCCGCCCGGCAGCTCCTGGCTGGTGAAGGGGGCATAGCCGTCGCCGCTCACCAGGCGCAGGTCATCCCCCTCGGCCCGTGCAGCGAGGCACAGGAACAAGACCAGCCAACCGACTCTGCTCGCTGCTAGCAACCGCCTGCCTCCCTTGGCTCGATCGGTGAACGGGCGTCCGTGCAGCGACTGCCCAGGCTCAGTGTATCTACCCGGGCCCCGGGCGTAACCCCTGGCGCCCGGGCCGGCCATCACTCGAACAGCCCGAGCTGCCCGCCGCTGTCGGGCTTCGGTGCGCCCTGCGGCGGACCTTGCAGGCGCTCGGCCAGGCCCGCCGCCCGCTCGGCGCGGGTGGCCACCGCCTCGCCGAGGCGCGGGGCCAGGCCCCAGATCTCCACCCGCTGCTTGGCCCGGGTGATGCCGGTGTAGAACAGGCTGCGACTCAGCAGCGGGCTGGGCTGTTCGGGCAGCGCCAGCAGCACCTCGGCGAACTCCGAGCCCTGGCTCTTGTGCACGGTCATGGCGAAGGCGCTGTCGTGGCTGGGCAGGCGCGCCGGGGCGAAGGGGCGGTAGCCGCCCTCGCTCGAGCCCTCGCCTTCAAAATAGACCCGCAGGCCGTGGGCGCTAGGCAGGCAGAGGCCGATATCGCCGTTGAACAGACCCAGGGCGTAGTCGTTCTGCCGCACCATCACCGGCCGCCCGACGTACCAGCGCTCGCGGCTGGCGACCTGGCTGCGGCGCTTGATCCGCGCCTCCAGCGCCTCGTTGAGGCCGGCCACGCCCCAGGGGCCTTCGCGCTGGGCACAGAGCGCGCGGAAGGCGTTGAAGGCGGCGAAGGCGGCCGCCGGGTCGCCGTCCCGGGCGGCCGCCAGATAGGGCGCATAGCCGCGTTCGAGGCGCTCCAGCAGGGCCTGCGGGGTCGGCTGGGCGTTCCAGGCCAGGTCCTCGCGCCCCTCCTGCAACAACCGCAGGGTGCCGGGCACATCGCCGCCGTTGATGCGCCGCGCCAGCTCGCCGATGCCGCTGTCGCCGGCGAAGCGGTGGCTGTGGGTCAGCAGCACCACGGCATCGCCCAGGGCCGAGCGCGGCGGCTCCACCGCCACGCGCTGGCCGCTGATGCGCTCGAGCTCGGCCGCCGCCGCGGCGTCGAAGCCGCGGCCCTCGCACAGCTCGGCGAATACCGCGCCGGCCTCCACCGCGCACAGCTGGTCCTTGTCGCCGAGCAGGATCAGCCGCGCCGTGGGCGGCAGGGCCTCCACCAGCTTGGCCATCAGCGCCAGGTCGACCATGGAGGCCTCGTCCACCACCAGCACGTCCAGGGCCAGGGGATTGCCGGCATGGTGACGCACCGCCGGGCTGTCACCGCGGCTGCCGAGCAGGCGGTGCAGGGTGCGCGCCTCTTCCGGCAGGGCGGCCCTGATCGACTCGTCGACCGGCAGGGACGCCTTGGCACCGCGGATCGCCTCGGCCATGCGCGCCGCCGCCTTGCCGGTGGGCGCGGCCAGGCCGATGGCCAGCCGTTCGCCGTCGGGCTGTTCCAGCAACGCGGCGAGCAGGCGCACCACGGTGGTGGTCTTGCCGGTGCCGGGGCCGCCGGAGATCACCGCCAGGCGCCGGCGTACCGCCTGGGCCGCGGCCAGGCGCTGCCAGTCCGGTTGCTGGCTGTTGAAGGCGAACAGCCGCGCCAGGCTGTCGCCGAGCCGCGCCTCGTCCACCGCCGGGCGGTCGCCGGCGCGCTCGAGCAACTGCTCGGCCAGGCGCCGCTCGTAGGCCTCGTAGCGGGCCAGGTACAGGCGCTCGCCGACGAGGACCAGCGGGGCGAAGGCGCCTGCCTCGCCGACCAGCGAGGACGCCTGCAGCGCCTGGCGCCATTGCGCCAGCGGCGGCAGGACGAACTCCTGCTCCGGCCAGGGCCGCTGGCCGGCCAGGCGCGCCAGCGGCAGGCACACGTCGCCCTGCTCCAGGGCCCGGCAGAGCAGCGCCGCCGCGACCAGCACCGGCGCCTCGGCGGCCGGCTCCAGGCGTTGCAGGCTGGCGACCAGGGCGCGCTCCAATGGGCCGAGGGGCAGGTCGGCGAGCAACATCATTTACCCTCCTCGAACAGCCGATCCAGGGCATCCAGCAGGCTGTCGGCCGGGCGCGCGAAGTACACCCCGGCCTGCGGCATGCCGCGCAGGAACAGGTAGTAGGCGCCGCCCAGCTGGCGCTCGTCGAAGTCGGCCAGGCGCTGGCGCAGGAAGCGCCGCAGCGCCACCAGGTAGATCAGGTACTGCAGGTAGTAGTGCTCGCCGGCCAGGGCCTGGAGCAGCCGCTCGCCCTGGTAGTGGCCGGCATCCGGGCCGAGCCAGTTGGACTTGTAGTCGGCGATGTACCAGCGTCCTTCGTGCTCGAAGCTGAGGTCGATGAAGCCCTTGAGAAAGCCCTTGAGGCTGTCGAACTCCAGGCGCGCGGCGGCCTCGCGCATCGGCGCCGGCAAACCATGGGCCGGGTCGCCGAGGATCGCCCGCAGGCGCTGCACATCGAGGTTCGCCACCGGGAAGGTGAAGCCCAGCTCGGGCAGGCGCCGGGTCGGCTCGAGGCCGGCCAGGCACAGGCCGTTGCCGTCCAGGTCGGTCTCTATGACCCGTTGCAGCTGCTGGCGGGCGATCTCCCCCCAGGTGTCGGCGTCGATGCCGTGGCCGTTGAGCGCCGGCGCGACCAGCTCGGCCAGGGCCGCCTTGCCCCGCGCCCAGTCCTCGAGGATGGCGTGCAGGCAGGTGCCGGCGCGGGCGCCACGGGGGAAGGCGAAGAAGCCGCCGCCCGGCTCGCTGGCATCGGGCATGGCCAGATGGTCGCGGTCCGGCGCCTCCATATGCATACCGGCGGCCAGGCCGGAGAAGCTGCCGATGCGCCAGGCGCTGTGCAGGCTGCGCTGCAGGCTGGCCAGCTGCTCGGGTGCCGGCGCGCGGCGTTCGCCGGCGGCGCTGGATTCCTGCTCGAGCAACGGCTGCACGGCCATGCGCCCCTGGCTGGCCTCGACCAGCCGCTCGATCTCGCCGCGCAGGTCCGCCGGCCCCAGGGTTTTCAGGTGCTCGGCCAGCTCGCCCAGGGCATCGGCCCCCGGCAGCTGGCGACCGTGCAGCAGCCAGGCCAGGGCGCTGCTGTGCAGGCCGGCCTCGCCGAGGCTGCCGTCCTTCTTCGGCCGGCAGTCCACCGGCCCCCAGTGCAGCCACAGGCGGTCACGGGCACGGGTCAGGGCCACGTAGGTCAGGCGCAGCTTCTCGGCGAAGCGCTCCTGGCGGGCGCGCTCGCGGTGCCGCTCGAAGTGCTCGCCGCCGAGGTCGAGCAGCGGCGTGCCGTCGTCGGCGTGGCAGCTGATGTCCTCGCTCTGGCGCAGCAGGGCGCCGTCCCACAGGTAGGGGCAGAACACCAGGGGGTATTCCAGGCCCTTGGCGGTGTGGATGGTGACTATCTGCACCCGCTCGGCATCGCTCTCCAGGCGCAGCAGGGCCTCCTCGCCGTGGGCCTCGGCGCGGCGCTGGGCGTCGAACCAGGCCAGCAGCTGCTCCAGCCCCGGGCGCTGCAGGCTCTCGCTCTGCAGCAGCTCGGCCAGGTGCAGCAGGTTGGTCAGCCGGCGCTCGCCGTCCACCAGCGCCAGCAGGCGCTCGGCCACCCGCTGCTCGTCCAGCCAGGCGCGGAAGGCGCGCATGAAGCCCTGTTGCTGCCACAGCTGGTGATAGCGCTCGGCCGCCTCGCGCTCCTCGTCCCAGGCCCGCGCATCGTCCTGGCAGGCGGCCAGCTCGGCGGCGCTGCGGCCCAGCAGGCGGCTGGCCAGGGCATAGCGCAGGGCGCCCTCGCGCCCCGGCTCGGCGTAGGCGGCGAGCACGGCGGCCAGGGCCTCGGCCTCCTCGCTGAGCCAGACGCTCTCCTTGCCGCGGCGCACGCTGGACACGCCGCGCGCGGCCAGTTCGCTGGCCACCTCGGCGGCCTGGCGATGGCTGGCGACCAAGACGGCGATATCGCCGCCCTTGAGCGGAGTCCGCTTAAAGCTGCTGCGCCCGGCGATAGCGGCGTCAGCTTCTCGCGCGCCTTCTTCTTCGAAATAGGCCGCGCCGCGGGCACTGGCCGCCAGCACCGCGGCGATGCGCCGGGCCGTGTCGCGGGCCGCCAGGGCGCCGGCCTGGCCCTTGGTCAGGTGCTCGTCGTCCAGCCAGACCAGCGCCAGCGGCGCCGCCTGGGTCTGCTCGGGCAGTACCAGGCGCGGCCGCGGCCGCGGGCTGGCGCCCACCGGCGGGTAGGTCAGGCCCGGTTCGGCGAAGGGCCTGGGCCGGTCGAACAGCCGGTTGAGGGCATCGATCAGCTCGGGGGTGGAGCGGTGGTTGGTGGCCAGGCTGTACTGCCGGGCCGCCTCGTCGCGGGCCTTGAGGTAGGTGGCCAGGTCGGCGCCGCGGAAGGCGTAGATGGCTTGTTTCGGGTCCCCCACGAAACACAGATCGCCTGCATCCCGATAGATGCGGCGGAACACCTGGTACTGCACCGGGTCGGTGTCCTGGAACTCGTCGATCAGCGCCACCGGGTATTGCGTGCGCAGGGTGGCGGCCAGGTGCTCGCCGCCCTCGCCCTGCAGCGCCTGCTGCAGGCGGTTGAGCAGGTCGTCGAAGGCCAGCAGGCGCTGGGCGGCCTTGCGCTGCGGCAGCTGCTCGTCGAGCTGGGCGAGCAGCCGCACCTGCAGCGCGATCAGCCGCTGCTCGGCGTCCGGCAGCGCCGCCTCCAGGGCCTCGCACAGCTGCTGCAGGGCGCCTGCCAGGGGGCTGTCCGGGGCCGCGGCGCCCTTCTTGCTGGCCTTGAGCAGGCCCTCGCGGGACAACCGGCGCAGGCCCTCGACCTTGCCGAACAGGGCGGCGGCATCGCCGAAGTAGCCGTCCAGCTCCTGCTGCCAGGCGCCCAGCTTGGTGGCGTCGACCATGTTGCCCTTGAAGCCGTCGAAGGCCCTGAGCCGTTCCAGCCAGGCGCCGCCGTGCGCCAGCCAGGCGTCCCGCGCCTGCTGCCAGGCCGCGCGCAGCGGCGCCAGGTCGGCCTGGGCGCCGGGCTGCGGCTCGATGCGCAGGTAGGGCTTGCCCAGGTGGCCGCGCAGGCGCTGGCGCAGGACCTGGGGGCTGAGCTTGCGCTGCACCAGGAAGGCTGCCCATTCCGGCTCGGCGGCGGCCAGCTCGTGGCGCCAGAGGTCGGCGAGCAGGGCGTCGAGAATCTCCCGGTCGTCCTGGGTCAGCTCGTTGTCGAAGTCGCCGCCGGCCTCGAAGGCGGCGTCCTGCAGGGCGCGCTGGCAGAAGCCGTGGATGGTGAAGATGGCCGCCTCGTCGAAGCCGTGCACCGCCAGCAGCAGGCGGCGGTGGCTGGCCGCGTCCGGGTACCGGGCGTGCAGGCGATTGAGCAGCGCGTCCTCGCCCGGCCCCTGCTCGTAGATCGCCAGCAGCTCGGCCAGGCGCCTGCGGATGCGCTCGCGCAGCTCGGCGGTGGCGGCGGTGGTGAAGGTCACCACCAGGATCTGCGCCACCGACAGCCGCTGCTCCAGCAGCAGGCGGGCGTAGAGCGCGGTGAGGGTCCAGGTCTTGCCGGTGCCGGCGCTGGCCTCGATCAGCGAGCGGCCGACGAAGCTGTCCTGCAACAGGTCCAGATCGGCGCCGCTCATGCCGCGTCCTCCTCTGCGCCCTGCAGGGCATCCAGGGCCGGGCCGTAGAGTTGCTCGGCCAGGGCCTCGAAGCGCTCGTCGAGCGGGTCGCGGTCGCGGAAGGCCAGGGCGTTCCAGGGGTCCTGGCTGTCGCCGGCCATGAAGTCGTTGCCCTGCCACATCAGCCGCGCCTCGGCCCGCGCCGCCTCGATGGGTTCCTTGCGCCCCGGCTTGCGCCACTTGTGGGCGAAGCCATGGCTGCACTTGGCCAGCAGCGGCAGCGGCTCGCACAGCGCACGCTGGTAGGCCTCCAGCCAGGGTTCCAGCAGCGCCTGGGGATCGTCCAGCGGCCCCAGGCGCCATTCCCGCTGGGGCGACAGCAGGCGGCTGGTGCGGGCGATGCCCGGGGTCGCGGCGCAGCCCAGCAGCAGGTGGCGCAGCCAGAACGGCGCCAGCTCCCAGGCGCCGAGGGCACGCAGGCGGTAGTCGAACAGGCCGTCGGCGGTCACGCCGTCGAGCCAGCCGTGGATGCGCACGCCGGCCAGGCGCAGGTCCACCAGCAGCGGCTGCGGCGTCTGCGCCGGGCGCTCGTCGAACAGGGTCGGGGCGAAGGCGCGGATCGGCCCGCGGATCTGCCCCCAGTGCGCCTGGCCCAGCTCGCCCACCGGCAACCAGCCGGAGGCGGCCGCCAGCGCCCGTTCCTCGGCCTCGCTCCAGCCCTGTTCGACGGCCTGCAGGGCCAGCTGGCGCAGGCCGTGCAGGCTGGTCCATTCGACGCCGAACGGTTCGTCGCCGGCCAGGGCCTCCTCGGCCTGCGCCAGGCGCAGGCCGAGGCGCTGCTCCAGCAGGTAGCGCGCCGGGTGCTTGAAACAGTGGATCAGCTGGCTCGGCTCCAGCGTCAGCCAGTCCTCGCCCGGCGCCGGCAGGGTCGCGGCGAAGGGCTGCGGTGCGGCGACCGCCTCGCTCAGGCGCTGCGCCGCGCGGAACCAGGGGGCGGCGAAGCCGGCCCGCCGGCCGCCGGCGAAGTTGCCCGGGGCGAAGGGCTGCAACGGGTGCTCCAGGCGGATCCGAGCGCTGGCCTTGGTGCCATCGGCACAGACCGCGGTCAGGTCCACCGCCTCCAGCAGCTCGCTGACCAGCACCGAGGGCGGTAACTCGGCATTGCTGCGCGGGTCGCGGCCGACGTAGCTCAGGTACAGGCCAACCCGCGCCGACAGCAGGGTCTCCAGCAGCAGGTAGCGGTCGTCGAGACGGCGGGCGCGGTCGCCGCGCCGCGGCTGCTGGGCGATCAGGTCGAAGCCGGCGGCCGGGGTGCGCCGGGGCAGGGCGCCGTCGTCCAGGCCGAGCAGGCAGACCAGGCGAAACGGCAGGCTGCGCATCGGCACCATGGTGCAGAAGGTCACCGCGCCGGTGAGAAAACCCGAGGCGCCGCCGCCCTGTTCCAGCGCCGCGCCGAGTTGCTGGCGGATCAGCGCCAGCTCCAGCGGCCGCTCGATGCCGGACGCCGCGGCCTGCTCGGCCAGGCCGGCGCAGGCCTTCGCCAGCAGCACCAGGGTATCGCCGGCCTCGCGCTCGTCGAACAGCTCGTCGACCAGCTCGACTAGGGCCTGCGCCCAGTCGGCCAGCGGCCGCGGCCGCTGCAGGCCCTGGGCCAGGGCGGCGAGGCGCTCGACGAAGGCGACCAGGCGGCCGAGCAGCTGGGCCCGGGCGCCCTCCAGGGCGTCCAGTGGCCAGCTGGCGCCGAGCAGCGGCGCGCCCTCGCCGGCCAGCTGCGGCGGCGCGGCGAAGCCCAGCAGCAGGCGGTCCAGGCCCTGGCGCCAGGTGAAGGCGGCGTCGGCCGGCAGGCCCAGGGCGGCGCGATGGCCGGCGTCGCGGCCCCAGCGCACCCCGGCCTCGCGCAGCCAGTCGCGCAGCAGGGGCAGGTCCTCGGCCTCGATGCCGGCGCGGCGGGCCAGGGCCGGCTGCTCCAGCCAGCCGAGCAGTTCCTCGGCGGTGAAGCGGCTGTCGGGCAGGGCGAGCAACTCGAGGAAGGCCTCGATCAGCGGCACCTCGGCGCGCAGGCTGCGGTCGGCCAGGCTGTAGGGAATCCTCGGCACGCCCTCGCGGGGGGCGAAGACCGCCTCGACATAGGGGGCGTAGCGCTCGATGTCCGGGGTCAGCACCACCACCTGGTCCGGGGTCAGCGCGGGGTCTGCCTGGAAGCGGGCGAGCAGCTGGTCGTGGAGGATCTCCACCTCGCGCAGCGGCGAATGGGCCACGTGCAGCTCCAGCGAACGGTCGTCCGCGTGCAGCGCCAGGCGCTCGTCCGGGGCGCGGGTGCGCAGGCGCAGGATGTCGTTCTGCAGGGCCTGCAGCAGGCTGCTGTCGTGCAGGTCGGCGTCCTCGGAGTAGAGGCCCAGCTCCTGGGCGCCCTCGCTCGAGGCCAGGGCGAACAGGCTGTCGAAGAAGTCGCGGCCCTGCTTGCCGAGGCTGGCCAGCAGCGGGTGGCCGACGTCCAGGTACCAGTCGTCCGGGCTCGCCTGCGACTGCCTCGCCAGTTCGCGGACATCGCGGATCTCGCCCCAGGCCTCGCGGCAGGGGTTGAGGGCGAACACCACCACCTCGCTGTGCCGGGCCAGGCCGTCGAGCACGCGCATATGGTGCGGGGCCAGGGCGCTGATGCCGAACACCAGCAGGCGCTCGGGCACCCCGGCGATGGGCGCCGGGTCGTGCAGGCGGCGCAGCAGCTCCTCGAGCAGGCGCGCGCGGTGCGGGTGGCCACCCTCGGTCAGCTCGCGCCAGAGCAGGGCCTGCCAGGCCTCGTCCGGGCCCAGGCCGAGCAGCTCGTTGCGCTCCCAGGCGGCCAGCCAGTCGTCGCGGTACAGCAGGTACTGGTCGAAGACGTCGGCGATCTTCGCCGCCAGCGACAACCGCCGGCGCTCGTCGCCGCCCTCCAGGTAGTGCGCCAGGCGCGGCGCCTGGGCCAGCCGGTGCGGTTCGCACAGCCAGTCGTAGAGGCGCCAGGCCAGGGTGTCCGGGGTGAAGGCCGACTGCTCCGGCAACTGGCCGAGGACCAGACGCGACAGTTCCCAGACGAAGGCCGAGGGCAGCTGCACCTCCAGCTGCATGGCGATGCCCTGGCTGCGCGCCAGCTGCAGGGTCAGCCAGCGGCCGATGCCCTGGCTCGGCACCACCACCCGGGCCGCGGCGAAGGGCTGGCGTTGCGGCTGGGCCAGCAGGCGGGTGGCCAGCTCGCCGAGGGTTTCCAGGTCGGGGGCGTGGTAGAGACTGAGCATCGGGCAGGGTCGCTTCCGTTCAATCGCGCTAGGTTACCAGTTCGTCCAGCCTGCCGGGGTCGGCCGACAAGCTGCGTCGCCGGCCAGCCGATATTCTCTGCGACCAATGGACAAGTGTCGCTTGAGCTTCACTCTGCAACCCTGAAGGATAACTTTCCATTCGAGGCACGCCCCATGACCCTCTGCCTGGCCTTCGATGTCTACGGCACCCTGATCGACCCCAGCGACCTCACTCGCCAGCTGCGGCAGACCCTCGGCGACGGTGCCGAGGAGTTCTACCTGCGCTGGCGCGACAAGCAGCTGGAGTACAGCTTTCGCCGCGGCCTGATGGGCGCCTACGTGGATTTCGCCCGCTGCACCCGCGAGGCCCTGGTCTTCACCTGCGCCAGCACCGCCGCGCCCTTCGACGCCCGGGCCCAGGAACGGCTGCTGGACGCCTGGGCGCACCTGCCGGCCTTTGCCGACAGCGCCGCCGGCCTGCAGCGCCTGCAGCAGCGGGGCGCGCGCCTGTATGCCTTCTCCAACGGCAGCCAGGCGGCGGTCGCCGCCCTGCTCGAGCAGGCCGGCCTGGCCGATCACTTCGCGGAGGTGGTCAGCGTCGAGGCGGTGCGCAGCTTCAAGCCGGCGCCGAGCGTCTACCGGCACCTGCTGAGTCGCACCCGCAGCCCGGCCGAGGCCACCTGGCTGGTGTCCAGCAACCCCTTCGACGTGCTCGGCGCCCAGCATGCCGGCCTGCGCTGCGCCTGGGTCAGGCGCAGCGACAGGGCCCAGTTCGACCCCTGGGGCATCGCGCCCGATCTGCAGGTCGCCAGCCTGCTGGAGCTGGCCGAGCGCCTGGCCGACTGAACGTGCCGCCGGGCGACCCGCGGCTGGCGCTGCGGCCATTCCCCGGCTACAGCTTAAGTAAGGCCCGACAAGCACAGTCGACAAGCGGGCCAGCCACGTACACGCGCTGCCCGCCACGGGCCCGTCCCGTGGCCGCAGACGCCGCATGCGGTTGTTGCCCCTGCTTGGGCGACCCGCGACAGGGAGATGCACGATGCTGACCCTGCTCAATCTGCTCTCGGCCATCGCCTTGCTGATCTGGGGCACGCATATCGTTCGTACCGGCATCCTGCGGGTCTACGGCTCCAACCTGCGCAAGGTGCTCAGCCACAACGTCAGCCGGCTGCCCATGGCCTTCGTCGCCGGCATCGGCGTCACCGCCCTGGTGCAGAGCAGCAACGCCACCGCGCTGTTGGTCACCTCCTTCGTCGGCCAGGGCCTGATGGCGCTGACCCCGGCCCTGGCGATCATGCTCGGCGCCGACGTCGGCACGGCGCTGATGGCGCGGGTGCTGACCCTGGACCTGGGCTGGCTGTCGCCGCTGCTGATCACCCTCGGGGTGATCTTCTTCCTCTCGCGGCGGCAGAGCCGTGCCGGTCAGCTCGGTCGCGTCAGCATCGGCCTGGGCCTGATGCTGCTGGCCCTGGAGCTGATCGTCGCGGCCGCCACGCCGATCACCCAGGCCCAGGGCATCAAGGTGCTGTTCGCCTCGCTGACCGGCGACCTGCTGCTCGATGCCCTGGTCGGCGCGCTGTTCGCCCTGATCTCCTACTCCAGCCTGGCCGCCGTGCTGCTCACCGCGACCCTGGCCGGTGCCGGCCTGATCAGCCTGCCGGTGGCCATCGGCCTGGTCATCGGCGCCAATATCGGCAGCGGCCTGCTGGCCTTCCTCACTGCCAGCCTGCAGACCCCGGCCGGCCGCCGGGTGGCGCTGGGCAGCCTGCTGTACAAGCTGATCGGCCTGCTGCTGGTGATCCCGCTGCTCGACCCGCTGGTGGCCTGGCTGGACAGCCTGAACTGGCGCCCGGCGGAACTGGTGGTCGGCTTCCACCTGCTCTACAACGGCCTGCGTTGCCTGCTGCTGCTGCCCAGCGTCGGACCCATGGCGCGCTTCTGCAACTGGCTGCTGCCGGATCGCGCCGAGGACAGCGGCGTGGCCCGCCCGCGCCACCTGGACCGCACCGCCCTGGGCACGCCCAGCCTGGCGCTGTCGGGGGCGGTGCGCGAGACCCTGCGCATCGGCGACCTGATCGAGACCATGCTGCACCACCTGCTGGAGGTGCTGCGCAGCAACCAGCCGGCGCTGAGCAAGGAACTGCGCCGCCTGGACGACGATGTCGACGCGCTCTACAGCGCGGTCAAGCTGTACCTGGCCCAGGTGCCGCACGATGCGCTCAGCGGGCGCGACAGCCGGCGCTGGGCGGAGATCCTCGAGTGGGCGGTCAACCTGGAGCAGGCCGGCGACCTCATCGAGCGCATGCTCGGCAAGGTGCAGGACGAGAAGACCGCCCAGCGCCACGCCTTCTCCGAGAGCGGCCTGGAGGAATTGACCGAGTTGCATGCCCAGCTGATGGCCAACCTGCGCCTGGGGCTCAACGTGTTCCTCTCCGGCGATGCCGAGAGCGCCCGCCAGCTGCTGCGCGAGAAGCGGCGCTTCCGCGCCCGCGAGCGGCGCCTGGCCCACGCCCATGTCGGCCGCCTGCATCGCCAGGTGGTGCAGAGCATCGAGACCAGCGCCCTGCACCTGGAGCTGATCAGCGACATGAAACGCCTCAACTCGCTGTTCTGCAGCAGCGCCTACGTGGTGCTGGAAGCCGGCGAGACCGGTGCGCTGAAGGCCGAGGAGGTGAGCGGCGAGTAGCCCCCGTCGGTCCAGTGCGGGGGACCCTGCGGACGAAAGGTGTAACAAGCGCCCCGTCCGCGCCTTCGAATATCGAGGCGGGCTGCCCCAAGCGGCCGTCCGCCCACTGCGGCAGGCACTGCCCAGGAGGACAGGATGGACGACGAGCGCGAGCTGATCCGCGGCATGCAGCGGGGCGACCGGGACGCCTTCGAGGCGGCCATCCAGGCCCATCACAGCTTCCTGGTGGTCATGGCCACGCCCCTGGCCGGCCCCGACCTGGCCAAGGACGTGGCCCAGGAAACCTGGATCAAGGCTTTCGCCGCCATCGCCCAGTTCCAGGGCCGCTCCAAGCTGCGCACCTGGCTGGCACGCATCGCCCTGAACGAGGCCCGGGCGATGTTGCGCAAAGCCAAGCGCGAGGTCGCCTGGGACGCCTGGGGCGCCGACGGCGGCTCGCCCATCGAAGGGCGCTTCAACCGCGACGGCACCTGGACTCGGCCACCGATCCGCTGGCACCACGATTCGCCGGAGGCCCTGCTGACCGAGGAGGAGCTGTATCAGTGCATTCGCCAGCACCTGCACAAGCTGCCCCGGGATCAACAGTCGGTAGTGATGCTGCGTGAGGTCGCCGGCCTGGACTTCAGCGAGATCGCCCAGGCCCTGCAACTGGCCGAGGGCAATGTCCGCGTGCTGCTGCACCGCGGACGCCAGCGCCTGCACGCGATGCTCGAGCACTTTGAGGAGGTAGGCACATGCTGAGCTGCATGGAAATGTCGGAGCTGGGCTCGGACATCATCGACCGCCGCCTGAACTGGCGCACCCGCCTGGCGGTTCTCATGCACACCCGGCGCTGCGATCGCTGCGCCCTGTACATCGAGCAGCTGCGCCTGACCTCCGACACCCTCAAGCGCCTGCCCCTGGATGACGAACGGGTGGACAGCGCGAGCATTCTCGCCGCCAGCGGCCTGCCTCGCGGCCGGCAACGCTAAGGACCGCCGGGCGGCGCAGCTAGCGGCCTGTCTGGGTCGCCAGCCATTGCGGGATGCGGCGCTCCAGGTAGTAGCCGGGGCGCCGCGGCGAGCCGTCGACGAAGCCGACGTGGCCGCCGTGGGGGTGCAGTTCGAACTGGATGCCCGGCGCCAGTTCGCTCGGCTCCGGCAGGCTGTGGCGGAACACGAACGGGTCGTCGGCAGCCTGGATGAGCAGGGTCGGGGTGGCGATGCGGCCGAGGAAGTAGCGGCTCGAGGCGCGCCGGTAATAGTCCTGGGCATCGCTGAAGCCGTGCAGCGGCGCGGTGATGCGCCCGTCGAAGTCCCAGAAGGTGCGCAGGTCGTCCAGGGAGCCGAGCCGCTCCAGGGTCGACAGCCGGTCGGCCTGGCCCAGGTCGGCGAACAGGCGTTGCTTGCTGCGCACGTAGGCGACCATCTCGCGCATGAAGTGCGCCTGGTAGACCCGCGAGAAGCCCTGGCCGATGCGGTCGGCGCACTGGTCCAGGCGAAACGGCACGGACACCGCCACGGCGCCGCGCAGCGGGCTGTCGCCGCCGCTCTCGCCGAGGTGCTTGAGCAGCACGTTGCCGCCCAGGGAGTAGCCCACCGCATAGAGCGGCGCCAGCGGCCGTTGCGCGCGCAGGTGGGCGATGGTTTCGGCCAGATCCTCGCTGGCGCCGGAGTGGTAGCCGCGCGGCAGCAGGTTGGGCTCGCCCGAGCAGCCGCGCCAGTTCAGCGCCGCGCTGGCCCAGCCCCGGGCGGCCAGGGCCTGCTGCAGGCCGGTGACGTAGCGCGAGTCCGACGAGCCGGTCAGGCCATGCAGCACCAGGACCAGGGGCGCGTCGGCGCTGTGCGGACCGTGCCAGTCGAGGTCGAGGAAGTCGCCGTCGGCCAGCCACAGCCGCTCGCGCCGGCGCCGCAACATCACCGGCTTGCGGCACAACGGGCTCCACAGGGTCTGCAGGTGCGGGCCTGGCAGCCACCAGGCCGGGGTGAAGGTCGTGCTCATCGGTCGCTGCACGGTTGATGCCCGGGGCGCGGGGCCTCGCCTACTCGCCGCGCTGCCACAGGGCGTAATACACCTGGCCGGCCTGCTTCTCCCGGTGCAGGCGCCAGTTGCCGGGCAGGCCGAGGCTCGAGGGCGGCGTCTCGCTCTCGCTGTAGACCCAGGCGTGCTCGGCGAGCCAGCCGCGACCCTCCAGCAGCGCGCAGATCGGCGCCAGCAGGCCCTGGTGGAAGGGCGGATCGAGGAACACCAGGTCGAAGGGCGTGGCCGGTTGTTGTTGCAGGTAGGCCAGGGCGTCGGCCTGCAGCAACTGGCCGTGGGCGCAGCCCAGGCTGTGCAGGTGGCCGCGCAGGGCGGCCACCGAGTCCGGGTTGAGGTCCAGGGCCAGGGCGCTGCCGGCGCCGCGCGACAGCGCCTCCAGGTACAGCGCGCCGCTGCCGGCGAAGGGGTCGAGCACCCGGGCGCCCTCGACATAGGGGGCGAGCCAGTTGAACAGGGTCTCGCGCACCCGGTCGGGGGTGGGGCGCAGGCTCGGGCCGTCGGGGAAGGCGAAGCGGCGCGAGCGCCACTGGCCGCCGATGATGCGCAACTGGCCCTGGCCGCCGTGGGCCTTGGCGGGTTTGCCGGGGGATCTGCGCATCAGTGCTCCGGGACGCCGCTGGGTTGTTCGGCGGGCTTGCCCGTCGGCGGCGGCAGCGCCTGCTGCGCCACCTCGGGGCCGGCGCTGACGATCACCAGGGCCTCGGGATCGAGGTGGCGGGCCATGGCCGCCTTGACCTGCTCGACGCTCAGCGCCTTGATTTCGGCCATGAAACTCTCCAGGTGGTCCAGCGGCAGGTCGTAGAAGCCGATCGTGCCGAGCTGGCCGACGATCGCCCCATTGCTCGCGGTGGACAGCGGGAAGCTGCCGGCCAGTTCGCGCTTGGCGTCGTCCAGCTCCTGCTGGGTCGGGCCCTGGTCCAGGTAGTCGCGCAGCAGGCCCTTGACCAGCTGCAGGGTGCCGGCGCTGAGTTCGGCGCGGGTCTGCAGGCTGATCATGAAGGGGCCGCGGGCCTGCATGGCGCTGAAGCCGGAATAGACGCCGTAGGTCAGCCCGCGTTTCTCGCGGACTTCCTCCATCAGCCGGGTGCCGAAACCGCCGCCGCCGAAGATCTGGTTGCCCAGGTAGAGGGCGGCGTAGTCCGGGTCGCGGCGGTCGATGCCGAGTTGGGCGAGCATCAGGTGGGTCTGTTGGGACGGGAAGTCGATATGGCTGGCGCCGCCTCGCGGCGGCTCAGGCTGCGGGATATGCGCCAGCGCGGGGCCCGGCGGCAAGGCCGCCGAGACCTCGGCGGCCAGGGCCTCGGCCTCGCTGCGCGAGAGATCGCCGACCAGGGCGAGCACCGCGTTGCCGGCGGCGTAGGCCCTGGCATGGAAGGCCTGCAGCTGCGCGCGATCGATCGCCGGGATGGATTCGGCGGTGCCGTCGCTGGGGTGGGCATAGGGATGCGCGCCGTACAGGCGCTGGAACAGCTCGAGGCTGGCCAGCTTGCCCGGGTCCTGCTTGCGGTACTCGAAGCCGGCCATCAGCTGGTTCTTGATGCGCATCAGGGCATCCTCGGGGAAGCTCGGCTGGCCGAGCACCTCGGCGAACAGGCGCAGCGCCGGCTGGCGGATCTCGGCGGCGCTGAGGGCGCGCAGGCTGGCCACCGCCATGTCGCGGTAGGAGCCGTTGCCGAACTGGGCGCCGAGGTTCTCGAAACCGGCGGCGATGGCGCCGGCGTCCTTGCCCGGCACGCCCTCGTTGAGCATGGCGTTGGTCAGCATGGCCAGGCCCGGCACGCCGTCGTCCTGGCTGCTGCCGGCGGCGAAGATCAGGCGCAGGTCGAACATCGGCAGCTCGCGGGCCTCGACGAACAGCACCTTGGCGCCCTCGGCGGTCTGCCAGGTCTGGATCTGCAGGGCGCGGCGCGTCGGCGCCTGGCCGTTGAGCTCGGCGAGGGACTCCAGCCTGGCGCTGTCGGCCGCTGCGGGGGCGGACTCGAGCGCGTCCTCGCGGCCGACCAGCAACAGCAGGATCGCCAGCAACACCAGCAGGGCCAGGGCCAGCAGGCCATAGCGCAGGCCATTGCGTTCACTCATCACGCGCCTCCTCGGGCAGGACATGGGCGACGCTCAGGCGGTCGCGGGTGAAGAAGGTGCGCGCCGCGCTCTGGATGTCGGCCGGGGTGACCGCTTCCAGTTCGGCCAGCTCCCGGTCGATCAGTTGCCAGGACAGGCCGACGGTTTCCAGCTGGCCGATGGTGGTGGCCTGGCTGGTGATCGAGTCGCGGTCGTAGACCAGCCCGGCGATGACCTGGGCGCGCACCCGCGCCAGCTCCTCGGCCGTGGGTGGGTTCTGCTGCAGGTCCTGCAGCTCGCGCCACAGGCCGGCCTCGGCCTCGGCCAGAGTCTTGCCGGTCTGCACGTTGGGGGTGGCGGTCAGCACGAACAGGCTGTCGCCGCGGGCGTAAGCGTCGTACCAGGCCGAGGCGCCGGAGACCAGTTCCTCGCCGCGCTCCAGGCGGGTCGGCAGGCGCGCGCTGTAGCCGCCGTCGAGCAGGGTGGCGATCAGGCGCAGGGCATGCACCTGGCGCGGCTCCTGGGCGGTGGCCAGGCCCGGCACGTTGAAGCCCATCAGCAGGCTCGGCAGCTGGGTCTTGAGGTGCAGGGTGAGGCGCCGCTCGCCGGGCGCCGCCAGCTCGCGCGGGGGCTTGGCGGTCGGCACCGCGCGGCGGGGGATGGGGCCGAAGTAGCGCTCGGCCAGGGCCTTGACCTCGCTGGCGCCGACGTCGCCGACCACCACCAGGGTGGCGTTGTTCGGCGCGTACCAGGCCTGGTACCAGGCGCGCAGCTCCTCGATGCTCATGCGCTCGAGATCGGCCATCCAGCCGATGGTCGGGGTGTGGTAGCCGCTGGCCGGGAAGGCCATGGCCTTGAAGCGCTCGTAGGCCTGGTTCGACGGCTTGTCGTCGGTGCGCAGGCGCCGCTCCTCCTTGATCACCTCGATCTCGCGGGCGAACTCCTCGGCCGGCAGCTTGAGGCTGGCCAGGCGGTCGGCCTCCAGCTCCAGGGCCACCGCCAGGCGGTCGCGGGCCAGTACCTGGTAGTAGGCGGTGTAGTCGTCGCTGGTGAAGGCGTTCTCCTCGGCGCCGAGCTCGCGCAGGATGCGCGAGGCCTCGCCGGGACCGAGCTTGCGGCTGCCCTTGAACATCATGTGTTCCAGGGCATGGGACAGGCCGGTCTGGCCGGGCGTCTCGTAGCTGGAGCCGACCTTGTACCAGAGCTGGGACACCACCACCGGGGCGCGATGGTCCTCGCGGACGATGACCTTCAGGCCATTGTCCAGGCTGAATTCGTGGGTCGGTTGCGGGGCGGCGGCGAGTGCCATCAGCGGCAGGCAGAGCGCGCCGAGGGCAGCGCCGACGACGCGGCGGGCAATCATATTCATTAGCTGTCGACCTGTCGGGCGGCCCGTGCGAACTTAGCGTCGGCGGGCGCGGAGGTGCTAGGATACTCATCCGTTTTACTGGCGGCCATGCCTGTTGAGCCTGCTGAAAACCGCTGTGCAGCGTCCCCTGGCTTCGCCCGGCCTGCTTTCGCGCCGTTTTCTGACCTGTCTAGCGGCGCGCCGCTCCTTTGAGATAGCCGTCCTCCATGTTTGGTTCCAACGACGACAAGAAGACTCCCGCCGCGCCCGCGGCCGAGCAACCGGCCGAGAAAGGCGCGGAAAAACCTGCGGAAAAGAAGGGCCTGTTCGGCTGGCTGCGCAAGAAGCCGCAGGAGCCGGCCAGCCCCGCGCCGAGCGACGCGCCCGCGCAGCCCGAGCCGTCCGCCCAGCCTGAAGCGCCTGCCGCGAGCGCCGAGCCGGCGCCTGTCGCGCCGCCGCCGAGCAGCGCGCCTGCCGTTGCGGCTCCAGATAACGCCACGCCTGAAGCCGCTGCGGCCGAGGTCGCGCCGGTCAACGCCTCGCGCTTTCGTATCAACGCCGGCAGCGAGGTGTTGCACGCGCCGACACCGGCGCCCGAACCCGAGCCCGAGCCCGTCGAGCCGCCCCCGCCGGTGTTCGCGGCCGCGCTCGAGCAGGCCAAGCCGGGCGACAACCAGGGCGGCTGGTTCGCCCGCCTCAAGCAGGGCCTGTCGAAGACCAGCGCCAGCCTCGGCGAGGGCATGGCCAGCCTGTTCCTCGGCAAGAAGGCCATCGACGACGAGCTGCTCGACGAGATCGAGACCCGCCTGCTGACCGCCGACGTCGGCGTCGAGGCCACCACCGCGATCATCCAGAGTCTGACCCAGAAGGTCGCGCGCAAGCAGCTGACCGACAGCGGCGCACTGTACAAGGCGCTGCAGGAAGAGCTGACCGCGTTGCTCAAGCCGGTCGAGCAGCCGCTGCGCATCGACCACGCCAAGCGCCCCTACGTGATCCTGGTGGTCGGGGTGAACGGCGTCGGCAAGACCACCACCATCGGCAAGCTGGCGAAGAAGCTGCAGTTGGACGGCAACAAGGTGATGCTGGCCGCCGGCGACACCTTCCGCGCGGCGGCAGTGGAGCAGCTGCAGGTGTGGGGCGAACGCAACCAGATCGCGGTGATCGCCCAGCACACCGGCGCCGACTCCGCCTCGGTGATCTTCGATGCGGTGCAGGCCGCCAAGGCCCGTGGCATGGACGTGCTGATCGCCGACACCGCCGGGCGCCTGCACACCAAGGACAACCTGATGGAAGAGCTGAGGAAGGTGCGCCGGGTGATCGGCAAGCTGGACGACAGCGCGCCCCACGAGGTGCTGCTGGTGCTGGACGCCGGCACCGGGCAGAACGCCATCAACCAGGCCAAGCAGTTCAACCAGACCGTCAGCCTCAGCGGCCTGGCCCTGACCAAGCTGGACGGCACCGCCAAGGGCGGGGTGATCTTCGCCCTGGCCAAGCAGTTCGCCCTGCCGATCCGCTATATCGGCGTCGGCGAGGGCATCGACGACCTGCGCACCTTCGAGGCCGAGGCCTTCGTCCAGGCGTTGTTCGCGGAGAAATAGGGATGATTCGATTCGAGCAGGTCGGCAAGCGTTACCCCAACGGTCACGTCGGGCTGCACGAGCTGAGTTTCCGCGTGCGCCGTGGCGAGTTCCTGTTCGTCACCGGGCACTCCGGCGCCGGCAAGAGCACATTGCTGCGGCTGATCCTGGCCATGGAGCGACCCACCAGCGGCAAGCTGCTGCTGGCCGGGCAGGATCTGGGGCAGATCACCAGCGCGCAGATCCCCTTCCTGCGCCGGCAGATCGGCGTGGTGTTCCAGAACCACCAGCTGCTGTTCGACCGCAGCGTGTTCGACAACGTCGCCCTGCCCCTGCAGATCCTCGGCCTGGGCAAGGCGGAGATCGGCCAGCGGGTCGGCGCCGCGCTGGAGCGGGTGGCCCTGGCGGACAAGGCCGAGCTGTTCCCCGGCGACCTGTCCACCGGCCAGCAGCAGCGCGTCGGCATCGCCCGGGCCATCGTCCATCGTCCGGCCCTGCTGCTCGCCGACGAGCCCACCGGCAACCTCGACCCGCGCCTGGCGGCGGAGATCATGGGGGTGTTCGAGGACATCAACCGCCTGGGCACCAGCGTGCTGATCGCCAGCCACGACCTGGCCCTGATCGCGCGCATGCGCCACCGCATGCTGACCCTGCAACGCGGCCGCCTGATCGGCGACGGGGAGGCCGTATGAGCGCGACCCGCATGCCGCCACCGCAGCCGGCCCAGCGTGTCGGCGCCGCGCCGAAGAAGGTCGAGCAGAAGGCCCCGGACGACGGCCCGGATTTCCGCAGCCAGCTGCACGCCTGGCTGGAGAGCCACCGCGCCAGCCTGGTCGACAGCCTGCGCCGCCTGGCCAAGCAGCCGATCGGCAGCTTCTTCACCTGCCTGGTGATGGCCGTGGCCCTCAGCCTGCCCATGGGCCTGGCGCTGTTGCTGGACAACGTCGAGCGCCTCGGCGGCTCCTGGCAGCGTGCCGCGCAGATCTCCCTGTACCTGCAACTGGACGCCGACGATGCCCAGGGCCAGGCCCTGCGCGAGCAGGTCGCGGCGATGCAGGAGGTCGCCGATGCCGAGTGGATCAGCCGCGAACGGGCCCTGGACGAATTCCAGCAGCAGTCCGGGCTGGGCGAGGCGCTCAAGGAGCTGCCGGACAACCCGCTGCCCGGCGTGGTGCTGGTCACCCCGAAGGAAGTCGACAAGGCCACCCTGGAGGCGCTGCGCCTGCGCCTGGCCGAGTTGCCCAGGGTGCAGCAGGCGCAGCTCGACCTGCTCTGGGTCGAGCGCCTGAGCGCCATCCTCCACCTGGGCGACCGCTTCGTCTTCGGCCTGACCCTGCTGCTGGTGCTGGCCCTGCTGCTGGTGATCGGCAACACCATTCGCCTGCATATCGAGAACCGCCGCACCGAGATCGAGGTGATCAAGCTGGTCGGCGGCACCGACAGCTACGTGCGCCGGCCCTTCCTCTATATGGGCGCGCTCTACGGCTTCGGGGCCGGACTGCTGGCCTGGCTGCTGCTGGCCTACGGCCTGGGCTGGCTGAACGATGCGGTGGTGCGCCTGGCCGGGCTGTACGGCAGCGACTTCGCCCTGGCCGGGGTGCCGGCGGGCGACGGCCTGTCGCTGCTGCTGGGGGCCGTGCTGCTGGGTTACATCGGCGCCTGGCTGGCCGTCGCCCGGCATTTGAGCGAGCTGGCGCCAAGGTAGTAACTGATTGATTTGCTTAATATTGACTATCTGTTGCGGAACTTGTATACGCGTATTCAGTCGTATTCGGCAGTGCTACACTGCACGCGTTTTGTGAGTCGGAGGGTTCGAATGTCAACGTCCTTGCAACCTGTCCATGCCCTAGTCCCAGGCGCCAACCTGGAGGCTTACGTGCACGCGGTCAACAGCATCCCGCTGCTGAGCCCGGAGCAGGAGCGTGAGTTGGCCGAGAGTCTCTACTACCAGCAGGACCTCGAGGCCGCGCGGCAGATGGTGCTGGCCCACCTGCGTTTCGTCGTGCACATCGCCCGCAGCTATTCCGGCTACGGCCTGGCCCAGGCCGACCTGATCCAGGAAGGCAACGTCGGCCTGATGAAGGCGGTCAAGCGCTTCAACCCGGAGATGGGCGTGCGCCTGGTGTCCTTCGCCGTGCACTGGATCCGTGCCGAGATCCACGAGTTCATCCTGCGCAACTGGCGCATCGTCAAGGTCGCCACCACCAAGGCCCAGCGCAAGCTGTTCTTCAACCTGCGCAGCCAGAAGAAGCGCCTGGCCTGGCTGAACAACGACGAAGTGCATGCCGTGGCCGACAGCCTGGGGGTCGAACCCCACGAAGTGCGCGAGATGGAGAGCCGCCTGACCGGCCAGGACATGGCCTTCGACCCGGCCAACGACGCCGATGACGACCACGCCTTCCAGTCGCCGGCGCAGTACCTGGAAGACCATCGCTACGACCCGGCGCGCCAGCTGGAAGATGCCGACTGGAGCGACAGCGCCACCGCCAACCTGCACGAGGCCCTCGACGGGCTCGACGAGCGCAGCCGCGACATCCTCTACCAGCGCTGGCTGGCCGAGGAGAAGGCCACGCTGCACGACCTGGCCGCCAAGTACAACGTCTCCGCCGAGCGCATCCGCCAGCTGGAGAAAAACGCCATGAACAAGCTCAAGGGCTCGATCGCGGCGTAAGCGCCTCACCTGAACAAGCCGCACCCGGGTGCGGCTTTTTTCTGCCTGGAGAACACCATGAAGTTGCCGCCGTTGCGCCTGCAGCATGGGCTGCTGTTCGCCGTCGTCGCCCTGCTGTTCTTCGCCTGGGGCGCCTGGCTGGTACGCGGGCCGCAACCGGCCGAACCGTTGCCCTGGCTGGCCGAGTGGCAGTTGCAGGTGTTCGAACCGCTGGCCGAGGAGCGACTGCAGCTGGCCGAGCTGAGGGCCCTGGTGGCCGGTGAGCTGTGGTTGCAGCCGCACCCGGATGGCGCGCGCCTACTCTATCGCGGCGAGTGGCTGGCGGCTGGCGAGCCCTGGCGGCTGGAGGCCGAGCTGGCGCTGAGCGAGGCCGAGCGGGGGAGCCTGATGACGGCGGCGGGGCTGGCGGCGGATGGCGCCGCGCAGCCCCTCGCCGATTCGCTGCTGGCGCAGCTGGGCCGGCAGGCCGTCGTCGGCCTGAGCCTCGTACCACGGCAGGGGCTGGACGTCGCGCGGCTGGCCGCCAGTCTTGGTCAGCCGCGTCTGCGGCTGCAGCTGGAGGCGGGCGAGGCCTGGATCTATCCGCGGCTGGGCCTGAGCGTCCACAGCGAGGACGAGCAGTTGCGTCTGCTGCAGGTCGTGCCGCGGCGCGCGCTGCGAGCCCACTGAGCCGCTACAGCCAGCGCGGCCACCACTGCGGGCGCGTTCCCTGCAACTGCCTGAGGTAGTGGCTGCCGCCCAGCTGCCACATCTGCTGGCGAATCCAGGCGGCGCGGCGGGCGACCCGGCTGTTCGGCCGGCTGGCGCTCCACTGCCGCGGGTTCGGCAGCACCGCGGCCAGCAGGCTGGCCTGCTGGCGCGACAGATAGGGCGCGCCCTTGGCGAAGTGGTGCCGGGCCGCGGCCTCGGCGCCGAACACCCCCACACCCCACTCGGCGCTGTTGAGGTAGACCTCGAGAATGCGCTGCTTCGGCCAGAGCAGTTCGATCAGTGCGGTGAACCAGACCTCCACGCCCTTGCGCAGCCAGCTGCGCCCGGACCAGAGGAACAGGTTCTTCGCCACCTGCTGGCTCAGGGTGCTGGCGCCGCGCACCGAGCCGCCCCGGCGGTTGTGGCTGAGTGCCGCACGGATGGCGGCGACATCGAAGCCCCAGTGTTCGGCGAACTTCTGGTCCTCGGCGGCGATCACCGCGACTTTCAGGTCGTCGGGCAGCTCGCTCCAGGGGCGCCAGTCGCGCTGCAGGTCGATCGGCTGGCCGTCGACCCAGGATTGCACCTTGCGCTCGAGCATCAGGGTCGTGCCCGGTGGCGGCACCCAGCGCAACAGCAGTACCAGCAGGGCCGTGGCGGCCATGAAGTAGAGCAGCAGCTTCAGCAGTTGGCGGCGGATGGAGCGGAACATGCGTGCTTGGCCGTTGGGGGAGGGCGGGCCATTATAGCGGCCACCCTCGAATTGTCTGGAGTGCCCATGGCTCGTTTGTGGCTGTTGCTGTCCGCCCTGGCCGGATTCACCGGCGTCGCCCTCGGCGCCTTCGCCGCCCATGGCCTGAAGGGCCGGCTCGGCGCCGACTACCTGGCGGTGTTCCACACCGGCAGTCACTATCAGCTGATCCACGCCCTGGCCCTGCTCGGCGTCGCCCTGCTGGCGCTGCGGGCGCCGGGGCGGCTGGTCAACCTGGCCGGCGGGCTGTTCGCCCTGGGCATCCTGCTGTTCTCCGGCAGCCTCTACGGCCTGGCCCTCAGCGGTATCGGCACGCTCGGCATGATCACGCCCTTCGGCGGCCTGGCCTTCCTCGGCGGCTGGCTGTGCCTGGGGCTGCTGGCCTGGCGCACAACCTGACTGCAGCGTCAGGAAGCGGGACGAACGGCGCCCTTTAGCCTTGGTCATCGGCGGTGATCGGGCTAGAATGCCGTCCTCCTTTCTAGTCGTGACCGCCCCGTTATGCACATTCAGTTGAACGGTGAAGCATTCGAGCTGCCCGATGGCCAGACCGTCGCCGAACTGCTCGGCCGCCTGGACCTGGCCGGTCGGCGCGTCGCGGTCGAGCTCAATCTGGACATAGTGCCACGCAGCCTGCATGCCAGCACCGCGCTCCGCGACGGCGACCGGGTCGAAGTGGTGCATGCCATCGGCGGCGGCTGAGGCCGCCGTCCGCACTGTTCCCCCGTCTTAGTCCCGAGGATTATCCGATGAGCCATGTTCGCAGCGACAAGCCCTTCACCCTGGCCGGCCGCACCTACCAGTCGCGCCTGCTGGTGGGCACCGGCAAGTACAAGGACCTCGACGAGACCCGCGCGGCCATCGAGGCCTCGGGCGCGGAGATCGTCACGGTCGCCGTGCGCCGCACCAACATCGGCCAGAATCCCGGCGAGCCCAACCTGCTCGAGGTGATCAGCCCGGAGCGCTACACCATCCTGCCCAATACCGCCGGCTGCTACGACGCCGAGGAGGCCGTGCGCACCTGTCGCCTGGCCCGCGAGCTGCTCGACGGCCACAAGCTGGTCAAGCTGGAAGTGCTGGCCGACCAGAAGACCCTGTTCCCCAACGTCATCGAGACCCTCAAGGCCGCCGAAGTGCTGGTCAAGGACGGTTTCGACGTGATGGTCTACACCAGCGACGACCCGATCATCGCCCGCCAGCTGGCGGAGATGGGCTGCATCGCGGTGATGCCGCTGGCCGGCCTGATCGGCACCGGCCTGGGCATCTGCAACCCCTACAACCTGCGCATCATCCTCGAAGAGGCGACGGTGCCGGTGCTGGTCGATGCCGGCGTCGGCACCGCCTCCGACGCCACCATCGCCATGGAGCTGGGCTGCGAGGCGGTGCTGATGAACAGCGCCATCGCCCATGCGCAGAATCCGGTGCTGATGGCCGAGGCCATGAAGTACGCCATCGAGGCCGGACGCCTGGCCTACCTGGCCGGACGCATGCCGAAGAAGCTCTACGCCAGCGCCTCGTCGCCGCTGGACGGCCTGATCCGCTGAGTCCTGGCCGCCTCGAACCCCATCGATTTCAAGAGTACCCGATGACCGAATCCCACGACCCCTCGGCTGCGGCCGAGGAACAGCGCCCGATGCGCACCATCAAGAGCTTCGTCATGCGCGCCGGGCGCATGACCGAAGGCCAGCAGCGCGGCCTGGACCAGGGCTGGCCGCAGTTCGGCCTGGAACTGCAAGCCGGTGCCCGGGACTTCGACCGGGTGTTCGGCCGCAGTGCGCCGCGCACCTTCGAGATCGGCTTCGGCATGGGCCACTCGTTGCTGGAGATGGCCGCCGCCGCCCCGGAGCAGGACTTCATCGGCGTCGAGGTGCACAAGCCGGGTGTCGGCGCCCTGCTCAACGGCCTGATGACCCAGAATCTGAGCAATGTGCGGGTCTACAGCTGCGACGCCCTGGAGGTGCTGCGCCAGTGCGTGGCCGACGCCAGCCTCGACCGCCTGCTGCTGTTCTTTCCCGACCCCTGGCACAAGGCCCGCCACCACAAGCGGCGCATCGTCCAGCCGGCCTTCGCCGAGCTGGTGCGGCAGAAGCTCAAGGTCGGCGGCGTGCTGCACATGGCCACCGACTGGCAGCCCTATGCCGAGCACATGCTCGAGGTGCTGAGTGCGGCGCCGGGCTATCGTAACCTGGCCGCCGATGGCCAGTACGTGCCGCGTCCGTCGGAGCGGCCGATCACCAAGTTCGAGCGCCGCGGCGAGCGCCTCGGCCATGGCGTCTGGGACCTGAAGTTCCAGCGCAGCGAGTAGTCAGGCTTTCGGCGTCGAGCCCGTCGACGCCGCCCCAGGACGATTGCATAAGACCGGGATGACCCGGCGCCAGGACGGCTCCTCACCGTCAGTATCCATAACGCCCACCCCGGCAGCGGAGCGGGCACGACAGGCAGTGGCGCCCGCCGCCGGCTGCCGTGAGGAGAGTGTTGTCTTGAGAAAACTGTCACTGCTGTTGCTGGCGGCCATGACGCTGCCCGCGCAGGCCAAGATCGACGCCGCGCAGGCGGCGCGCCTGAACCAGGACCTGACCCCGCTCGGTGGCGAGCGTGCCGGCAATGCCGCCGGCAGCATCCCCAGCTGGCAGGGCGGCCTGGCCCAGCCGCCGGCCGGCTACCGGCCCGGCATGCACCACCCCGACCCCTATGCCGCCGACGCGCCCCTGTACCGGGTCGAGGCGACCAACCTGGAGCAGTATCGGCCCCTGCTGTCGGCGGGACACCAGGCGCTGCTGACGCGCCACCCCGAGTATTTCCTGCGGGTCTACCCGAGCCGGCGCAGCGCCGCGGCGCCGCAGCGCATCTACGACGCCACCCGCTTCAACGCGCTGAACGCCGAGCTGATCTCCGGCGGCAACGGCGTGGCCGGGGTGGCCGCCGGCGTGCCCTTCCCGCTGCCGGAGAACGGCCAGCAGGCGATCTGGAACCACATCATGCGCTACCGTGGCGAGCAGATCCGCATGCACACCAACCAGGCGGCGGTGCTGGCCAATGGCGGCTACAACCTGCTCAAGCTGGACCGCGCCGTCTACTTCCTCTACGGCCGCGCAGGCGTCAGCCCGCAGGAGCTGGACAACACCCTGTTCTACTACAAGTACAAGGTGGTGGCGCCGGCCAAGTTGTCCGGCTCGGCGCTGGTGGTGCAGGAAACCCTCGACCAGGTCCTGGCGATCCGCAAGGCCTGGCGCTTCAACCGTGGCGAACGGCGCGTGCGCCGCCTGCCGATGCTGGCCTACGACAGCCTGCAGCCGGATACCAACGGCATGGCCACCGCCGACATGGTCGATTCCTACAACGGCGCGCCGGACCGCTATCAGTGGACGCTGCTCGGCAAGCGCGAAATGCTGCTGCCCTACAACAGCTATGCGGTGCATCAGCAGGGCATCCCCTACGACAGCATCCTGCAGCGCAGCACGGTCAACCCCGCGCTGCTGCGCTACGAGCTGCACCGCGTGTGGCTGGTCGAGGCCGAGCTGCGCAAGGGCTTCGGCCACCCCTATGGCAAGCGCCGCTTCTACCTGGACGAGGACAGCTGGCAGATTCTCGCGGTCGACCTGTACGACAAGCGCGGAGAGCTGATCGGCCTGCAGGAGAGCCACCCGATCAGCTATTACGAGGTGCCGATGTTCGGCAGTACCCTGGAAACCCTCTACGACTTCGCGGGAGGGCGCTACTTCGTCGACGGCCTGGACAATAACGAGCCGATGTACGACTTCGCCGCCGACCTGAGCCCGCGCGACTTCACCCCGCAGGCTCTGCGCCGCGCGGGTAACTGAGTCGACTCCCGGCCTGCACAGCCGCCCGAATGGGCGGCTTTTTTCTGCCGGCTTGCCGAGCGGGTCCCGGCCAGGATCGTGCCCCCGCCTCGGGGCCAGGCCGTGCGGCGGCAGATCAGCGGAAAATTTCAGGCGGCCCTGTCGAATGTGCGCCTGGCCCTTCGACCATGAAGCAGAACCGGTGGAGGAGCCCAGCATCCGCACCGGTCCTCTAACCCTTTGCTGCAGGAGGCAAGAGCATGCGATTCATGGTGATAGTCAAGGCCAGTCAGGCATCCGAGGCGGGCGTGATGCCCAGCGAAGCGCTGTTGGCGGCGATGGGCCGTTATAACGAGGAGCTGGTGGCAGCCGGCGTGCTGCTGGCCGGCGAGGGCCTGCAGCCGAGTGCCAGGGGCGCGCGGGTGCGGTTCTCCGGTGAGCAGCGACAGGTGATCGCCGGCCCGTTCGCCGAGACCGAGCAGCTGATCGCCGGCTACTGGCTGTTCCAGGTCGAGTCGCTGGAGGAGGCGGTCGAATGGGTCAAGCGCTGCCCCAACCCGATGCCCGGGGAGTCGGAGATCGAGATCCGCCAGCTGTTCGAGGCCGAGGATTTCGGCGCCGAATTCACCCCCGAGTTGCGCGAGCAGGAAGAGCGCATCCGCGAACAGATTGCCCGGCAGCAGTGACCCTTTGACCGCGCGACGGAGTCAAGCATGAACATCAATCCCTACCTGACCTTCGATGGCGACTGCGAGGCCGCCTTCAGCTTCTATGCGCAGTGCCTGGGCGGCACCCTCCAGGCGCTGCTGCGCTTCGGCGAAACCCCGGCCGGCGGGGAGGTGCCGGCGGATTGCCGCGACAAGGTCATGCACGCCTGTCTGATGTGGGGCGATCAGGCCTTGATGGGCTCGGACTGCCACCCCGCGCAACCCTACGAGCCCATCCGTGGCTGCTGGGTAACCCTGCAGCCAGGCGGCGTGGCGGAGGCCGAGCGCATCTTCGCCGCCCTGGGCGAAGGGGGCAGCGTGCAGATGCCGCTGCAGCAAACCTTCTGGGCGGAGCGTTTCGGCATGCTGGTCGACCGCTTTGGCGTACCCTGGATGATCAACTGCGGACCGGAGTGCTGACAGCCAGCGGCCTGGCCGCCGACCGCTGTTGCCGATCTAGCTGCGGTCGGCGAGCACGCCGATGAGGAAGAACGACAGCAGCAGCACCGGTGCCAGGGTGTAGTTGTTGAAGTGGCCGAGGCCCTGGGCCAGCCAGGGGGTGAGGAAGACCATCGCCAGGCCGTAGCCGACCGCACAGAGCAGCACGAACAGCAGGGTGCGCAGGAAGAAGTTGAGGCCGCCGATGCTGCGCTGCACCCAGGCGTTGATGGCCGGGCCGAACAGCACCAGCAGGGTGGCCATGATCGCCAGGGAGATGTCGTACAGGTGGCCACGGCTCCAGCGCGACAGGGTGGCGATCAGTTCGAGTAGCAGGTCCATGCGGGGTCCTTAGCGCCGCGGGCGCGCGATGTGCCGGTCAGGGCAGGAAGTGTTGCAGCAGGTCGTTGAGGAACAGCTGGCCCTCGCGGGTCGCGCGCAGCCGCGCCGGGTCGCCGTGCAGCAGGCCACGGCGCTCGGCTTCGCCGCGCGCCTCGGCGAGCCGCGCCAGCGGCAGGCCGGTGCGCTCGGTGAACAGGCTGCTGGCCACGCCATCGGTGAGGCGCAGCACGTTCATCAGGAACTCGAAGGGCAGTTCGTCCGGGCCCAGCACCCGCTCGCCGGCGCTGAAGCGCTTGCCGGCATCCAGGTAGTCCTTGGGCAGGCGGGTCTTCCAGCTGCGCTTGATCAAGCCCTGCGGGCTGCTCAGCTTGGCGTGGGCGCCGGCGCCGATGCCGAGGAAGTCGCCGAAGGTCCAGTAGTTGAGGTTGTGCCGCGCCGCCTTGCCCGCTTGGGCATAGGCCGACACCTCGTACTGGGTATAGCCGTGCTCGGCCAGCAGGGCCTGGCCGGCTTCCTGGATGTCCCAGAGGATGTCGTCCTCCGGCAGCGTCGGCGGCTGACTCCAGAACACCGTGTTCGGCTCCAGGGTCAGCTGGTACCAGGACAGGTGGCTCGGCGCCTGGGCGATGGCGGTGCGCAGGTCGCCGAGGGCGTCGTCCAGGGACTGCTCCGGCAGGCCGTGCATCAGGTCCAGGTTGAAGTTGTCGAAGCCGGCGGCGCGGGCCATGTCGGCGGCGCGGATGGCCTCCTCGCCGTCGTGGATGCGCCCCAGGGCCTTGAGCTTGTCGGCCTGGAAGCTCTGCACGCCGATCGACAGGCGATTGATGCCGAGGGCGCGGTAGGCGGCGAACTTGGCCTGCTCGAAGGTGCCGGGGTTGGCTTCCAGGGTGATCTCGATGTCCGGCGCGAAGGGCACGCGGCGCTCGACCCCTTCCAGCAGGCGGCCGAGGGCCCGGGCGCTGAACAGGCTGGGGGTGCCGCCGCCGAAGAAGATCGAGGTCAGCGGGCGGCCGTGGACCTGGGCCAGGTCCTCATCGAGGTCGGCCAGCAGCGCGTCCACGTACTCCTGCTCCGGCAGCTGCGGGCCGGCGGCGTGGGAGTTGAAGTCGCAGTAGGGGCACTTCTTCACGCACCAGGGAATATGCACATAGAGCGCCAGCGGCGGCAGCTGGAAGCCTGCGTCTGCCGAGTGGCTCATGCCAGCCCCAGGCGCTGCTTGAGCAGGGCCATGGCGCGGGCGCGGTGGCTGAGTTGGTTCTTCAGCGCCGGGGGCAGCTCGGCGCTGGAGCACTGCTGCTCCTCGACCCAGAACAGCGGGTCGTAGCCGAAGCCCTGGTCGCCGCGGGCCTCGTGCAGGATGCGCCCGTGCCACAGGCCTTCGCAGAGGATCGGCAGCGGGTCGTCGGCATGCCGCAGCAGGGCCAGGGCGCAGACGAACCGGGCGCCGCGTTGCGCATCCGGCACCTCTTCGAGGGCCGCGAGCAGCTTGGCGTTGTTGGCCGCATCGCCCTGGCCGTCGGCGTAGCGCGCCGAGTAGATGCCCGGGGCGCCGCCGAGAAAGTCCACCGCCAGGCCGGAGTCGTCGGCCAGGGCCGGCAGGCCGGACACCCGGGCGGCGTGGCGGGCCTTGAGGATGGCGTTCTCGACGAAGCTCAGGCCGGTTTCTTCCGGCTCGACGCTGCTGAACTCGCCGATCGAGCGTACGCGCACGACGTCGCCGAGCATGGCCTGGAGTTCCTTGAGTTTGCCGGCGTTGTGGCTGGCCAGCACGAGTTCGCTGAAGGGCATCATTGGTCGGGGAAGAATTCCTGGTTGAAGTCGAAGCTGTGGGCGACGCCATCGTCGGCCTGGACGCTGATGGTGAAGCGCAGTACCTCGCGGTTCTCGAAGGGGAACTGCGCCAGGTAGTAGATCGCCGTGCCTTCGGTGACCTGCTTGAACTTCAGGGGGTAGCTCTGCCCGAGCAGGTTCTTCACCGCGCCATCGACGTTGGCGGCCAGGGGCGTGCCGGCCTTGAGCACGGAGATGTTGACCACGCCCTGGCTCTTGCTGCGCACCAGGCCGGCGGCGGCGGCGATCTCCGGCTGGAGGAAGCCGGAATTGAAGGCGATGTAGTGCACGTCCAGCTCGCCGAAGCTGTGCTTGCGCTCGGCAAGCGCCGGCAGGCTCAGGCACAGGGCGATAAACAGAATGGCGATACGGCGCATGGTGGCTCTCCTGCAAGGTTGGCCCTGGAAAGGCGCACGGCTCAGCCGGCGGTCTGCGTACCCGGGGCGGTGGGCCCGCTGATGCGGTAGATGCCGATCTCACCTAACAGATTAGGCCATATCCGGCTGGCCCAGCCGTGGCGGTGGTCGCGGTCCACCGCCAGGCGCTCCTGCACCCGGGCGTTCTGCGCGTGGCACAGGCGCTCGAAGTCCTCGAAGGTGCAGAAGTGGATGTTCGGCGTGTTGTACCAGGTGTAGGGCAGGAAGTCGGAGACCGGCATGCGGCCCTTGCTGGCCAGGTACCAGCGGCAGCGCCAGTGGCCGAAGTTGGGGAAGGTGATGATGCAGGTGCGACCGACCCGCAGCATCTCCGCCAGGACCCAGTCGGGGTAGTGCAGGGCCTGCAGCGACTGGGTCATCACCACCACGTCGAAGCTGTCGCTGGCGAAGTTGCCGAGGCCCTCATCGAGGTTCTGCTCGACCACGTTGACGCCGCGCTCGATGCAGCGGGCGATCTTCTCCGGGTCGATCTCCAGGCCGTAGCCGCTGACGCCCTTGTTGTCGCGCAGCCAGGCCAGCAGTTCGCCGTCGCCGCAGCCCAGGTCGAGTACGCGGCTGCCGGCGGGAATCCACTCCTGGATGATGTCGAGATCTGCACGCATGGCGGGGTTATACCTGGATTCGGTTCATGTAGCTGGAAAAGGCCTGCAGGTAACGCGGGATCGGCATGAGGAAGGCATCGTGGCCCTGGGGCGCGTCGATCTCCAGGTAGCAGACGTTCTTGCGCGCGGCGATCAGCGCGTCGACGATCTCCCGCGAGCGTGCCGGGGAGAAGCGCCAGTCGGTGGTGAAGGAGAACAGGCAGAAGTCCGCGGTGGCCGTGGCCAGGGTCTTGGCCAGGTCGCCATCGAAGGCGGCGGCCGGGTCGAAGTAGTCCAGCGCCTTGGTCATCAGCAGGTAGGTGTTGGCGTCGAAGCGCCCGGAGAACTCCTCGCCCTGGTAGCGCAGGTAGCTCTCGACCTGGAACTCGACACTGTGGAAGTCGTAGTTGAGCTTCTCGCTCTTCAGGCCGCGGCCGAACTTCTCGCCCATGGCGTCGTCGGACAGGTAGGTGATGTGACCGACCATGCGCGCCAGCATCAGGCCGCGCTTGGGGATCACCCCCTGCTCCTGGAAGTGTCCGCCGTGGAACTCCGGGTCGGTGAGAATGGCCTGGCGCGCCACCTCGTTGAAGGCGATGTTCTGCGCCGACAGCTTGGGCGCCGAGGCGATCGCCAGGCAGTGGCGCACCCGCTCGGGGTAGCTGATGGTCCACTGCAGGGCCTGCATGCCGCCGAGGCTGCCGCCGACCACGGCCGCCCACTGCGCGATGCCCAGGTCGTCGGCCAGGCGCGCCTGGCTGTGCACCCAGTCCTCCACCGTCATCACCGGGAAGTCGGCGCCATAGGGCTTGCCGGTGGCCGGGTTGAGGCTGGACGGGCCGGTCGAGCCGTTGCAGCCGCCGAGGTTGTTCAGGCTGACGACGAAGAACTTGTCGGTGTCGATCGCCTTGCCCGGGCCGATGCAGCTGTCCCACCAGCCGGGCTTGCGGTCGTCGGGGCTGTGGTAGCCGGCGGCATGGTGGTGGCCGGAGAGGGCGTGACAGATCAGCACGGCATTGCTGCGGGCTTCGTTCAGCCGACCATAGGTCTCGAAGATCAGTTGGTAGTCGGCCAGGCTGCGTCCGCAGGCCAGGGCCAGGGGCGCGGCGAACTGCACCACCTCGGGCGTCACCAGGCCAACGGAATCTGGGGGAAAGGCAGTGGGCATCGACCCTGCTCGCGAAATGGGAAGAAAAACGAAGTGCAGCAGTCTAAAGAGCGCCGCTGCCTGCGGCAAGCGCAGGGGCGGCGCGCCCAGGCCGGGCTGCGCCTAGTCGGCGGCGCCGAGGGCGCGCCTGGCGCCCGGCAGGCTGACCACCTTGCCCTGGCGCTGGATCGGCGCCGGCCGGCGCAGGGTGCGCAGCATGTCGCCGGCCTGGGCCAGCTGCTGCTGCAGTTCGTCGCGGTAGAGCGCCAGTTGCTGGGTGCGCTGACGGCTCTTCTGGGTGTCCTGGGCCAGGGCCTTGAGCCGCAGCATGTGGGTCTCCAGCAACTGCTTGTGCTCCAGGCTGTGCTGCATCAGCGGCATCAGGGCGTCGCCGGCCCACTGCTCGGCGTCCTGGCGCAGGCGCTGGTGCAGGCCGATCACCTCCTGCACCAGGGTGGCGAAGAAGCGCCGGGTCAGGCTGCGCTGCTCGGTGAGCAGGGTCTTGAGGTGCAGGCGGAACTGGTCGGCCTTGGCCTGTTGCTGCGCGAGTTCGCGCTGGTAGCGGTTGAGGTCGAACTGCGGCGCGTCGACGCCATGCAGGGGGTTCTCCTCGTTGTGCCGGCGGTAGATGGCGGCGACCATGCGGTTGGCCATCTCGGCTTCGTGGGCCAGGTTGTGCAGGTCGCTCTGCACGGAGCGGAAGAAGTGCAGGATGGCCTGGTTGATGCCCAGGGTGGTCCAGCTGCCGGTGAGGTTGCGGCGCACCTTGGCCAGATGCGCGTCGAGGCGCTCGGGGCGCAGCGCGGCGCGCAGCAGCTCGCCCTGGCGCTTGAGCAGGCGCTGGTTGGTCTTCAGGCCGAGCAGGCGCCGGTGGTGCAGGCCGTGGTCCGCCTTGGTCCTGGCGGTCAGCTCGAACAGCAGCTGGCCGTTGTCCTGCTGCTGGTGGCTGAGCAGGGCCTGCTGCTCGCTGACCTTCGCCAGGCGCAGGTTGAGCAGGTGCTGGCTGTTCTGCAGCAGGGCCAGCACCTGGTTGACCACGCGGTCCTCGAGCAGCCGCTCCTTCTGCGCGACGATGCGCTCGCAGAGCAGGCTCTCCAGGTCGCCCAGCTGGCTGCGGGCGAGCAGCGCCGGGTCCTTGCGCACCTTGGCCAGCAGGGCCTGCTTGGCCGCCAGTGGCAGCACCTCCTCGCTGCGGATGCCCAGCTGCCGGGCGGTGGTGCGCTGGATCCGGGCGATGGCGTCCTGCACGAAGGCCTCGCCGGCGAGGTCGTCCCACAGCACGTCGATCTTGTTGAGCACGGCGAACAGGCTGGTCTGGGTCTCGTCGTCGAGCTGACGGATGTGCTGCTGCCAGATCGCCATGTCGCTGGCGCTGACCCCGCTGTCGGCGGCCAGCAGGAAGATGATCGCCTGGGCGCTGGGCAGCATCGACAGGGTCAGCTCAGGCTCGCTGCCCAGGGCGTTGAGACCCGGGGTGTCGAGGATGCGCAGGCCCTGGCGCAACAGCGGGTGGTCGAAGTTGACCAGGGCGTGACGCCAGGCCGGCACCAGCACCTGGCCGGGCTTGCCGGTGCGCTCCAGCATGTCCGGGTGGAAGCCCAGCTGGATCGCCTGTTCCACCGGCATCGGCTTGCTCCGGGCGACCTGGGCGAAGGCCTGGAGCATGTTGTCCGGGTCGCTGGGGTCCAGGGGGATGTTCACCCAGTGCCCGGGGATGCGCTTGAACTGCGAGACGTTGGCCTCGGACAGGCGCGTCTCGATGGGCAGCAGGCGGATATAGGCGCGCTCCGAGCGCGGGTCGAAGTACAGTTCGGTGGGGCACATGGTGGTGCGCCCTGCCTGGGACGGCAGCATGCGCTGGCCGTATTCGGCGAAGAACAGGGCGTTGATCAGTTCGGTCTTGCCGCGGGAGAACTCGCCGACGAAGGCCAGGGTGATGTGGTCGGTGCGCAGCAGGCGCAGGGCCCGCTCGAGCTTGGCCTCCACCGCCCCGGAGCCGAGGCGGTTGGTCACCAGCCAGCTGCGGTAGCGGCTGATCTCGCGCATCAGCTCGCGCTTCCAGGCGACGTAGGCGTCGACCTGCTGACTGAGACGTTCCATGCTCATCCTGGCGTTCCTCTCGGTAGCGCGCCCGCGAACGGCGACCGCGGCGCAGGTCGCCTCCGGGGTCATGGGGCCGCGCGGCACGCGCGGGCCTGGCGGGCATTATGCGGGGCCTCCGGCCGGCGTCAATCGGCCCGCGTCACGCTCCTGCCTGATGGTCGCGCAGGCGGGGCGAACGGTCGGGCCGGGCGCCGGCGCGCCGGGCGGTCCCGGCGGGGGCTCAGATCGCCAGGCTGAGGCCCTGGTACATGCCGGTCATCATCGCCAGGTTGCGGATCACCAGCATGTCGATCAGGTTGAGCGCCAGGAAGGCGACGATGGGCGACAGGTCCAGGCCGCCGAGGTTCGGCATGAAGCGGCGGATCGGCATCAGCAGCGGCTCGCAGATCTGCTGGATCAGCTCGACCGCCGGGTTGTGGCTGCCCTGGGCGACCCAGGAGAGGATCACGCCGATGATCAGGGCGAAGAAGAACACCTTGAGGAACAGCGCGGTGACGCCGATGATCGACCAGATCAGCAGCTGCAGCGGGTTGCCGGTGCCGTAGCCCATCAGCATCAGGGTCAGGGTCATCAGCAGCAGTTGCACCAGGATCGCCAGCACCAGCGAGGCCAGGTCGAGGCCGGCGAAGCCGGGGATGACCTTGCGCAGGGGCTTGAGCAGCGGCTGGGTGGCACGCACGATGAACTGGCTGAGCGGGTTGTAGAAGTCCGCGCGCACCAGTTGCAGGATGAAGCGCAGCAGCACCACCAGCAGGTAGAGGCTGCCGAGGGTCTGCAGGATATAAACTGCAGCGGTGTTGAGTCCGATCATGGTTGGCTCCTTATTGGCCCAGCTGTTCGGCCAGCTCCGCCGAGCGGCGGGCGGCGGCATTCAGTGCCTGTTCGACCAGGGCCTCGAAGCCGCCGGCCTGGAAGCTGTTGATCGCCGCCTCCGTGGTGCCGGCGGGCGAGGTCACGCGGCGACGCAGCTCGGCGGCGTCGACGTCGCTGGCCACCGCCATGCGCGCGGCGCCGAGGGCGGTGTGCAGGGTCAGTTGGGCGGCGGTGTCGCGTGGCAGGCCGAGCTTCTCGCCGGCGGCGGTCATCGCCTCGATCAGCAGGAAGAAATAGGCCGGGCCGCTGCCGGACACCGCGGTGACCGCGTCGATCAGCCGCTCCTCGTCCAGCCACAGGGCCAGGCCGACCGCGCTGAGCAGCTGCTCGGCCTGCTGGCGCTGGGGCGCCGTGACCCGGGCGTTGGCGTACAGCCCGCTGACCCCCTGGCGTAGCAGCGCCGGGGTGTTGGGCATGCAGCGCACGATGGCGCGCGGCCCCAGCCAGTTTTCCAGGCTGGCGCAGGTGATGCCGGCGGCGACGGAGACGACCAGCTGGCCTTCGCTCAGGTGTGGCGCCAGGTCCTGGCAGACGCCCTTCATGACCTGCGGCTTCACCGCCAGGACGATGACATCGGCGCCGGCGACCGCCTCGGCGTTGCCGGCGAAGGTCTCGATACCATGCTCGGCGGCGATCTTGGCACGCTGCTCGGCGCCGTGGTCGCTGGCGCGGATGGCGTTGGCGGCGACGCCCTGGGCGCGCAGGCCGCCGATCAGGCTGGCGGCCATATTGCCGGCGCCGATAAAGGCAATTTTGGGATCGTTCATCTGGGCTTCCTTAATTCAAGGCGAGGGGGCACCGTAGTCGCGGGCGCCGAACAGGGCGGTGCCGATGCGGACCCAGGTCGCGCCTTCGGCGATGGCGGCTTCCAGGTCATGGCTCATGCCCATGGACAGGGTGTCGAGGTCGAGGCCCAGGCCGCTCTGCAGTGCGCGCAGGCGGGCGAAGGCCGCGCGCTGCACGGCCGGGTCCGCGCTGGGTTCGGGAATGCACATCAGGCCGCGCAGCTTGAGCCCGGGCAGCCGGGCGACCGCCTGGGCCAGGGCCGGCAGCTGCTCGGGGCTGCAGCCGGACTTGCTGGCCTCGCCGCTGACGTTGACCTGCAGGCAGACGTTCAGCGGCGGCAGCTGCGGCGGGCGCTGGGCGGAGAGGCGCTCGGCGATCTTCAGGCGGTCCACCGAGTGGACCCAGGCGAAGTGCTCGGCGATGGCGCGGGTCTTGTTCGACTGGATGGGGCCGATGAAGTGCCAGGTCAGCGCCAGGTCGTGCAGTTCGACCTGCTTCTCCAGGGCCTCCTGCAGGTAGTTCTCGCCGAAGTCGCGCAGACCCGCGGCATGGGCCTGGCGAATCGCCGGGGCGGCTTTGGTCTTGCTCACCGCGAGCAGGCCGATCGAGCCACAATCGCGCTGCGAGGCTTGCGCCGCCTCACGGATGCGCGCTCCGACCTTTGCAATATTCTCTGCTATCGTGGACATTACTCGCGCTCTGTAGCCCCGGCCGTTCTGCGTTCGCGGCATTCTACCTGCTTGCTTGTCATTAGGGAGTCCCATGGATATCACCGAGCTGCTCGCCTTCAGCGCCAAGCAAGGCGCGTCGGACCTGCATCTCTCTGCCGGTCTGCCGCCGATGATTCGGGTCGACGGCGACGTACGGCGGATCAACCTGCCGGCCCTGGATCACAAGCAGGTGCACGCGCTGATGTACGACATCATGAACGACAAGCAGCGCAAGGACTTCGAAGAATTCCTCGAGACCGACTTCTCCTTCGAGGTGCCCGGGGTGGCGCGTTTCCGGGTCAACGCCTTCAACCAGAACCGTGGCGCCGGCGCGGTATTCCGTACCATTCCGTCCAAGGTGCTGACCATGGAAGACCTCGGCATGGGCGAGGTGTTCCGCAAGATCACCGACGTGCCGCGCGGCCTGGTGCTGGTCACCGGGCCCACCGGCTCGGGCAAGTCGACCACCCTGGCGGCCATGCTCGACTACCTCAACAGCACCAAGTACCACCATATCCTGACCATCGAGGACCCGATCGAATTCGTCCACGAGTCGAAAAAGTGCCTGGTCAACCAGCGCGAGGTGCACCGCGACACCCTGGGCTTCTCCGAGGCCCTGCGTTCGGCCCTGCGGGAAGACCCGGACATCATCCTGGTCGGCGAGATGCGCGACCTGGAGACCATCCGCCTGGCGCTGACCGCCGCGGAGACCGGCCACCTGGTGTTCGGCACCCTGCACACCACCTCGGCGGCCAAGACCATCGACCGGGTGGTCGACGTGTTCCCCGCCGAGGAGAAGTCCATGGTCCGCTCCATGCTCTCGGAGTCCCTGCAGGCGGTGATTTCCCAGACCCTGCTGAAGAAGATCGGCGGCGGCCGGGTGGCGGCCCACGAGATCATGATCGGCACCCCGGCGATCCGCAACCTGATCCGCGAGGACAAGGTGGCGCAGATGTATTCGGCGATCCAGACCGGCGGCTCGCTGGGCATGCAGACCCTCGACGCCTGCCTCAAGGGGCTGGTGGCCAAGGGGCTGGTCAGCCGCGAGAGTGCCCGGGAAAAATCCAAGAACCCGGAAACCTTCTGACACACTGTTTCCGTGTGCCGACTGGCGCACGGGGATCGGCCAGCGACGGTTCGCGCGCTTCGGCGACTGGTCTTTGCGTAGGCGCGTGATGCAGATGGGCGAGACAACGCATGGAATTCGAAAAACTGCTGCGCCTGATGGTGGAAAAGGGCGGCTCGGACCTGTTCATCACCGCCGGCGTGCCGCCGTCCATGAAGGTCAACGGCAGGATCATGCCGGTCACCAAGAACCCCATGTCGCCGGAGCAGACCCGGGAAACCGTGTACGCGGTGATGAACGAGCAGCAGCGCCGGGAGTTCGCCGAGAATCACGAGTGCAACTTCGCCATCAGCGCCCGCGGCGTCGGCCGCTTCCGCGTCAGTGCCTTCTACCAGCGCAACCTGGCGGGCATGGTGCTGCGGCGCATCGAGACCAACATCCCGACTTTGGATGACCTCAAGCTGCCGGAGATCCTCAAGAAGCTGGCGCAGACCAAGCGCGGCCTGGTGCTGTTCGTCGGTGCCACCGGCACCGGCAAGTCCACCTCGCTGGCGGCGATGATCGGCTACCGCAACAAGCACAGCAGCGGCCACATCATCTCCATCGAGGACCCGATCGAGTACATCCACCAGCACCAGAACTGCATCGTCACCCAGCGCGAGGTGGGCATCGACACCGAGTCCTACGAGGTGGCGCTGAAGAACACCCTGCGCCAGGCGCCGGACGTGATTCTCATCGGCGAGGTGCGTACCCGCGAGACCATGGACCACGCCGTGGCCTTCGCCGAGACCGGCCACCTGTGCCTGGCCACCCTGCACGCCAACAACGCCAACCAGGCCCTCGACCGGATCATCAACTTCTTCCCCGCCGACCGGCAGAACCAGGTGTGGATGGACCTGTCGCTGAACCTCAAGGCGATAGTCGCCCAGCAGCTGGTGCCGACCCCGGACGGCAAGGGCCGCCGGGCGGTGATCGAGGTGCTGGTCAATACCCCCCTGGCCGCCGACCTGATCCGCAAGGGCGAGGTGCACGAACTCAAGGGCCTGATGAAGCGCTCCACCGAGCAGGGCATGCAGACCTTCGACCAGGCGCTGTATGCCCTCTACAGCCAAGGCGAGATCACCTACGAGGACGCGCTGCTGTACGCCGACTCGGCCAACGACCTGCGCCTGATGATCAAGCTCGGCTCGGAAAGCGACGGCGACCACCTGGCCCAGCTGAGCGAGGGCCTGTCCCTGGAGACCGCGCCGGAGGACCCGGGGCGGCGCTTCCGCTGAGCCCGCAGCTCACGCCTGCAACAGCCCGCGCCCGCGGGCTTTTTTATCGGGCAGCTGCGCGGTGCCGGGCCTATTCATATTCACTTGCGGTACAGGAGCATGGCATGGACGTAAGACAGGACACCCATAGCAAGGTCATCGGCTATCTGTTGTGGATATTCGGCTTCCTCGGCTCCCATCGCTTCTACTATGGCAAGCCGGTGACCGGCACCATCTGGTTCTTCACCCTGGGCCTGCTGTTCGTCGGCTGGATCATCGACCTGTTCCTGATCCCGGCCATGGATCGCGAGGCCGATCTGCGTTTCACCGTAGGGGAGACCGACTACAACCTCGCCTGGATTCTCCTGACCTTCCTCGGCGTGTTCGGCGTACATCGCATGTACCAGGGCAAGTGGCTCACGGGCATCCTCTATCTGTTCACCGGCGGCCTGTTCCTGGTCGGCGTGCTCTACGACTTCTGGACCCTGAATACGCAGATTTCGCTGAAGAACGCCGAGCGTGGTTGAAGCCATTGAACACGAAAAAGCCCGCCATTCGGCGGGCTTTTTCGTGCGCGAGGCATCAGGCCTGGTAGCTGAGGTGCCCATCGACCAGGGTGTAGCGCACCGCGCCCGGCAGGCAGTGGCCGGTGAAGGGGCAGTTGCTGCCCTTGGAGTACCAGGCCTCGCCGGCCAGGGTCGAGGCCTGCGGATCGAACAGCAGCAGGTCGGCGGGGGCGCCCACCGCCAGGCGGCCTGCCGGCAGCTGCAGGGCGTCGGCCGGGCCGGCACCGAGGCGGGCGAGCAGTGTCGGCAAATCCAGCAGGTCGTCCTGCACCAGGGTCAGGGCCAGCGGCAGCAACAGCTGCACGCTGCTGATGCCCGGCTCGGTGGCGCCGAAGGGGGCCAGCTTGGCATCCCGCTCGTGGGGCTGGTGATGGCTGGCGATGGCCTGGATCACCCCGCTCTTCACCGCGGCGCGCAGGCCGTCGCGGTCGCGGCGGGTACGCAGCGGTGGCTGCACATGGTAGAGGCTGGAGAAGCCGACGAGGGCCTCGTCGGTGAGGATCAGCTGGTACAGGGCCACGTCGGCCGTGACCGGCAGGCCGCGGGCCTGGGCGTCGGCGATCAGCTCGGCGCCGCGGGCGCTGGTCAGCTGGCTGAAGTGGGCGCGCACGCCGGTCTGCTCGACCAGTAGCAGGTCGCGGGCCAGGGCCACGGTCTCGGCCGTCTCGGGGATGCCGGGCAGGCCGAGGAAGCTGGCGGTAGGCCCCTCGTGGGCCAGGCCGCCCTCGGCCAGGTCATGGTCCTGGGAGTGGAAGATAACCGTCAGGTCGAAGGTGGCCGCGTACTCCAGGGCGCGGCGCAGGGTGCGGCTGCTGCGGAAGTTGTCCAGGCCGTTGCCGAAGGCCACGCAGCCGGCGTCGCGCAGGGCAACGAGCTCTGCCAGCTGTTCGCCGGCCAGCCCCTTGCTCAGGGCGCCGATGGGGAAGACCTTGGTGTGCCCGGCTTCGCGGGCACGGTCGAGGATCAGCTCGGCCACCGCCGAGGTGTCCAGCACCGGCTTGGTGAAGGGCGGGCAGCACAGGCTGGTGACCCCGCCGGCGGCGGCGGCCAGGGTCTCGCTGGCGATGCTGCCCTTGCGGCTGTAGCCCGGCTCGCGCAGGGCCACGGACAGGTCGACCAGGCCGGGGGCGGCCACCAGACCCTGGGCGGCGATGGTCTGTTCGGCGACGAAGGAGGCCGGCGCCTGGCCGATGGCAGCCAGCTTGCCGCCGTCGATATACAGGTCGGCCTGCTGGTCGAGGCCGCTGCTCGGGTCGATGACGCGGGCGCCGAGGATTGCGGTGCGCATCAGTTGGACTCCTCGGAGTTGAGTTGGCGCTGGGCGGTCTGCCCGCTCATGGTCATGGACAGCACCGCCATGCGGATGGCGATGCCGTAGGTGACCTGGTTGAGAATCACCGACTGCGGGCCGTCGGCCACCGCCGACTCGATCTCCACGCCGCGGTTGATCGGCCCGGGGTGCATCACCAGGGCGTCCGGCTTGGCCAGCGCCAGGCGCTGCTCGGTCAGGCCGAACAGGCGGTAGAACTCGCCCTCGCTGGGCAGCAGGCCGCCCTGCATGCGCTCGCGCTGCAGGCGCAGCATGATCACCACGTCGACATCCGCCAGGCCCTTGGCCATGTCGCTGTAGACGTTGACGCCGTACTGCTCGATGCCGACCGGCAGCAGGGTCTTCGGGGCGATCACGCGGATGTCCCGGCAGCCCAGGGCGCGCAGCGCCAGCATGTTGGAGCGCGCCACCCGCGAGTGGAGGATGTCGCCGACGATGGCCACCGAGAGGTTCTCGAAGCCGCCCTTGTGGCGGCGGATGGTCAGCATGTCGAGCATGCCCTGGGTCGGGTGGGCGTGACGGCCGTCGCCGCCGTTGATGATGGCCAGGTTCGGGCACACGTGCTCGGCGATGAAGTGGGCGGCGCCGGAGTCGGCATGGCGCACCACGAAGATATCGGCGGCCATGGCCTCGAGGTTGCGCAGGGTGTCGAACAGGGTCTCGCCCTTGCTGGTCGAGGAGGTCGACACGTTGAGGCTGATGACGTCGGCGGACAGGCGCTGGGCGGCCAGCTCGAAGGTGGTGCGGGTGCGCGTGGAGTTCTCGAAGAACACGTTGCACACGGTCTTGCCGCGCAGCAGCGGGACCTTCTTCACCGCGCGGGCACCGACCTCGAGGAAGGAGTCGGCGGTGTCGAGGATCTCCGTCAGCAGCTCGCGGGGCAGGCCGTCGAGCGAGAGGAAGTGGCGCAGCTGGCCTTGGTCGTTCAGCTGCAGCGGGCGCTGGGCATCAATCGGCGTCATCGCGGGGGGGTCTCAGTTGGCGAGCGTCTGGAGTTCGAGGTGCAGCGGCGTGGGGCCGGACAATTTTACCCGCTGGTCGGCGGCCAGCGACAGGGTGGCGCCGACCACGTCCGGGCGCACCGGCAGCTCGCGGGCGCCCAGGTCGAGCAGGCAGACCAGGGTCACGCTGGCCGGGCGGCCGTAGTCGAACAGCTCGTTGAGTGCGGCGCGGATGGTACGGCCGCTCATCAGTACGTCGTCGATCAGGACCAGGTGCTGGCCCTCGATCTCGAACGGCAGCTCCGAGGGTTTGACCTGCGGGTGCAGGCCGCTCTGGGTGAAGTCGTCGCGGTAGAAGGACACGTCGAGAATGCCCAGCGGTTCGCGGTTGCCGAGGGTGTCGAGTAGGGCCTGGGCGACCCACACGCCGCCGGTGCGGATGCCGATGAAACGTGGCGCGGCGATCTGCCGCCGGTTGAGGTGCTCGAGCAGGGCGCCGGCCATCTGCGGCAGCAGCTCGACGGGGTTGGGTAGGTTCATCGCAGGTTCCTTGTGGGCCCGGCCCGGATCAGCCCGGGCGGTGTTCGGCCAGCCAGCCTTCGAGCAGCAGCGCCGCGGCCAGGGCGTCGACCGGGCGCTCGCGGTAGCCGCCGCTCTGCCCCTGCTGCAGGCGCTGGCCCTTGGCCTCGAAAGTGGTCAGGCGTTCGTCGTGGGTGTGCACCGGCAGGCTGAAGCGGCCGTTGAGGCGGCGGGCGAACTTCTCCGCGCGGGCGCTCATCTCGCTCGGCGTGCCGTCCATGTTCAGCGGCAGGCCGACGACTATGGCGTCCGGCTGCCACTCGCGGATCAGCGCCTCGACCTTCTGCCAGTCCGGCACGCCGTTCTGCGCCTTGAGCACGCAGAGTTCCCGGGCCTGGCCGGTGATCGCCTGGCCGACGGCGACGCCGATCTGCTTGCTGCCGTAGTCGAAGCCGAGCAGCAGGCGCAGCGGCTTGCTCCGCGTTTCGCTCATCAGGCGTGGCCGGCTTGCGAGGTGAGCAGGCTGAGGTCGACGCCCAGGCGCGCGGCCGCCGCGTTCAGGCGCTGGTCGAAGGGCAGGTCGAAGAGGATGGCGCTGTCGGCCGGGCAGGTCAGCCAGGCGTTGTCGGCCAGTTCGGCCTCCAGCTGGCCGGCTTCCCAGCCGGCATAGCCGAGGGCGATCAGGTACTTGTCCGGGCCGCTGCCGTCGGCGATGGCGAACAGCACGTCCTGGGAGGTGGACAGGCCCAGTTCGCCGAGCTCCAGGGTGGCCTGGAACTGCCGGCCGGCCGGGTGCAGGACGAAGCCGCGGTCGGTCTGCACCGGGCCGCCGGAGAAGATCGGCAGCCCCTGGCAGAGGGCCGGCGGCTCGCTGTCCGGGCGCAGCTGCTCGAGCACGTCGGCCAGGTTGAGGCCGTTGGGGCGGTTGATCACCAGGCCCATGGCGCCCTGCTCGTTGTGCTCGACCAGGTAGGTGACCGTGTGCGCGAACTGCGGATCGGCCATGTGCGGCATGGCAATCAGGAAGTGGTGCTTGAGGAAGCTCGGGCTGGCGTCTTTCATGCGCGTTAGCTTAAAGCCTGCGGCCGGCGCCTGGAAGCTAAAAGGCGCATCGCCGGGGATGGGGTGGCTCAGTTGCTCGACAGTCGGTCGCCCCGCTCGAAGCGCCAGGTACGGATGATCTCCAGGCGGTCGACATCCGCCAGGTCGCCGGTGAAGGGGGCGAAGGGTGCGGCCAGGCGGACGATGCGCAACGCGGCCTGGTCCAGCACGCGCTGGCCGGAAGACTCGAGCACCAACACCTCGTAGAGGGTGCCGTCGCGGTTGATCGACACCAGCAGGCGCAGGCTGCCGTAAATTTGCCGGCGGCGGGCGTCGTCCGGATAGTTGAGATTGCCGATGCGCTCGACCTTCTTGCGCCACTCGTCCTTGTACCAGGCGCCCTTGTCGCGCATGGTCGAGGCGGCGTTGAGACGATGGATCTTCGGGCGCTTGGCGTACTGCTGGATGTCCTGGGCCAGCTCGGCCTCCAGGCTGGCGATCTCCGCCGACAGCTGGGCACTGTCGAATACCGGCGCCGGGCGGGTCTGGGGCGTCGGCTGGTTCTCTTCGCGCTTGACCGGGGTCTTCTGCGGCTGTGGGGTGCGGGTGGCGACCGCCGCTTTCGGCGCTTCCTGGCGGGCCGCCGGCGGCTGCGGCGCGGTCGGCGGCGTCACCCGCTTGACCTGGGTGTCCTGGAACAGCGCCTGTTCGGTGGTCTTGGGCGCCGCCTTGTGTTCCAGGGTGCCGCTGCCCTGCTGGTCGTGCTGGGCGAGGAAATCCGCCTGCTTGGGCTTCTCCTCGCTCTTGAAGGTCGACAGGGTGACTTCCAGGGTCTTGCTGATCTGGCTGGGTTCGGCCAGGGAGAAGCCCAGGCCGAGGATCAGGGCGGCATGCAGCGCGGTGGCGAGGAACAGGGTGAACCCCAGGCGATCCGCCGGGCGAACGCCGGCGGCTGGGATTGCGGTTGGGCTGGCGGCTGCGGTCATCGCGATTCGGGTCGGTTCAGGTTGCCGCGCAGTCTGCCGAGGGGGCGGGCAAAAGTCTATGAAGCACTGCGCGCATTGAGCTTCTCGGCGATCTTGTCCATCAGGCGTTCGCCGATGCGGGTGTCGAAGGCCGCATCGATCTCGCGGATGCAGGTCGGGCTGGTGACGTTGATCTCGGTGAGGTGGTCGCCGATCACGTCCAGGCCGACGAACAGCAGGCCCTTCTCGCGCAGGGTCGGGCCGACGCCGGCGGCGATCTCGCGGTCGCGTTCGCTCAGCGGGCGGGCTTCGCCGCGGCCGCCTGCGGCCAGGTTGCCGCGGGTCTCGCCCTGGGCCGGGATGCGGGCCAGGCAGTAGGGCACCGCCTCGCCGTCGATCATCAGGATGCGCTTGTCGCCCTCGCTGATGGCCGGCAGGTAGCGCTGCGCCATGATCTGTTGCTGGCCATGGGCGGTGAGGGTCTCGAGGATCACCGAGAGGTTGGGGTCGCCCTCGCGGTGGCGAAAAATCATCGATCCGCCCATGCCGTCGAGGGGTTTGAGAATGATGTCACGCTGCTCTTTGGCAAAGTCGCGCAGAATGTCGGGTCTGCGGCTCACCAGGGTCGCCGGGGTGTACTGGGGAAACTGCGTGGCGAACAGCTTCTCGTTGCAGTCGCGCAGGCTCTGCGGGCGGTTGACCACCAGCACGCCGTCCCGCTCGGCCTGTTCCAGCAGGTGGGTGGAGTAGAGGAATTCGTTGTCGAAGGGCGGGTCCTTGCGCATCAGGATCACGTCAAGATCGCGCAGCGGCAGGTCCTGCTCGGCGTCCAGCTCGAACCAGCGCTGGGGGTCGTCGAACACCTGGAGCGAGCGCAGGCGGGCGTGGGCCTGGCCTTTGGTCTGGTAGAGGTCGCGCTGCTCCATATAGAAGAGCGACCAGCCGCGCTTTTGCGCGGCCAGCAGCATGGCCAGCGAACTGTCCTTCTTGAAGGCGATTTGCGTGATGGGGTCCATGACTATGCCGAGGCGGACGCTCATGGGGGATTCTCCGTGAAAAGGCGGTAGCTGAGGGGCGTAGAGACTAGCGTGTGGCGCCAGGGTGGCGCCGACTGGACGGGCGGTCAAGGGGCAAGCCCCGGCCCTCCGTGGCTTGTGGCTTGCATGGGGAGAGTGTGCTAAAAAGGCCCGACGATTGGGTTGCAGCCCGTCGGTGGCAGGGTCTCAGGCGCACTGATTCAACGCGAAAATAACGACTCACCGAGGCGATGGTAGGGCAAACATGGAACAGCATTCCGAGGGTTTGAGGGTGATGGTTATCGACGATTCGAAGACGATTCGTCGTACCGCGGAAACCCTGCTGAAGAAGGTGGGTTGCGAGGTGATCACCGCGGTAGACGGCTTCGATGCCCTGGCAAAGATCGCCGACAGCCATCCGAATATCATCTTCGTCGATATCATGATGCCGCGGCTCGATGGCTATCAGACCTGCGCCCTGATCAAGAACAACAGTGCTTTCAAGTCCACTCCGGTGATCATGCTGTCCTCCAAGGACGGCCTGTTCGACAAGGCCAAGGGACGCATCGTCGGCTCCGATCAATACCTGACCAAGCCCTTCAGCAAGGAAGAGCTGCTCGGGGCGATCAAGGCCCACGTTCCCGCCTTCACCCCGGTGGATCAGGCCTCCTGATGTCCGGCGGCCAAGCCCTAGACGCCTCTTCATGTATTGGGAAACACCATGGCTCGAATTCTGATTGTTGATGACTCGCCGACCGAGATGTACAAGTTGACCGCCATGCTGGAAAAGCACGGGCATCAGGTGCTCAAGGCGGAAAACGGCGCGGACGGCGTCGCCCTGGCGCGCCAGGAGAAGCCCGACGCGGTGCTGATGGACATCGTCATGCCCGGGCTCAACGGCTTCCAGGCGACCCGCCAGCTGACCAAGGACGCCGACACCAGCCACATCCCGGTGATCATCGTCACCACCAAGGACCAGGAAACCGACAAGGTTTGGGGCAAGCGCCAGGGGGCCAAGGATTACCTGACCAAGCCGGTCGACGAGCAGACGCTGCTGAAGACCCTCAATGCAGTATTGGCCGGCTGATGCCGTGCCGGTCCGCAATTAGATAAGAAGAAGGCCACGGTTGGCATGTCGGACGCGCAGACACCCTTTCAACTCCTCCTCGAAATCGACCAGCGCTGTCGGTTGCTGGCGGCCGGCCTGCCGTTGCAGCAGACCGCCGTGCAGACCTGGAGCGGCATCGGCTTTCGCATGGGCGAGCGCCTGTTCGTCGCGCCCATGGGCGAGGTCGGCGAGGTGCTGCACGAGCCGCGTTACACCCTGCTGCCCGGGGTCAAGAACTGGGTCAAGGGCGTGGCCAACGTACGCGGCCGCCTGCTGCCGGTGATGGACCTGTGCGGCTTCTTCGGCAACGAGCTGTCGCCGCTGCGCAAGCAGCGGCGAGTGCTGGTGGTCGACCATCAGGACGTGTTCGCCGGCTTGACGGTCGATGAAGTGTTCGGCATGCAGCATTTTCCAGTGGATGCCTTCTCCGAGCAGCTGCCGCCGCTCGAGGCGTCCATTCAACCCTTTATCCACGGGGTCTTTCAACGTGAGCAACCCTGGTTGGTGTTCAGCCCACATGCGCTGGCCCAGCACCAGGGCTTTCTCGACGTGGCGTATTAACAGCTTTTCGGTGGGGTCGGCGCTGTCGGCCTTTTGGCGTTACATGGGAACCGTAGTGCGGTCGGTCCAGGCGGGGGCCAGATAATGAAAAAACTCAACACAGGCAACTTATTCGCGGGTACGCGCAGCAGCACGCTGATCGCCGGACTGTTTATCGTCCTGATCGTGTCCATCGTGTTGCTGTTCGCGAACTTCGCCTACCTCAATACCCAGTCCAACTACGATACGGAATACATCAGCCACTCCGGTGAGCTGCGGGTGCTGTCCCAACGTATCGCCAAGAACGCCTCCGAATCCGCGGCGGGTACCGCCGAAGCGTTCGGCCTGCTGCGCGAGGCGCGCAACGACTTCCAGACCCGTTGGGGCTACCTGACCGATGGCAATAGCGCCAGCGGCGTCCCCGCGGCGCCGGACGCCGTACAGGTGCAGATGGCCGCGGTGCAGCAGGACTGGGACAGCCTGCGGCAGAACACCGATGCGATCCTGGCCAGCGAGCAGACAGTACTGTCCCTGCACCAGGTGGCGGCGACCCTGGCGGAAACCATTCCGCAGCTGCAGGTCGAGTACGAGGAAGTGGTCGACATCCTGCTGGAAAGCGGCGCGCCGGCGGCCCAGGTGTCGGTGGCCCAGCGCCAGTCGCTGCTGGCCGAACGTATTCTCGGCTCGGTGAACAAGGTGCTGGCCGGTGACGAGGACTCGGTGCAGGCCGCCGACATGTTCGGTCGCGATGCCAGTCTGTTCGGTCGGGTTCTCAGCGCGATGCTCGAGGGCAACCCGGCGATGGAGATCACCCAGGTGACCGACGCCGAGGCGCTCGAGCGTCTGGCGGAGATTTCCGAGCTGTTCGAGTTCGTGTCCGGCTCGGTGGACGAGATCCTCGAGACCTCGCCCGAGCTGTTCCAGGTGCGCGAGTCGGCCAACACCATCTTCAGCGTGTCGCAGACCCTGCTGGACAAGGCCTCCGAACTGGCCGGCGGTTTCGAAGACCTGGCCGCCGGGCGGGCCCTGAACAGCCTCGCCGGTTACCTGCTGGGCGTGCTGGCCCTGGCCTCGATCATCCTCATCGGCCTGGTCATGGTGCGCGAGACCAACCGCCGCCTGAGCGAAACCGCCGAGAAGAACGAGCGCAACCAGGCGGCGATTCTGCGTCTGCTCGACGAAATCGCCGACCTCGCCGACGGTGACCTGACCGTGGCCGCGACGGTAACCGAAGACTTCACCGGCGCCATCGCCGACTCCATCAACTACTCCATCGACCAGCTGCGCGACCTGGTAGCCACCATCAACCTGACCGCCGTACAGGTTGCCGGTGCCGCCCAGGAAACCCAGGCCACGGCGATGCACCTGGCCGAAGCCTCCGAGCACCAGGCCCAGGAAATCGCCGGGGCGTCGGCGGCGATCAACGAGATGGCGGTGTCGATCGACCAGGTATCGGCCAACGCCTCGGAATCCTCCGCGGTAGCGGAACGTTCCGTAGCCATCGCCAACAAGGGCAACGAGGTGGTGCACAACACCATCACCGGCATGGATAACATCCGTGAGCAGATCCAGGACACCTCGAAGCGGATCAAGCGCCTCGGCGAGTCGTCCCAGGAGATCGGCGACATCGTCAGCCTGATCAACGACATTGCCGACCAGACCAACATCCTCGCCCTGAACGCCGCGATCCAGGCCTCCATGGCCGGTGACGCCGGCCGCGGCTTCGCCGTGGTGGCGGACGAAGTACAGCGTCTGGCGGAGCGTTCGTCTGCGGCGACCAAGCAGATCGAGGCGCTGGTCAAGACCATTCAGACCGACACCAACGAGGCGGTCATTTCCATGGAACAGACCACCTCCGAGGTGGTACGCGGTGCGCGCCTGGCGCAGGACGCCGGGGTGGCCCTGGAGGAGATCGAGAAGGTATCCAAGACCCTCGCGGCGCTGATCCAGAACATCTCCAACGCCGCGCGTCAGCAGGCGTCCTCCGCGGGCCATATCTCCAACACCATGAACGTGATCCAGGAGATCACCTCGCAGACCTCTTCCGGTACCACCGCCACGGCCAAGAGCATTGGTACCCTGGCCAAGATGGCCAGCGAGATGCGTAAGTCGGTATCCGGCTTCACCTTGCCGGAAGCCGGGGAGCAGGCATAAGCGACGGCGCGGCGGCGACCGGAGCCGGTCGCCGGGCCATGGCCATGAGCGAGGGGCACGACATGCAGTCAGGCGTCTGGGCCTTGCAGCCCGTGGCGGATATCTCCGCCGCGGAGTTTCGCGACTGGCAGGCCCTGCTCGAGGAGCGCACCGGCGTGGTGATCAGCGAGCAGCGTCGGGCCTTTCTGCAGACCAACCTGAGCGCGCGCATGCGCGAGCTGGGGGTGGCCGACTACGCCGCCTATTACCGGCAGGTCACCGATGGCCCGCGCGGTGCCGTGGAGTGGTCGACCCTGCTGGATCGGCTGACCGTGCAGGAGACCCGCTTCTTTCGCCATCCGGCGTCGTTCGAGGTGCTCGAGCGGCACCTGCAGGCGCAGTTGCAGCGCGGGCTGCAGCGCCCCTGGGAACTGTGGAGCGTGGGCTGCTCCAGCGGCGAGGAGCCCTATTCGCTGGCCATCAGCGCCGCCCAGGTGTTGCGCGACAGCCAGTGGCCCGAGCACTTCGGCGTGACCGGTACGGACATCAGTCTCAATGCCCTGAGCAAGGCCCGCGAGGGGTTGTTCGGGGCGCGCAAGCTCGAGCAGCTGGACGATGACCTGCGCCGGCGCTATTTCGCCCCCCAGGTCGATGGGCGCTTCAAGGTTGTGCCGAGTCTGGCGGCGCGCGTCTGCTGCGCCAGGCTCAATGTGTTGGAACTGGCCAAGGCGCCAATGTCCGGTATGGACGTCATTTTTTGTCAGAACTTGCTGATCTATTTTCGCCGCTGGCGTCGCCGCGAGATCCTCAACCGCCTGGCCGAGCGCCTGGCGCCGGGAGGGCTGCTGGTGGTGGGAGTGGGTGAGGTGGCCGGTTGGCAGCATCCGGGGTTGATCCCGGTGGCCGACGAGCGAGTGCTGGCGTTTACCCGCAAGGGATAGGGCTTTATGAGTGGAGTGGCTATGGGGGATCGGCACGACTATGTCGCCCTGGAGTGGGTCAAGGGCGAAATCGCGGAAACCCTGAAACAGGCGCGTCAAGCCCTGGAGGCGTTCGTCGAGAATCCGCAGGACTCGACGCGCATGCGTTTCTGCCTGACCTATGTGCACCAGGTGCAGGGCACTCTGCAGATGGTGGAGTTCTACGGCGCGGCCCTGCTCGCCGAGGAGATGGAACACCTGGCCCAGGCCCTGATGGAGGGGCGGGTGGCCAACCAGGGCGAGGCCCTGGAGGTGCTGATGCAGGCGATCCTGCAGCTGCCGGTGTACCTCGACCGGATCCAGACCGCCCGGCGCGACCTGCCGATGGTGGTGCTGCCGCTGCTCAACGACCTGCGGGCCGCCCGCGGCGAGAAGCTGCTGTCGGAAACCAGCCTGTTCGCCCCGGACATGTCCGAGCGCGCCCCGGCGTTGTCGGTGGAGTCTTTGGCCCGGCTGCGCACCGCCGAGCTGCCGGTGCTGCTGCGCAAGCTGCGGCAGATGCTGCAGCTGGCCCTGGTCGGGGTGATCCGCAACCAGGACCTGGCCACCAACCTGGGCTACATGGCACGGGTCTTCGCCCGTCTGGAAACCCTGTGCCAGGGCGCACCGCTCGGTCCGCTGTGGCAGATCGCCTCGGGCCTGGTCGAAGGCCTGGCTAACGGCAGCGTGGTCAACGGCACCTCGGTGCGGACCCTGCTGCGTCAGGTCGACAAGGAACTCAAGCGCCTGCTGGAGCAGGGCGCCGACGGCATCAACCAGCCCGCCGCCGACGAGCTGACCAAGAACCTGCTGTTCTACGTGGCCAAGGCCCCGGCGCAGTCGCCGCGCATCCGCAAGCTCAAGGAGCAGTACCGTCTCGACGACGCCCTGCCGAACAACGAGGTGGTGGACGAGGAGCGGGCCCGCCTGGCCGGGCCGGACCGCGACGCCATGCGCTCGGTGGTCGCCGCCCTGTGCGAGGAGCTGGTGCGGGTCAAGGACAGCCTCGATCTGTTCGTGCGCGGCGACCGCGGCCATGTGAGCGAGCTCGACGCCCTGCTGCCGCCGCTCAAGCAGATCGCCGACACCCTGGCGGTGCTGGGCTTCGCCCAGCCGCGCAAGGTCATCGTCGACCAGATCGATGTGGTGCACGGCCTGTCGCTCGGCCAGCGGGCGGCCGACGATGCGGTGCTGATGGATGTCGCCGGCGCCCTGCTCTATGTCGAGGCGACGCTGGCGGGCATGGTCGGCCCGGCCGAGGACGCCGGTCGCGAGGAGAGCCACCTGCCGACCACCGACGTGGCGCAGATCCACCAGTTGGTGATCAAGGAGGCGCGCACCGGCCTGGAACAGGCCAAGGACGCGATCATCGAGTTCATCGCCTCGCAGTGGAATCACGAACACCTGGCCCGCGTGCCCGAGCTGCTCACCCAGGTGCGCGGCGGTCTCGGCATGATCCCGCTGCAGCGTGCGGCGGATCTGCTCAAGGCCTGCAACCGCTATATCCAGGAACAGCTGCTGGTGCGCAAGGCCGTGCCCAACTGGCAGCACCTGGACACCCTGGCCGACGCCATCACCAGCGTCGAGTACTACCTGGAGCGCCTGGCCGAGGATCACGCCAGCCAGGGCGACCTGATTCTCGACGTGGCCGAGGAAAGCCTGGCGAGCCTCGGTTACCCCCTGACCGAGAAGCCCTCGATTCTCGATCGCGTCGAGTCGCTGCCGGAAACGCCGGCACCGCTGGCCGATCCGCTGGACGAGATCGAGGTGCTGGCCGATGAGCCCGCCGCGGCCTTCGACATGGACCCGCCGGAGCCGGTGGCGGACCTGGACGCCGAGCCGCTCGAGGCGCGCGTGGAGGATGAACCGAGCCTGGAGCTTGCCGAACGCGACGCCGAGCCGCTGGCGCAGGAGCCAGTGGCCGATGAGGCGAGCCTAACGGCGGAGCTCGATGAGCCCGATGTTCTGGACGGCCTTGGCGCGTCGGCCGTGGGGCCGGCCGCTACAGACCCGGCCGAGGAGGCGTCGGCGCCCGCAGACGACCAGCCCTCGCTGGACGAGCTGCAGCTGGAGGAGCTGAACCTGGACGACCTGGCCAGCCCCGTGCAGTGGGACGAAGCCGAGTTGGCGGCGCTGGATATTCCCGCAGTCGAGCTGCCCGCCACGCCGCCGACGGCCGAGGGCGAGGCCGGGGAGCCGGCGCCGGTCAGCGCCGCGCCGCTGTCGCTGGCCGATGTCATGGCAGCGCCGCAACAGGCGATCAACCCGCCGGCCAGCGACGTGCCGCCCAGCCTGCTGCCGCCGCCGGCCGACGAGGAAGCGATCGACGAGGAGCTGGCCGAGGTCTTTATCGAGGAAGCCGGCGAGGTCCTCGAGACCATCGCCGAGTACCTGCCGCAGTGGTGCGCCGATACGAACGACAAGGACGCCCTGGTCGAGGTGCGCCGGGCCTTCCATACCCTCAAGGGGAGCGGGCGCATGGTCCGCGCCCTGGTCATCGGCGAACTGGCCTGGTCGATCGAGAACCTGCTCAACCGCGTGCTCGACCGCAGCATCCAGCCCGAGCCGGAGGTTCTCCAGGTGGTCCAGGACGTGGTGGCGTTGATGCCGGCGCTGGTCGAGGAGTACGCCGCCAAGGCCCAGCGCCAGCGCGATGACGTCGACCGCCTCGCGGCCTGCGCCCATGCGCTGGCGAAGGGGCAGAGCCTCCCAAAGACTGACGCCCCGGTTGCACAGGTAGCCGAGCCAGCGGGCGCTAGCGAGGCTACCAGTGCCGAAGGCGACGGCGAGGCGCTCGACCCGCAGCTGCTGGACATCTTCCGCAACGAGGCCGAGACCCACCTGGACACCCTGGTCGAGTTCCGCGCCGGTTGCGCCCGGGAGTTGCCGCAGCCGGTCACCGACAACCTGCAGCGGGCCCTGCACACCCTCAAGGGCAGTGCCTATATGGCCGGCATTCTGCCGGTGGCGGAAATCGCCGCGCCCCTGGAGAAGCTGGCCAAGGAGTTCAAGGCCAACCTGATCCCCATGGACATGGCCGAAGCGGAGTTGCTGAACGACGCCGAACAGCTGCTGCGCCGCGGCCTGGAGCAATTGGAGACCCAGCCCCTGGCGCCGCTGCCGGGCGCCGCGGAGTTCCTCGAGCGAACCCACAGGCTGCATCAGGAGCGCCTGGCCGCCGCGGAGGCCGGGCGCAAGAGCGAGCAGGGCGAGACGCGCGACCCGCAGTTGATCGGCATCTTCCTCGCCGAGGGCATGGATATCCTGCTGGACGCCGAGGACCTGCTGGGGCGCTGGCGTGAACATCCGTCGGAGCGTCAGGAGCTCAGCGCCCTGCTGGAAGAGTTGACCACCCTCGGCCGGGGGGCCGACATGGCCGAGCTGCCGCAGATCGACGAGCTCTGCGAGGCCCTGCTCGACCTCTACGGTGCGGTCGACGAGGGCAGCCTGGCGGTCAGCGAGCGGTTCTTCAGCGAGGCCGAGCAGGCCCATGAGGCGCTGATCGGCATGATGGATCAGGTCGCCGCCGGCCTGCAGGTGAGCGCCCAGCCGGAGCGGGTCGCGGCGCTGCGCAGCCTGCTCGACGAGGCGCTGGACCCCAGCGCCCTGGCGCTGCTGTCCGACGATGGCCATGGCGGCCTGGAGATCAGCGAACTGGATGTCGCCACTGCCGCCGCAGCAGGCGCGCCGTGGGCGAGCGACGGCGAGGGTGAACTGGCGACCGCAGTCGAGCTGGAACTCGAGCAGGAGAGCGAGCAGGACGCCGCGCAAGCGGAGTCCGCCGGCACCTACGAGGTGCTGGATGAAGAGATGGTGGCGATATTCCTCGAGGAAGCGGTGGATATCCTGGACAGTGCCGGGCAGGCACTGGAGCGCTGGGTGGCCGAGCCGGAGCAGAAGAGTGCGCTGTCGGCCCTGCAGCGCGATCTGCACACCCTCAAGGGTGGCGCACGGATGGCGCAGATCGACCCGATCGGCGACCTGGCCCATGAGCTGGAGTCGCTCTACGAGGGCCTGCTGGATTCTCGTTTTCACCACAGCGCTCCGCTCGTCGCCCTGCTTCAGCAGAGCCATGACCGCCTGGCCGTGTTGCTCGAACAGTTGCAGCAGCGTGCCGAGCTGGCCGAGCCGCTGGACCTGATCGAGGCGATCCGGGCGTTCCGCCAGGGTGGTCCGGCGGACTTGCCCGGCCAGCCCGGTGTCCCCGAGACTGAGTGCGAAGCCGAAGCCGAAGCCGAAGCCGAAGCCGAAGCCGAAGCCGAGCCGGTCGTAGACCTGGCGGCCGCCGAGTCGCCCGTGGACGCCACGCCCGATGGCGCCGCGCCGGAGGCCGTGGCCGGCCCGGACAGCACCGCGCAGGCGCCGCTCGATCCTGCCGAGGCCGGTGCCGAGGAGCGCGACCCCGAACTGGTGGAGATCTTCCTCGAGGAGGGTTTCGACATCATCGACAGCGCCGGTGCGGCCCTGCAGCGCTGGAGCGAGGACGTCGACAACAGCCTCGAACTGGAGGCCCTGCAGCGGGACCTGCACACCCTCAAGGGCGGTGCGCGGATGGCGGAGATCGCCGAGATCGGCGATCTCGCCCATGAACTGGAGTTTCTCTACGAGGACCTGTGCGGCGGCCGGCTGCGCGCCAGCGCCGCGCTCTTCGACCTGCTGCAGGCTTGCCATGACAGTCTCGCCGCGATGCTCGAGGCGGTGCGCGAGCGCCGTGCGGTGCCGAGCGGTCGGGCGCTGATCGAGACCATCAAGCGCTTTCGGGCCAACCCGGACGAGCGGCTGAGCGTGCCGCCGGCGGTGCAACTCAGGGACGCCGAGGCGGCCCAGGACGACGAGGATGCCGAGTCGGACATCCTCGACATCTTCATGGAGGAAGCGGACGACCTGCTGGAGGCCATGGAGCAGGCGATCGGCCACTGGGAAGAGCACCGCGAGGATGGCGCCGCCATCGATGACATGCTGCGGGTGCTGCACACCCTCAAGGGCGGTGCCCGGCTGGCCGGGCAGAAACGTCTGGGCGACCTGACCCATGACCTGGAGCAGCACCTCACCGAGGCCCAGGCGCAAGGGGCGCCCTGGCCGGAGAGCCTGTTCCTCGATGTGCAGTCGGGCTTCGAAGGCTTGCAGGGCGAACTCGACCAGTTGCGTCAGCGCCTGCAGACCGCGGACGCCGCCGGTGCCGGGGGCGAAGCCGCGGCCGAACCGGCGCCGGTGCATCCGCCGGCGCCGGCGACCCCCATCGTCGCGGCCAGCGAACTGCCGGCCCAGGAACTGGTGACGCGGGTGCTGCCCTTCGTCCGCCAGGCCGAACAGGCCGCCCAGGATGCCGCCGCGCGCCGGGCGCCCCAGGAGCTGGTCAAGGTGCCGGCGGACCTGCTCGAGGGCCTGGTCAACCTGGCCGGCGAAACCTCGATCTTCCGTGGCCGGGTGGAACAGCAGGTCAGCGATTTCGGCTTCACCCTCAGCGAGATGGAGGCCACCATCGACCGGGTGCGCGACCAGCTGCGCCGCCTGGACACCGAGACCCAGGCGCAGATCCTCAGCCGTTATCAGGCCGAAGCCGAGCGCGCCGGCTACGAGGACTTCGACCCGCTGGAGATGGACCGCCACTCGCAGCTGCAGCAGCTGTCGCGAGCCCTGTTCGAGTCGGCGTCCGACCTGCTCGACTTGAAGGAGACCCTGGCCGCGCGCAACCGCGATGCGGAGACCCTGCTGCTGCAGCAGGCGCGGGTCAACACCGAGCTGCAGGAAGGCCTGATGCGCACCCGCATGGTGCCCTTCGATCGCCTGGTGCCGCGGCTGCGGCGGATCGTCCGGCAGGTCGCCGGCGAACTGGGCAAGCAGGTCGAGTTCGTCGTCGGCAATGCCGAGGGCGAGATGGACCGCAGCGTGCTCGAGCGCATCGTCGCGCCGCTGGAGCACATGCTGCGCAACGCCGTCGACCACGGCATCGAGGCCGCCGAGCTGCGTCGCGCCGCCGGCAAGCCGGAGCAGGGCCGCATCCGCCTGGAGCTCGGCCGCGAGGGTGGCGATATCGTCCTCACCCTGGCCGACGACGGCGGCGGCATCAAGCTGGAGGCGGTACGGCGCAAGGCCATCGAGCGCGGCCTGATGGACGAGGACTCGGATCTCACCGATCACGAGATCCTGCAGTTCATCCTCGAGGCCGGTTTCTCCACGGCGGAGAAGGTCACGCAGATTTCCGGGCGCGGCGTCGGCATGGACGTGGTGCACTCGGAGGTCAAGCAACTCGGCGGCTCGATGAGCATCGACTCGACGCCGGGCGAAGGCACCCGCTTCACCATCCGCCTGCCGTTCACCGTGTCGGTCAACCGCGCGCTGATGGTGCTGTCCGGCGAGGACCTGTACGCCATCCCGCTGAACACCATCGAAGGTATCGTGCGGGTTTCGCCCTACGAGCTGGAGGCCTACTACCAGCCCGATGCGCCGCGCTTCGAGTACGCCGGCCAGGCCTACGAGCTGCGTTATCTGGGCGACCTGCTGAACAACGGGCAGCAGCCCAAGCTGGTCGGTCAGAGCCTGCCGCTGCCGGTGATCCTGGTGCGTTCCAGCGAGCATGCGGTGGCGGTGCAGGTCGACAGCCTGGCGGGCTCGCGCGAGATCGTGGTGAAGAGCCTCGGCCCGCAGTTCGCCGGGGTGCACGGCATCTCCGGCGCGACCATCCTCGGCGATGGCCGGGTGGTGGTGATTCTCGACCTGCTGGCGACCATCCGCGTGATCCATGCCCACCTGCTCAGCCAGACGCAGCCGCGCCTGCTCGGCAAGGCCACGACCAGCGAGGAGGTCGAGGCGGACCGGCCGACCCTGGTCATGGTGGTGGACGACTCGGTGACCGTGCGCAAGGTCACCAGCCGTCTGCTGGAGCGCAACGGCATGAACGTGCTGACGGCCAAGGACGGCGTGGACGCCCTCGGCCAGCTGCAGGAGCACCGCCCGGACATCATGCTGCTGGACATCGAGATGCCGCGCATGGACGGCTTCGAGGTGGCCACCCTGGTGCGCCACGACGAGCGCCTGAAGGATCTGCCGATCATCATGATCACCTCGCGTACCGGCGAGAAGCACCGTGAGCGGGCCATGGCCATCGGCGTCAACGAATACCTCGGCAAGCCCTATCAGGAGTCCTTGCTGCTCGACAGCATCCAACAACTGGTCAAACGGAAATGACTGAGAAAAGCGCGGCACGTATTGCGGTCATCGCCGACACCTCGCTGCAGCGCCATGTGCTGCAGCAGGCCCTGAGCGGCAGCGGTTACCAGGTGGTGCTCAACAGCGATCCGGCGCGCCTCGACGAGGACGCCCTGGGCGCCTGCGAGACCGACCTGTGGCTGGTCGACCTGGCCCAGTCGGAGGACTCGCCGCTGGTCGACAGCCTGCTCGAGCGGGTTACGGCACCGGTGCTGTTCGGCGAGGGGCATGCCCCGGAGCGGCACTCGGAAAACTATCCGCGCTGGGAGCGGCGCCTGTTCGGCAAGCTGAAGAAGCTGATCGGCGATCCCTCCCAGGCGGTCGGTCCTAGCCTGGCGGCGCTGCTCGCCGAGGCGCAGCGGCCGGCGCGTCTGGAGCTGCCGCCGGCCCTGGCGGCTACCCCGCTGGCCGCCGGCGAACCGGCACGCCAGGTCTGGCTGCTGGCCGCCTCGCTGGGTGGCCCGGCGGCGGTCAAGGCCTTTCTCGATGCCCTGCCCGGTGGCCTGCCGGTGGGCTTCGTCTACGCCCAGCACATCGACCCCAGCTTCGAGGCGGCGCTGCCCCAGGCCGTCGGCCGGCACAGTCAGTGGCACGTCACTGCGGCCCGGCATGGCGAGCCGATCCGCTGCGGCGAGGTGGTGGTGGCGCCGATCAGTCGCGAGCTGGGCTTCTGCGACGAGCGCCTGATGCAGATCGCCGAGCGCGGTTGGCCGGAGCCCTACAGTCCGTCGATCGATCAGATGATGCTCAACCTCGCCCAGCAATTCGGTGCCGAGTGCGGCGTCATCAGCTTCAGCGGCATGGGCAGCGACGGCAGTGCCGCCGCCGCCTACGTGCGTCGTCAGGGCGGAGCGATCTGGACCCAGCGCGGCGACAGCTGCGTCTGCCCGAGCATGCCGGACAGCCTGCGCGAGGGCGGCTACAGCAGCTTCAGCGCCGACCCGCGGGAACTGGCCGCCGCCCTGGTCAGCCACCTGGCCGAGCAGTGCCGTTAACCCGGGCCCTTGTCCCGCATAGGATTGATTCATGAGCCAAGCCCTAGCCACCCAGAACACAGTCACCAGCCTGACGGCGCTGCAGGTGCCGTTGGCCGACCGCAGCCTGCTGTTGCCCAACGTGGCGCTCGCCGAGCTGATCCCCTATCGCGCGCCGCAGGCCGGCGCCGACATGCCGGCCTGGTTTCTCGGGCAGATTGCCTGGCGCGATCTGCGCCTGCCGCTGCTGTCGTTCGAGGCGGCCTCGGATGGCCAGGTGCAGGTCGGCGGCGCCGCCCGGGTGGCGGTGATCAACGCCCTCGGCGGCCGCTCCAAGGTCAAGTTCATCGCCCTGCTGGTGCAGGGTATTCCGCACTCGCTCAAGGTCGACGCCACGCTGCCGCGGGCCGACGCGCCGCTGGCGCCGCTGGAGCTGGACGCCGTGGCCCTGGGCGAAGAGGTCCTGAAGATTCCCGATCTGGTCGCCCTGGAGCAGATGCTGGCGGATGCCGGCCTGATCTAGACGGCGCCTTTCGACCCGCCCGCCGCCTTTCACCGGCCCACGAAAAAGCCCCGCACGCCGCGCCCCAGGATGAATGGGACGCGACGTGCGGGGCTTGTGCTTTCAGCGGCCGTTAGCGGGCGCTTTCCGGGCGAGCCTCGGTGACGGGCTCGTCGGACACGTCGGCGGCGTCAGCTGGGCTGGCGCCCTTCTTGCCGGTCCAGTAGTCGGCGTTCTTGATGCCGAGCTTCTCGGGGTCGAAGACCGGGTCCAGGCCCTGCTTCTTCTGTGCCTCGTAGTCCTTCAGGCAGGTGTAGGCGACCTTGTGCATCAGCAGGATGGCGCCGATGTTCAGCCAGGCCATCATGCCCACGCCCAGATCGCCCAGGCCCCAGGCCAGGTCGGCGGTCTTCACGGTGCCGTAGACGGTGGCCGCGATGATGCCGAACTTCAGCGCCAGGGTCAGCCAGGGACGGTGAATCTTGCGGTTGATGAAGGCGATGTTGGTTTCGGCGATGTAGTAGTAGGCGATGATGGTGGTGAAGGCGAAGAAGAACAGGGCGATGGCCACGAAGTAGGAGCCGAAGCCCGGCAGGATGTTCTCCATGGCGGTCTGCACGTAGCCCGGGCCGGCCGCGACGCCGGCGATACCGGTGTGCAGGGCCTCACCGTCGGGGCCCTGGACGTTGTACTGGCCGGTGATCAGCAGCATGAAGGCGGTGGCCGAGCAGACGAACAGGGTGTCGACGTACACGGAGAACGCCTGTACCAGGCCCTGCTTGGCCGGGTGGGTGACGGCCGCGGCGCTGGACGCGTGCGGGCCGGTACCCTGGCCGGCTTCGTTGGAGTACACGCCGCGCTTCACGCCCCACATGATGGCCAGGCCGAGAATCGCGCCGAAGCCGGCCTCCATGCCGAAGGCGCTTTCGAGGATCAGTGCGACCACGCCGGGCAGCTGCTCGATGTTCAGGCCGATGATCACGCAGGCGACGATGATGTAGCTCAGTGCCATGAAGGGCACCACGACCTCGGCGAAGGTGGCGATGCGCTTGATGCCGCCGAAGATGATCAGGCCGAGCATGACCGCCAGCACCGCCGCGGTGGTGCTCGGGTCGATGCCCATGGCGTTGCTCAGTCCGGAGCCGATGGAGTTGGCCTGAACACCCGGCAGCAGCAGGCCGCAGGCGATCACGGTGACCAGGGCGAAGATCCAGGCGTACCACTTCATGCCCAGGCCCTTCTCGATATAGAAGGCCGGACCGCCGCGGTGCTGGCCGTCGATGTCTTCCTTGTAGACCTGGCCCAGGGTCGACTCGATAAAGGCCGAGCTGGCGCCGAGGAAGGCGACCATCCACATCCAGAACACGGCACCCGGGCCGCCGAAGGTGATGGCCGTGGCCACGCCGGCGATGTTACCGGTACCCACGCGACCGGCGAGGGTCATGGTCAGGGCCTGGAAGGAGGAGATGCCATGGCTGCTGGTGCGCTTGGCGAAGATCAGGCGGATCATTTCCTTGAAATGGCGCACCTGGAGGAAGCGACCTCGCAGGGTGAAATACAGGCCGACGCCGAGGCACAGATAGATCAGTGCAGGGCTCCAGACCAGTCCGTTTAGGGTCGAGACCAGTTCGTTCATGTAGTGCTCCTTGGGGCTGAGGGCTTGCGGTGGCTTCCTTTTGGGAAACCCCTGCCCCCGGCGAATTGTTATTGGAGGACGGTCCGGCGCCAAGGGCCGGCCAGAGCAAAGAGCGGCGCTCGGTGGTAGACCGAGGGTACGCTTTTGGCCTGCGGAGCATGCCAGAAGGGCGGGAGCTTGCCATTCACGCTAGTCACATCTTGTTACAGCGATGCGACACGTCGTGCGCCTGGACTAGAAGTCTCCCCACAGCTGCTGGGCGACGGAAAGCGCCACCACCGGCGCCGTTTCGGTGCGCAAGACCCGCGGGCCGAGGCGCGCGGCGTGGAAGCCGGCAGCTCGGGCCTGGGCCACCTCGGCATCCGCCAGGCCGCCCTCCGGGCCGATCAGGAAGGCCAGCGACTGCGGGCGGGCATGGCTGGCCAGCGGCTCGGCTACCGGGTGCAGGACCAGCTTGAGCTGCGCCTCGACCCGTTGCAGCCACTCGCTCAGGGTGATCGGCGGGTGGAGGATCGGCAGCACCGAACGGCCGCACTGCTCGCAGGCGCTGATCGTCACCTGGCGCCAGTGGCTCATGCGCTTGTCGGCGCGCTCGTCCTTGAGGCGTACCTCGCAGCGTTCGCTGACGATCGGGCTGATCGCGTTGGCGCCCAGTTCGCAGGCTTTCTGGATGGCCCAGTCCATCCGCTCGCCGCGCGACAGGCCCTGGCCCAGATGGATGTGCAGCGGCGATTCGGCCAGGCCGGCGAAGGTCTCGCGCAGCTCCACGCGCACGCTCTTCTTGCCCACCTCGATCAGCTCGCCGAGGTATTCCCGGCCGCTGCCGTCGAACAGCTGCAGCGTATCGCCGACCGTGTGGCGCAGCACGCGGCCGATGTAGTGGGCCTGGGCCTCCGGCAGCTGGTGCTGGCCGAGGGCGAGGGGGGCGTCGACGAAGAAACGGGAGAGGCGCATGGGTCTGCAGGGTAAGCCTTGGGCGGAAGGCGCCAAGCTTACCCTTATCGCCGCGCTGCTTGTAGCGGGCCTGGCCTTTCCGCGGCCGGCTCAGCCGGGGTCGCGGAAGTCGGTGCGGGCGCCGCGCGGCACCGCCACGCTGACCGCGTCGCGGGTGGCGATGTCGATACCCTCGCTGGCGACCTCGGCGAGGAAGTCGATCTGCTCCGGGCTGATCACGTACGGCGGCAGGAAGTACACCACGCTGCCCAGGGGACGCAGCAGGGCGCCGCGGCTCAGGGCGTGCTGGAAGACCTTGAGGCCGCGGCGCTCCTGCCAGGGGTAGGTGGTCTTGCTCGCTTTGTCCTGCACCATCTCCACGGCCAGGGCCATGCCGGTCTGGCGCACCTCGGCGACATGGGCGTGCTCGGCCAGGTGTGCGGTGGCGCTGGCCATGCGCGCGGCCAGCGCCTTGTTGGCCTCGATGACGTCGTCCTGCTCGAAGATGTCCAGGGTCGCCAAGGCGGCGGCGCAGGCCAGGGGGTTGCCGGTGTAGCTGTGCGAGTGGAGGAAGGCGCGCAGGGTCGAGTAGTCGTCGTAGAAGGCCTGGTAGACGGTGTCGGTGGTCAGGCAGGCGGCCAGCGGCAGGTAGCCGCCGGTCAGGGCCTTGGACAGGCAGAGGAAGTCCGGGCGGATGCCGGCCTGCTCGCAGGCGAACATCGTCCCGGTGCGGCCGAAGCCGACGGCGATCTCGTCGTGGATCAGGTGCACGCCGTAGCGGTCGCAGGCCTCGCGCAGCAGCCTGAGATAGATCGGGTGGTACATGCGCATGCCCCCGGCGCCCTGGATCAGCGGCTCGACTATCACCGCGGCGACTTCCCGGTGATGCTCGGCCAGGCACTGCTCCATGTGGGCGAACATGGCCCGCGAGTGCGCCTCCCAGCTCATCCCCTCGGGGCGGTGGAAGCAGTCCGGGCTGGGCACCTTGAGGGTGTCGAGCAGCAGCGCCTTGTAGGTGTCGGTGAACAGCGCCACGTCGCCGACCGACATCGCCGCCACGGTTTCGCCGTGATAGCTGTTGCTCAGGGTGACGAAGCGCTTCTTCGCAGGCTGGCCGACGTTGAGCCAGTAGTGGAAGCTCATCTTCAGCGCCACTTCGATGCACGACGAGCCGTTGTCGGCGTAGAACACCCGGTCCAGTCCGGCCGGGGTCAGCTTGACCAGGCGCTCGGACAGCTCGATCACCGGCGCATGGCTGAAGCCGGCGAGAATCACGTGCTCCAGCTGGTCGACCTGGTCCTTGATGCGCTGGTTGATGCGCGGGTTGGAGTGGCCGAACACGTTGACCCACCAGGAGCTGACCGCGTCGATATAGCGCTTGCCGTCGAAGTCTTCCAGCCATACGCCCTCGCCGCGTCTGATCGGCACCAGGGGCAGCTGTTCGTGGTCTTTCATCTGGGTGCAGGGGTGCCAGAGCACGGCCAGGTCGCGTTGCATCCAGTGGTCATTCAGGCTCATCGAAACGCTCTCCCAATCATCAGCGGCAAGCCTATCAGATGTGTTCGCGGCGATGGCGCGGGTATCCGCCCGGGCGGCGGCCGCCCGCGCCTGCCGTTCGTCCTGCCTGAAGCGCCGCCGGGCGACCTGCGTTGAACCTTCGGGCCGTGCGCAGGACCAATCCGGCTGGTCCGGTAGGGCCTGTTACTGTTCGTATTTATCGATATTTCAGAGCGAATTTTTTCGCGTTTAATCGATAGTTTTGTTGTTAGTCTTGCCGGCAGTTTTCGCGCACCGCGGGTGCGCGGCCCTCTACGTGGAGCTTGTCCTTGATGCAGTGGCGCAATTCGGCCGATCGTTACGGCCTGGTCAGCATTCTCTTGCACTGGTTGGTGGCCCTGGCCGTGTTCGGCCTGTTCGGCCTGGGCTACTGGATGGTCGGTCTGAATTACTACAGCCCCTGGTACAAGACCGCGCCGGAGCTGCACAAGAGCATCGGCCTGCTGCTGTTCGCGGTGATGCTCGCGCGCATGCTCTGGCGCCGGGTCAGCCCGCCCCCGGCGAGCCTGCCGAGCCATGGCCGGCTGACCCGCCTGGGCAGTCGTCTCGGCCACTCCTCTCTCTATTTCGGGCTGTTCGTGCTGATGATCTCCGGCTACCTGATCTCCACCGCCGAAGGGCGCGGCATTGCCGTATTCGGCCTGTTCGAGGTGCCGGCGACGCTGACCAGCATTCCGCGCCAGGAAGACCTGGCCGGGCTGGTGCACGAGTACCTGGCCTGGGCCCTGGTGATCTTCGCCGGGGTCCACGCGCTGGCCGCGCTCAAGCATCACTTCATCGATCGCGACGCCACCTTGAGGCGCATGCTCGGGCGTTGACCGCGGTCGGCCGTCTCGCAAGATTCCACGCTTCGATCCCCCCCATCTCACAAGGAGATTCGTCATGCTGAAAAACACCCTCGCCGCGCTGGCCATCGGCTCGGCCCTGTTCGGCGCCGGCCAGGCCCTGGCCGCCGACTATGTGATCGACACCGAAGGCCAGCACGCCTTCGTCAACTTCAAGATCAGCCACCTGGGCTACAGCTGGCTGTACGGCACCTTCAAGGAGTTCGAGGGCCAGTTCAGTTACGACGAAAAGAATCCGCAGGCGAGCAAGGTCAAGGTCAGCCTGGACACCGCCAGCGTCGATACCAATCACGCCGAACGGGACAAGCACCTGCGCAGCGACGACTTCCTCAGCGTCGGCAAGCATCCGCAGGCCACCTTCGAGTCCACCGCGGTGAAGAGCACGGGAGCAGGCACGGCCGACATCACCGGCAACCTGAGCCTGAACGGCGTGACCAAGCCGGTGGTGATCGCCGCCACCTTCATCGGTGAGGGCGAGGATCCCTGGGGCGGCTACCGCGCCGGCTTCTCCGGCTCGACCAAGCTGAAGCTCAAGGACTTCGGCATCACCATGGACCTGGGCCCGGCTTCCGAGGAAGTCGAGCTGACCATCTCGGTGGAAGGCGTGCGCCAGTAAGCCCGGGTGTCCCGCGGAAACGAAAAAGCCGACCCCGGGGTCGGCTTTTTCGTTTCCGCATCACGGGCAGCGCCGACAGGGTCGGCGCCATCCCTGTGCTGGCGGCCTTAGCTGTCGCGGTTACGGGTCAGCAGGGCCGGCTTCTCGCCGCGCGGGCGGTTGTTCGACAGCTCGTCGAGCTGCTCCGGCGTCGGGAAGCGCTCGCTGCGCGAGCCCTTGTGCATGATCACCGGCTGCTTGTCGCGGGCGCTCTTCACGACCGGCTCCTGGCGCGGCAGCTCGTCGCGGTTGAGGGCGATGCTGCTGTCGCGGGGCGCGCGGGCACGACCGTTGCCGTTACGGCCTTGGCCGCCCTGGCGCTTGCCCTGAGCCTGGCTCTGGCCGCCGCCGGTGCGTGGTCCCTTGCCCTGGCTGCGCGGGCCTTGCCCGGGCGTGGCGGCCGCCGCGGCGCCGGGGCGCCGGCCGCGGTTCTGCGGCTTGTTCTGGTGCGGACTGACGTAGTCGACCCGGTTGCCGAAGTTGTCGATCTCGTCGTCGCGGAACTCGTCCGGTGCCCGGTCGGGGGGCAAGGCGGGGATGGCCGCGGCGACCGGGCGCGCCGCGCGCGGTTGTTGCTGGCCGCGAGCCGGCTGCGCCTTGCTCTTGCCGCTGTCCTTGCCCTTGTCCTTGCGCCCGCTGCCGTGGCGCTCGCCACCACCGCCGCCGCCACGGGGCGGGCGGGGTTTCTGCGGCTCGCGTACTTCCGGGCGCTCGGCCTCGACCTTGCTGGCATCGAAGCCCATCAGGTCACCGTCCGGAATCTTCTGCTTGGTCATCCGTTCGATGCCCTTGAGCAGCTTCTCTTCGTCCGGGGCGACCAGCGAGATCGCCTCGCCGCTGCGCCCGGCCCGGCCGGTGCGGCCGATGCGGTGCACGTAGTCTTCCTCGACGTTGGGCAGCTCGAAGTTGACCACGTGGGGCAGCTGGTCGATGTCCAGGCCGCGGGCGGCGATGTCGGTGGCGACCAGGATGCGCACCTGATTCGCCTTGAAGTCGGCCAGGGCCTTGGTGCGGGCGTTCTGGCTCTTGTTGCCGTGGATCGCCACGGCCGGCAGGCCGTGCTTGTCGAGGTACTCGGCCAGGCGGTTGGCGCCGTGCTTGGTGCGGGTGAAGACCAGCACCTGTTCCCAGGCGCCGGCGGTGACCAGGTGGGCGAGCAGGGCGCGCTTGTGGCTGGCCTGCAGGCGGAACACGCGCTGCTCGATGCGCTCGACCGTGGTGTTCGGCGGCGTCACCTCGATGCGCTCGGGGTTGTGCAGCAGCTTGCCGGCCAGGTCGGTGATGTCCTTGGAGAAGGTCGCCGAGAACAGCAGGTTCTGCCGCTTGGTCGGCAGCTTGGCGAGGACCTTCTTGACGTCATGGATGAAGCCCATGTCGAGCATGCGGTCGGCTTCGTCGAGGACCAGGATCTCCACGTGGGAGAGGTCGATGGCCTTCTGGTTGGTCAGGTCGAGCAGGCGACCGGGGCAGGCCACCAGGACGTCGACGCCCTTGGCCAGGGCCTGAATCTGGGGGTTCATGCCAACGCCGCCGAAGATACAGGCGCTGACGAACTTCAGGTCGCGGGCGTAGGCCTTGAAGCTGTCATGGACCTGGGCGGCCAGTTCGCGGGTGGGGGTCAACACCAGCACGCGCGGCTGCTTGGGGCCGTGGCGGTGTTCGCGATCCGGGTGACCGTTGGGGAACAGTCGCTCGAGGATCGGCAGGGCAAAACCGCCTGTCTTACCTGTACCCGTCTGGGCCGCCACCATCAGGTCGCGACCTTGCAACACGGCGGGGATGGCCCGCTGTTGCACCGGAGTGGGCTGGGTGTAGCCGACGGATTCGACCGCACGGACTAAAGCCTCGGAGAGACCGAGGGAGGCAAAGGACATGTGCAATCCTGTCTAGTGAGGGCGAGGCCCTATGGGGTGTATTGCCTGGCTTGAATCGCGGCGTGGTGCGCGCAATCCCGTCCGGTACTGCTGGCCACTGGGGGCTAGCATCCGGGCGCAAGCCTGGCGGGGAGGCCCGAGTATAACAGAACAGTTGCGTCATGGGGTGCCTCGCGTCGCCCGCCGCGGCGGTGACCCGCGAGCCCGCGCGGGGCCCCGCTTGGGCGCGCCGCCTGCCGCGGCGGCTGGGCGGCGAGGGCGCAAGCCCTGCGTGCAAAGTTTCGCCGCGTCGGAGATCATGCGGCCAGCGATTACCGCGCGCGGCCGGGCACTCTGCCACCGAGCCGTTCGGCGACCTGCCCCGCCCAGTCGGCAGGGCGAGGAACCACCCCGATCCAGCCTGGTGTCACCGGCCGCTATCCGGCTCGGGCGGGCGCTGGGCTATAACTTGACTGAACGATCAGCCTTTCGGGGCGTGGTCGGCCTCACCACGATGGAGCGCCTGCATGGCCAAGAGAAATACCACCAATGCTTCGGTGTCGCCCAAGGGCAGCCTGGAGACCCTGTCCCAGCGCGAAGTGCAGCAGCTGCGCGAGACCGGCTGCGGCAGTGTCTATGCGCTGTTTCGCCAGTGCGCCCTGGCGATCCTCAATACCGGCTCGAGCAGCGACAACGCCAAGACCATCCTGGAGGCCTATCCGGACTTCGAGGTGCGCATCCACCAGCAGGATCGCGGCATTCGTCTGGAATTGCTGAACGCGCCGGCCGATGCCTTCGTCGACGGCGAGATGATCGCCAGCACCCGCGAGATGCTGTTCAGCGCCCTGCGCGACATCGTCTACACCCAGAGCGAGCTGGAGAACAAGCGGGTCGACTTCGAGAGCTCCCAGGGCATCACCGACTATGTCTTCCACCTGCTGCGCAACGCCCGCACCCTGCGCGCCGGCGTGGAGCCGAAGATCGTGGTGTGCTGGGGCGGGCACTCGATCAACCGCGAGGAGTACAAGTACACCAAGATCGTCGGCCACGAGCTGGGCCTGCGCGGCCTCGACGTCTGCACCGGCTGCGGTCCCGGGGTGATGAAGGGGCCGATGAAGGGCGCCACCATCGCCCATGCCAAGCAGCGCAACGTCACCGGCCGCTACCTGGGGCTGACCGAGCCGGGCATCATCGCCGCCGAGGCGCCCAACCCGATCGTCAACGAGCTGGTGATCCTGCCGGATATCGAGAAGCGTCTGGAGGCCTTCGTGCGGGTGGGGCACGGCATCATCATCTTCCCCGGCGGCGCCGGCACCGCCGAGGAGTTCCTGTATTTCCTCGGCATCCTGATGCACCCGGACAACAAGGACCTGCCTTTCCCGCTGATCCTCACCGGGCCGCGCAGCGCCGAGCCCTACCTGCAGCAGTTGCACGAGTTCATCGGCGCCACCCTGGGCCAGGAGGCGCAGCAGCGCTACCAGATCATCGTCGACGATCCGGCCCGGGTGGCGCGGGAGATGGCCCTGGGCATCAAGGCGGTCACCCAGTTCCGCCGCGAGCGCAACGATGCCTTCCACTTCAACTGGCTGCTGAAGATCGATGAGAGCTTCCAGCGCCCCTTCGAGCCCACCCATGAAAACATGGCCGGCCTCAACCTGACCCGCGACCAGCCGGTGCACGAGCTGGCGGCGCAGCTGCGCCGGGCGTTCTCCGGCATAGTCGCCGGCAATGTGAAGGTCCAGGGCATCCGCCTGATCGAGGAGCATGGGCCGTACCAGATCACCGGCGACGAGGGCATCATGCGGCCGCTGGATCGCCTGCTGCAGGCCTTCGTCGATCAGCAGCGCATGAAGCTGCCGGGCGGCAGCGACTATGTGCCGAGCTACAAGGTGGTGGCCTAGGGCGGGAGCGCCGGCTGCGCCTCAGAGGGTCGGCTGTTCCGCCTCCGGAGCGGGGGTGGCGTGCGTCGTCGAGGGCGACGCATAGCGCTCGAGCAGGGCCGTATAGGCCGGCTCGCCCTTGAAGCGCCGCAGCGCCTCGGCGAAGCGCACGGCTAGCTTTTCGAGTTCGGCGTCGCGGCGCAGGCCCAGGTACAGCCGGTCGCGGCTGACCACCCGGGGGCTGTGGCCGATCGCCTCGCTCAGGTTCATCCGGCTCAGCAGGTAGTGGCCGGCGCGGTGGTCGTTGATCACCAGATCGACGCGATTGCGCAGCAGTTTGCCGAAGTTGGCCGCATGGTCCGGCGCCGGTTCCCGGGTGAAGGCGGTGGATTCGCGGAACGCGCGGTTGGCGTACCAGTAGCCGGCCGACACGCCGACTTTCAGGCCGTGCAGGTCGGCCAGGCGGCGAAAGGGGTGCGGTCGCGCCCGGGCGTGGAACAGGACGAACTCGACCTCCGACAGCGGCTCGGCGGGGAACAGCATGCCGGCCTGGCGCTCGGCGGTCTGGAACACGTCGAGTATCGCATCGGCCTGGCCCTGCTGCAGGGCCGCCAGGCAGCGCTTCCAGGGCATCAGCTGCCATTCGGCGTCGATGCCCAGGCGCTGCAGGACGATGGCCGTCGCCTCGTAGTCCAGGCCGCGCAACTGCCCGCGCTCCTCGTAGACATAGGGCGCCCAGGCCTCGCTGACGATGCGCAGGGGCTGGCCATGGGCGCTCAGGCCCGGTGCGGCGAGCAGGAGGAGGGCGAGCAGGGCGCGTAGGAGGGCCGTCATCGGGCCAGAATACGCCGCTGAGACGAGCGTGCAAAGAGCGCGGCCGGGTGACGGCCGGGTCGCCGCCGCGCCGTGGTGCCGGGGGTTGACCGGTGCCACGGCGCCTGACGCCCTCAGGCGGACAGCTTGAGGTTGTTCCAGATCGCCAGGCTGGGGCCGGCCAGGTTCATGGTGTAGAAGTGCAGGCCCGGCGCGCCGCCTTGTAGCAGGCGTTCGCACATCTCGCTGACCACCTGCTCGCCGTAGGCGCGGATGCTGTCGCTGTCGTCGCCGTAGGCCTCCAGCTGCTTGCGCACCCAGCGTGGAATCTCCGCGCCGCAGGCATCGGAGAAGCGCGCCAGCTTGCTGTAGTTGGTGATCGGCATGATGCCGGGCACCACCGGGATGTCGACGCCGAGCTTGCGCACCCGCTCGACGAAGTAGAAGTAGCTGTCGACGTTGAAGAAGTACTGGGTGATGGCGCTGCTGGCGCCGGCCTGGGCCTTGCGCACGAAGTTGGCGATATCGGCCTCGAAGTTGCGCGCCTGGGGGTGCATTTCCGGGTAGGCGGCGATCTCGATGTGGAAGTGGTCGCCGGTTTCCTCGCGGATGAAGCCGACCAGTTCATTGGCATAGCGCAGTTCGCCGCTGGCCAGGCCCATGCCGGATGGCAGGTCGCCGCGCAGGGCGACGATGCGCCGGATGCCGGCATCCTTGTACAGGTTCAGCAACTGCCGCAGTTCGGCCTTGCTGTCGCCGACGCAGGACAGGTGGGGGGCGGTGGACACCTGTACTTCGTCATTCAGCTGCAGCACCGTGGAAACCGTGCGGTCGCGGGTGGAGCCGCCGGCGCCGTAGGTGCAGGAGAAGAAATCGGGCTTGTAGGCGGCCAGTTGGCGTGCGGTATCCAGCAGTTTTTCATGCCCGGCCTCGGTCTTCGCGGGGAAGAACTCGAAGCTGTAGCTGCGTTCTTGAAACATGGAGAGAAGTCCTTAGCGGCATAGGGTGGAAAGCGCGCGCAGCGCTTTCCACCGCCTGGAATGGCCGGGTGGAAAAGGCCGTTGGCCGTTTCCACCCCAGGGCGATCAGTAGCGGTAGCTGTCCGGCTTGAACGGACCGTCCACGGTCACGCCGATGTACTCGGCCTGCTTGGGCGTCAACTGGGTGACCACGCCGCCGAAGCCCTTGACCATCTCCAGCGCCACTTCCTCGTCGAGCTTCTTCGGCAGCACCTCTACGCACAGGCGCGCGGCCTTCTCGCTGGCCGGCAGCTCGGCGAACTTCTGGCCGAACAGGTGGATCTGCGCCAGCACCTGGTTGGCGAAGGAGCCGTCCATGATCCGGCTCGGGTGGCCGGTGGCATTGCCCAGGTTGACTAGGCGGCCTTCGGCCAGCAGGATCAGGTAGTCGTCGTTGGCCGGATCGATATCCTTGCCGGTGCGGTGGATCTTGTGCACCTGCGGCTTGACCTCTTCCCAACCCCAGTTCTTGCGCATGAAGGCGGTGTCGATCTCGTTGTCGAAGTGACCGATGTTGCACACCACGGCGCGCTTCTTCAGGGCCTTGAGCATGCCGGCGTCGCACACGTTGACGTTGCCGGTGGTGGTCACGATCAGGTCGATCTTGCCCAGCAGGGCGGCGTCAACGCTGGCCTCGGTGCCGTCGTTGAGGCCGTTCTGGTACGGCGAGACCAACTCGAAGCCGTCCATGCAGGCCTGCATGGCGCAGATCGGGTCGACTTCGCTGACCTTGACGATCATGCCTTCCTGGCGCAGCGACTGCGCCGAGCCCTTGCCCACGTCGCCGTAGCCGATAACCAGGGCCTGCTTGCCCGACAGCAGGTGGTCGGTGCCGCGCTTGATGGCGTCGTTGAGGCTGTGACGGCAGCCGTACTTGTTGTCGTTCTTGCTCTTGGTCACCGAGTCGTTGACGTTGATCGCCGGGACTTTCAGGCTGCCGGCCTTGAGCATGTCGAGCAGGCGGTGCACGCCAGTGGTGGTCTCCTCGGTGATGCCGTGGATCTTGTCGAGCATCGCCGGGTATTTCTTGTGCAGGATTTCGGTCAGGTCGCCGCCGTCGTCCAGCACCATGTTGGCGTCCCACGGCTTACCGTCTTTCAGGATGGTCTGCTCGATGCACCACTCGTACTCGGCCTCGGTCTCGCCCTTCCAGGCGAACACCGGGATGCCGGCGGCGGCGATGGCAGCGGCGGCCTGGTCCTGGGTGGAGAAGATGTTGCAGCTCGACCAGCGCACCTCGGCGCCCAGGGCGATCAGGGTCTCGATCAGCACGCCGGTCTGGATGGTCATGTGGATGCAGCCGAGGATCTTCGCGCCCTTGAGCGGTTGCTCGACGGCATACTTGCGGCGCAGGCCCATCAGCGCCGGCATCTCGGACTCGGCGATGATCAGCTCGCGGCGGCCCCAGGCGGCCAGGGCAATGTCGGCGACCTTGTAGTCGGTGAAACCGGCAGGCGTCAGTACAGCGCTCATAACTGAGTTCTCCATTCGTTGTCTGCGAATGGGCGCCGTTGATGCGTATGGATAACGCCCCATCCGAGCCTGACAAATCCTCTGTTAATGAGGCTTGCTGCAGCGCCCCTCGGACGGGTGGCGGGCGCGCCCGGAGCGGTGCCGGTCGCGTGAAGCCTGCGGATTATAGCCAGGCCGGCGGCCAAGCCCAAGGCTTTCCGTCGCCGCTGCGCCGACATCTGCGGCAAAACACCGCGCTTGGCCGGGGCGTCGCGAGTGGGGATACTGTGGTCCGCCTTCGCCGCCGAATCCATGGTCCATGAAACTGACAATCGCCCTGCCCATTCTGCTCGCCAGCCTGGCCCTCGTCGCCTGCGGCGAGGTCGACCCCGACTCGCCCCTGGGCCAGCGCCAGGCCATCTTCAAGCAGATGCTCAAGACCAGCGAGGACCTCGGCGGCATGCTGCGCGGGCGCCTCGCCTTCGACGAACAGCGCTTCGTCAGCGGCGCCGCCGAGCTGGACCGGCTGGCGCGCGCGCCCTGGCAGCACTTTCCCCAGGTCAGGGAGGAGGACGGCAGCCAGGCCAAGGACGAGGTATGGCAGCGCCAGGCGCGTTTCCAGCAGCTGGCCCGTGAGCTGGAGGGGGCCACCGCCGCGCTGGTCGCGGCCACGACCGCCAGGCCGCTGCGCGAGCGGACGCTGGCGCCGGCGATGCAGCGCGTCGAGGACAGCTGTGAGGCTTGCCACCAGGAGTTCCGCGCGTTCTGAGCGATCGGCCCGGCTTGCTGTGAGCCAACGAAAAAGCCCCGCGGATGCGGGGCTTTTTCGTGGTTCCGGGGGGGTTACAGGCCGGCGGCGGCGCGCAGTTCGGCGGCCTTGTCGGTCTTCTCCCAGGTGAAGGCGGTGAAGCTGTCGTCGCCGTAGCTCATCTCCACCGGCTCGCGGCCGAAGTGGCCATAGGCCGCGGTCGGCTGGTACATCGGGTGCAGCAGGTCGAGCATCGTGGTGATGGCGTAGGGGCGCAGGTCGAAGACCTCGCGCACCAGCTTGATGATGGTGTCGTCGCTGACCTTGTTGGTGCCGAAGGTGTTGATCGAGATGGAGGTCGGCTGGGCCACGCCGATGGCGTAGGACACCTGGATCTCGCAGCGCTCGGCCAGGCCGGCGGCGACGATGTTCTTGGCCACGTAGCGGCCGGCGTAGGCGGCGCTGCGGTCGACCTTGGACGGGTCCTTGCCGGAGAAGGCGCCGCCACCGTGGCGGGCCATGCCGCCGTAGGAGTCGACGATGATCTTGCGCCCGGTCAGGCCGCAGTCGCCTACCGGGCCGCCGATGATGAACTGGCCGGTGGGGTTGATGTGGAACTGGGTGTCCTTGTGCAGCAGTTCGGCCGGCAGCACGTGCTTGACGATCAGCTCCATCACCCCTTCGCGCAGGTCGTTGTAGCTGACGTCCGGGTTGTGCTGGGTGGACAGCACCACGGCGTCGATGCCGGTGACCTTGCCGTTCTCGTAGCGGCAGGTGACCTGGCTCTTGGCGTCCGGGCGCAGCCACGGCAGCAGGCCGGACTTGCGCGCCTCGGCCTGGCGCTCGACCAGGCGGTGGCTGAAGCAGATCGGCGCCGGCATCAGCACGTCGGTCTCGTTGCTGGCGTAGCCGAACATCAGGCCCTGGTCGCCGGCGCCCTGGTCTTCCGGCTTGGCCCGGTCGACGCCCTGGTTGATGTCCGGGGACTGCTTGCCGATGATGTTGATGATGCCGCAGGTGGCGCCGTCGAAGCCGACGTCGGAGCTGTCGTAGCCGATGTCGATGATGACCTTGCGCACCAGCTCTTCCAGGTCGACCCAGGCGCTGGTGGTGACTTCGCCGGCGATGATCGCCACGCCGGTCTTGACCAGGGTCTCGCAGGCCACGCGGGCATACTTGTCCTGGGCGATGATGGCATCGAGCACCGCGTCGGAGATCTGGTCGGCGATCTTGTCCGGATGGCCTTCGGACACGGACTCGGAGGTAAACAGGGAGTAGTCGCTCATCTATCGGTCTTCCTAAATTAATTACCGGTGGGTGAGGGTGGCCCGTGGGCCGGTGTGTTCATCCGGTTTGGCGAAATGCCGCACCTGAATCTGGAAACCATTGCGCAGGCCCACGTACTGGCTGTCGCCGGGTATGAGCCCCGCGGCGCTGGCCCAGCGGGCCAGGTCGTCCTGTTCGAAGCCCAGCCAGAGATCGCCGCAGGCCTGCCTGGCCCAGCTCTGGTTGTGGCTGCACAACTCGCTGATCAGCAGGCTGCCGCCGCCGTTCACGCGTTGCGCCAGCTGTTTCAGCGCCTCGGCCGGTGCGGCGAAATGGTGCAGGACCATGTTCAGCACCAGGCAATCGGCACTCGGGTAATCGTCATTCAAGGCGTCGGCCAGGCGCAGCTCGACGTTGTCCAGGCCGTGCTTGTCGCAGCGCTGGCGCGCCAGCTCGAGCATCGCCGGACTGTTGTCCAGCGCGGTGACCCGCTTGAAACGCCGCGCCAGCTCGGGCAGGAAACCGCCGTCGCCGGGGCCGACCTCCAGGGCCGTGGCCTCGTTCGCCAGGTCCAGGGCGTCGAGCAGCGCCAGCATGCTGTCGCGGTACTGCGGCAGGCCGGCGATCAGGTCCTGCTGGGCCTGGAAGCTGGCCGCCGTGCGGGCGAAGAAGTCGCGGCTGGTCGCCGCCCGCCGGGCATGCACCTCGGCGATGCGCGCCTGGGCCTCGGCCGGCAGCGCCAGGCCGTCGGCTTCGTTCAGCAGCGCGGCGTGCAGGGTGCCGCCGAGGGCGTCGCCCTGGGCCAGGGCGCGGCGGTAGAACACCGCGTTGCCCTCGCGGCGCGTGGCCACCAGGCCGGCCTGGGCCAGCACCTTGAGGTGATGGCTCATGCCCGACTGGCCGATGGCGAAGATCTGCGCCAGTTCCAGCACGCCGAACGAGTCGTTGGCCAGGGCGCGCAGCACGTTCAGGCGCAGCGGGTCGCCGCCGGCCTTGCACAGGGCGGCCAGTTCGTCGGCGGGCTCGAAGCTCAGCTGGGGGATGCGCAGGTTCATGGGGCGCGAAGTCTAGTCGGTCATTTTTCATCCAGCAACAGCAATATCAAAATGTTTTGATATTGCCTGGGCGTGGCGCGATTTGCCCCGTGGAGGTCGCAGCAAGGCCGAGAAAACCGCGGGCCGCGACCATCTGTCATTGCCCCGCGGCGCCTGGCTGGGCGAAAATGGCCGCCTTTTTCGTGAACAGCCCCCGCAGGAGATTCAGCGATGCCCAGCCGTCGTGAGCGTGCCAATGCCATTCGTGCCCTGAGCATGGATGCCGTGCAGAAAGCCAACAGCGGCCACCCCGGTGCCCCGATGGGCATGGCGGATATCGCCGAGGTGCTGTGGCGCGACTACCTCAAGCACAACCCGAGCAACCCCGAGTTCGCCGACCGCGACCGCTTCGTGCTGTCCAACGGCCACGGCTCGATGCTGATCTATTCGTTGCTGCACCTGACCGGCTACGACCTGGGTATCGAGGACCTCAAGCAGTTCCGCCAGATGGGCAGCCGCACCCCGGGCCACCCGGAATATGGCTATACCCCGGGCGTGGAGACCACCACCGGCCCGCTCGGCCAGGGCCTGGCCAATGCCGTGGGCCTGGCCATCGCCGAGAAGGTCCTGGCCGCGCAGTTCAACCGCGAAGGCCACAGCATCGTCGACCACAACACCTACGTGTTCCTCGGCGACGGCTGCATGATGGAAGGCATCAGCCATGAGGTCTGCTCCCTGGCCGGCACCCTCGGTCTGGGCAAGCTGATCGCCTTCTACGACGACAACGGCATCTCCATCGACGGCGAGGTCGAGGGCTGGTTCACCGACGACACGCCGAATCGCTTCGAGGCCTACGGCTGGCAGGTGATCCGCAACGTCGACGGCCACGACGCCGAAGAGATCAAGATGGCCATCGACACCGCGCGCAAGAGCGCGCAGCCGACCCTGATCTGCTGCAAGACCACCATCGGCTTCGGCTCGCCGAACAAGCAGGGCAAGGAAGATTGCCACGGCGCGCCGCTGGGCGTCGACGAGATCGCCCTGACCCGTGCCACCCTGGGCTGGGAGCATGGTCCGTTCGAGATCCCCGCGGACATCTACGCCGAATGGGACGCCAAGCAGGCCGGCGCCGCCGCCGAGGCCGAGTGGAACGAGCGCTTCGCCGCCTACGCCGCCGCCTATCCGGAACTGGCCGCCGAGTTCCAGCGGCGCATCAAGGGCGAGCTGCCGGCCGGCTTCGCCGAGAAGGCCGCCGCCTACATCCAGGAAGTCGCCGCCAAGGGCGAGACCATCGCCAGCCGCAAGGCCAGCCAGAACGCGCTGAACGCCTTCGGCCCGCTGCTGCCGGAGTTCCTCGGCGGCTCCGCCGACCTGGCCGGTTCCAACCTGACCCTGTGGAAGGGCTGCCAGGGCGTCTCGGCCGAAGATGCCAGCGGCAACTACATGTTCTACGGCGTGCGCGAGTTCGGCATGAGCGCGATCATGAACGGCATCGCCCTGCACGGCGGCTTCATTCCCTACGGCGCCACCTTCCTGGTGTTCATGGAGTACGCCTGCAACGCCGTGCGCATGGCCGCACTGATCAAGAAGCGCGTGCTGTTCGTCTACACCCACGACTCCATCGGCCTGGGCGAGGACGGCCCGACCCACCAGCCGATCGAGCAGCTGGCCAGCCTGCGCTGCACGCCGAACCTCAACACCTGGCGTCCGGCCGACGCGGTGGAGTCGGCGGTGGCCTGGAAGTGCGCCATCGAGCGCAACGACGGCCCCAGCGCGCTGATCTTCAGCCGCCAGAACCTGGCGCACCAGAGCCGCGACGCCGCCCAGTTGGGCGATATCGCCCGCGGCGGCTACGTGCTCAAGGACTGCGCCGGCGAGCCGGAGCTGATCCTCATCGCCACCGGTTCGGAAGTCGGCCTCGCCGTGCAGGCCTATGACGCGCTGAGCCAGCAGGGCCGCCGGGTGCGGGTGGTGTCGATGCCTTCGACCAGCGTGTTCGACCAGCAGGACGCCGGCTACAAGCAGGCGGTACTGCCGCTGCAGGTCGGCGCGCGGATCGCCATCGAGGCCGCCCACGCCGACTTCTGGTACAAGTACGTCGGCCTCGAGGGCCGCGTCATCGGCATGACCAGCTTCGGCGAGTCGGCGCCGGCGGCGGCGCTGTTCGAGCACTTCGGCTTCACCCTGGAGAACGTCCTGGAAACCGCCGCCGAGCTGCTGGACGCCTGATCACGTAGGATGGGTCGAGGCGCGTAGCGCCGATACCCATCGCGGTGCAGCCTGGGTATCGCTGCGCTCAACCCATCCTACGGTCGTTTTGCCATCGAGATCGCCATGTCCCATCGTCCCTATCGAGTTGCCCTCAACGGCTACGGCCGCATCGGCCGCTGCGTGCTGCGCGCCCTGCACGAGCGCGGGAGCGACGCGGGCCTGGAGATCGTCGCGCTGAACGATCTGGCCGACCAGGCCAGCCTGGAATACCTGACCCGCTTCGACTCCACCCACGGCCGCTTCCCCGGCGAGGTGCGGGTCGAGGGGGATTGCCTGCACATCAACGGCGACTGCGTGAAGGTGCTGCGCGAGGAGGCGCCGGAAGGCATCGACTGGGCGGCGCTGGACATCGACCTGCTGCTGGAGTGCTCCGGCCAGTACACCACCCGCGCCGATGCCGAGCGCTTCCTGCAGGCCGGCGCGCCGCGGGTGCTGTTCTCCCAGCCGATGGCCGGCGAGGCGGATATCGACGCCACCATCGTCTACGGGGTCAACCAGCAGCGCCTGAGCGGAGCCGAGCGCCTGGTGTCCAACGCCTCCTGCACCACCAACTGCGGGGTGCCGCTGCTCAAGCTGCTCAACGACGCGGTGGGCCTGGAGTACGTGTCCATCACCACCATCCACTCGGCGATGAACGACCAGCCGGTGATCGACGCCTACCACCACGAGGACCTGCGCCGCACGCGCTCGGCCTTCCAGTCGGTGATCCCGGTGTCCACCGGCCTGGCCAAGGGCATCGAGCGCCTGCTGCCGGAGCTGGCCGGGCGCATCCAGGCCAAGGCCATCCGCGTGCCGACGGTCAACGTCTCCTGCCTGGACATCACCCTGCAGACCGCCCGCGACACCTCGGCGGCCGAGATCAACCGGGTGCTGCGGCAGGCCGCCGAGGAAGGCCCGCTCAAGGGCCTGATCGCCTATACCGAGCTGCCCCATGCCAGCTGCGACTTCAACCACGACCCCCACTCGGCGGTGGTCGACGGCAGCCAGACCCGGGTCTCCGGCCCGCGCCTGGTCAACCTGCTGGCCTGGTTCGACAACGAGTGGGGTTTCGCCAACCGCATGCTCGATGTCGCCGAACACTTTCTAGCTGTATCCACCGTACAACCAGCCCCCGTGAAGGACTGATGCCATGACCACGCCGTTCAAACCAATAGCGAAGATGATCGACCTCGACCTCCAGGGTAAGCGTGTGCTGATCCGCGAAGACCTCAACGTGCCGGTGAAGGGCGGTGTGGTGACGAGCGATGCGCGCATCCTGGCGGCGCTGCCGACCCTCAAGCTGGCCCTGGAGAAAGGCGCGGCGGTGCTGGTCTGCTCGCACCTGGGGCGTCCCGAAGAGGGCGTGTACAGCGAGGCCGACAGCCTGGCGCCGGTGGCCGCCTACCTGTCCCAGGCCCTGGGCCGCGACGTGCCGCTGGTCAAGGACTACCTGGGCGGCGTCGAAGTCGCGCCCGGCGAGCTGGTGCTGCTGGAGAACGTGCGCTTCAACCCGGGCGAGAAGAAGAACGCCGACGCGCTGGCCGAGCAGTACGCCGCGCTGTGCGACGTGTTCGTCATGGACGCCTTCGGCACCGCCCACCGCGCCCAGGGCTCGACCCATGGCGTGGCCAAGTTCGCCCAGGTCGCCTGCGCCGGCCCGCTGCTGGCCGCCGAGCTGGACGCCCTGGGCAAGGCCCTGGGCAACCCGGCGGCGCCCATGGCAGCCATCGTCGCCGGCTCCAAGGTGTCGACCAAGCTGGACGTGCTCAACAGCCTCAGCCAGATCTGCGACCAGCTGATCGTCGGTGGCGGCATCGCCAACACCTTCCTCGCCGCCGCCGGCCTGCCGGTCGGCAAGTCGCTGTACGAGGCCGACCTGGTCGAGACGGCCCGCGCCATCGCCGCCAAGGTCAGCGTGCCGCTGCCGGTGGACGTGGTGGTGGCCAAGGCCTTCGCCGAAGACGCCGAGGCGACCGTCAAGGCGGTGGCCGAGGTGGCCGAGGACGACATGATCCTCGACATCGGCCCGCAGACCGCGGCGCAGTTCGCCGAGCTGCTGAAGTCGTCCAGGACCATCCTGTGGAACGGCCCGGTCGGGGTATTCGAATTCGACCAGTTCGGCAACGGCACCCGCGTGCTGGCCGAAGCCATCGCCGAGAGCCCGGCCTTCTCCATCGCCGGCGGCGGCGACACCCTGGCGGCCATCGACAAGTACGGCGTGGCCGCGCGCATCAGTTATATCTCCACCGGCGGCGGCGCCTTCCTCGAGTTCGTCGAGGGCAAGGTGCTGCCGGCCGTCGAGGTGCTGCAGCAGCGCGCCCAGGGCTGAGGCGGCTGCGCCGCGGACCGGGAACCGACCCCCGGTCCCTTGAGACTTGAACACGGCCTGCCCCTGCGGCAGGCTTGCACCGATTAACGACCCCCACCGGGAGAAAGTACCCCATGGCACTTATCAGCATGCGCCAGATGCTCGACCACGCCGCCGAATTCGGCTACGGCGTGCCGGCTTTCAACGTCAACAACCTCGAGCAGATGCGCGCCATCATGGAAGCGGCCGACCGGACCGACTCGCCGGTGATCGTCCAGGCCTCGGCCGGGGCGCGCAAGTACGCCGGTGCGCCCTTCCTGCGCCACCTGATCCTCGCCGCCATCGAGGAATTCCCGCATATCCCGGTGTGCATGCACCAGGACCACGGCACCAGCCCGGCGGTGTGCCAGCGCTCGATCCAGCTGGGCTTCAGCTCGGTGATGATGGACGGCTCGCTCAAGGAAGACGGCAAGACCCCGGCCGACTACGACTACAACGTGCGCGTGACCCAGGAAACCGTGGCCATGGCCCACGCCTGCGGCGTGTCGGTGGAAGGCGAGCTGGGCTGCCTGGGCAGCCTGGAAACCGGCCAGGCCGGCGAGGAAGACGGCATCGGCGCCGAGGGCACCCTGGACCACAGCCAGATGCTCACCGACCCGGAAGAGGCCGCCGACTTCGTCAAGCGCACCCAGGTCGATGCCCTGGCGATTGCCATCGGCACCAGCCACGGCGCCTACAAGTTCACCAAGCCGCCGACCGGCGACATCCTCGCCATCGACCGGATCAAGGCGATCCACGCGCGCATCCCCGACACCCACCTGGTGATGCACGGCTCCAGCTCGGTGCCCCAGGAATGGCTGGCGGTGATCAACGAGTTCGGCGGCGACATCAAGGAAACCTACGGCGTGCCGGTCGAGGAGATCGTCGAGGGCATCAAGCACGGCGTGCGCAAGGTCAACATCGACACCGACCTGCGTCTGGCCTCCACCGGCGCCATGCGCCGCTTCATGGCCCAGCACCCGAGCGAGTTCGACCCGCGCAAGTTCTTCGCCAAGACCGTCGAGGCCATGCGCGACATCTGCATCGCCCGCTACGAGGCCTTCGGCACCGCCGGCAACGCCTCGAAGATCAAGCCGATGTCCCTGGACGCCATGTACCTGCGCTACGCCAAGGGCGAGCTGGCCGCCAAGGTCAACTAAGTCCGATCGCGCCGCATCAGCCGAAAAGCCCGCTCCCGAGCGGGTTTTTTGTTGGCCGCAGTTAGGAATGGTATGACTCGATGTGCTGAGCAAGGAAAAATATGACGAGCACTTCCAGCCATGGATGATCGAAGTGCTCGTGCATTATTTCTGTCCGTAGTGTGACCTTGTTGGAGTTTTGGTCTTCTCAATGACTGAGGTGCTGATTCCGTACTCGTCAGCATGTCTGCAAGAAGAAGTGCGCCCGATGCCTTCAGGGAAGGATGCGCCAGTGCAGTGACTGCGCCGGTGAGCATGCGGGATGCGAGAAAAGCAGTCCACATGAGTCGAGGTTATCAATGAGCAAGCATTCCATTTATATCGCTGTTGGCTTTGTCTCCTCCCTGCTGGCCGGTTGCGCCAGCCAGCCCAGCACGGCCGACCTGATGCGGGCACACGCCGACGAGGCGCAGGCTCGTGTGGAACTGAGAAAGCAGTTTGCCGCGGACTGGGATCGCGGCTCGGAGCTGCTGCGCGACGGCGAGAAGCGCATCCGCAAGGGCGAGAAGCAGGTCGACTCGGCCGAGCGGGCCCTCGAGGAGGGCCGTGAGCAGGTGGCCCGCGGCAATCGAGAGATCGAGGAGGGGCGTCGCCTCCTGGAGGAGAGCGAGCGTCAGTTCAAGGAGCACTTCCCCGGGCATGCGCTTAGCAGCGGCAGCTGATAGCGCCGCGGGGGACCTTGGTCCGGAGGGCGAGCGCCTGCCGGGCCTTGTTACGAAGAAGCCAGGCCCGGGGGCCTGGCTTCTTCGTTGTGGGTCAGGGGCGATGCGTCACTTGACCCAGTGCTTGCCCCAGTGGGTGATGTCGTAGGCGGCGGCCCTCTGCTGGCTGAAGGCGCGGGCGCTCGGTTGCTGCGCCGCGGCGATCTCGTCGTCGATGATCTTGGTCGACAACGACAGCCAGCTGGTGGCGAAGGCGGCGGCATCGCCGTTGATCTCCAGGGCCTCGCGGTTGATGTTGAGGACGTTGTCGCAGGCCTGGTGGTAGCAGGGGTCGAAGGCCACGCCGGCGTCGCCGCCGTACTTGGCCGCCTGATCCGCGCTCTTCAGCACTTCGGCGCCGGTGAACAGGCCGCCGAAGGCGATGCCGTCGAGGAAGAACTGCGCATAGTCGGAACGGAAGCTGATCTGGTCGCCTTCCGACGGCAGGGCGCGCAGGCGGTAGTAGGTCTCGAACAGCCTCTCCACCGCCGCCGAGCCCGGCGGGCCCTGCAGGCCGAAGTCCGAGCCGTCGCCGTCGTAGATGAAATAGGCGAAGTTCGGCGAGGCGATCATGTCGAAGTTCAGGTAGACCTTGACCCTGGCCTTCTCCTCGGCGCTGAGGTTCTGCACGTAGTGGGTCGAGCCGACCAAGCCGGACTCCTCGGCGCCCCACCAGGCGAAGCGCACCTTGTTGCGCGGCCGGGCCTTGCGCATCTGCAGGGCCATTTCCAGCACGGCGGCACTGCCCGAGCCGTTGTCCTGGATGCCGCCACCCTCGAATACCGAGTCGAGGTGGGCGCCGACCATCACCACGTTGTCCGGGTTGCCCCGGCGCGTCTCGGCGATGATGTTGAAGGTCTCGGTCTTCTCGCGCACCACGTCGACCAGCAGGCGCAGCTGCAGGCCGGCGGTGCTCGCCCAGGCCGCGCCGAGGTCGTAGGTGGCGAACAGCACCGGAATGTCGCCCTCGTAGCCGTCGCCCAGGGTGGCGTTGAGCAGGCCCTTGCGGTCGTCGCTGTTGCCCTGGTTGAAGATGATGGCGCCCGCGGCGCCGGCCGCCGCGGCGTTCTCCGCCTTCTGCTGGAAGCTGCAGGCGCCGCGCTGGATCAGGGCGATGGCGCCGGCGGGGAAGCCGGCGAAGTCCGCGGCCTCGCAGCCGCTGGTGGAAGCGTTGTCCGGGCCCAGGGCCAGGTCCACCGCGGCGACGCTGGCGGTGAGGTTGCCGGCTTCTGTCTGCGACAGGTAGGTGAAGTCTTGCTCCCACTCATAGCTGGTCGGCGTGGGCGCCACCATGGCCAGTTCGCCCGGGCCCTGGGGGTAGAACGCGGTGAAGGGGAAGGGCTGCAAGGTGACCTGGTAACCGGCCTGCTCCAGGGTCTGTTTCACGTAGTCCACCGAGGCCTGGTAGCCCGACAGGCCCGCGGCGCGGGTGCCGCCGTTGGCCGCGGCGATGTCCTGCAGCATCTGCAGGTGGTACAGGGTCTTGCTGGCCTGCATGCAGCGGGGCAGGCCCAGGGGGCTGTTGTTCAGCAGCAGCGAGTTGCAGCCGGCGGGGTCTGGCCTGGCCGGGCTCCAGAACTCGTTGAACAGGTCGCCGGCTGCCGGCGGGGCGGCCTGCAGGCCGGTGGACAGGGCGAGGGCAAGCGCCCCGCCGAGAAAACGCCAGTGGGTAACTGTTTTGTTCATGGTTCCTCCAATCCTTAGGGAGAGCGCGTTGCCAGGTCGGCTTGTGGCCGCTGGCGACTGGTCCTTGACCGCATCGATCCGGACGCGAAGTGGAAGCCTAGTCCGGGTTGGCGGAATGTGGAGCGCGCGTGCCATCTCTGTGACTCGACGCACCCTTTGTCGAGGGCGAGGCGCTCGGCAGCGCCGCGTCATCGCGGCGAAACGGGACCGGGGCCGACAGCGCGCGGCGGGAGTTTGGCGACGAACGGTAGGTGTGCGGCTCGGCGCTGCGGCATACTCCGCGGCCCCATAGATCCGTGCGAGCAACCGGGCCGCGGCCATGACGCCACTGAAATACCTGCAGGGCTACCCCTCCCACCTGCTCGACCAGGTGCGCCAGCTGATCGCCGAACGGCGCCTGGGCGACTACCTGAGCCAACGCTATGGCGGCCGCCATGAGGTGCAGAGCGACAAGGCACTGTATGCCTATGTCGTGGCGCTCAAGCAGGAGCACCTGCGCAAGGCGCCGCCACTGGACAAGGTGCTGTACGACAACCGCCTGGACCTGACCCACCGCGCCCTGGGCCTGCATACGGCGATCTCCCGGGTGCAGGGGGGCAAGCTCAAGGCGAAGAAGGAGATCCGCGTCGCCGCGCTGTTCAAGGAGGCGGCCCCGGAGTTCCTGCGGATGATCGTGGTGCACGAGCTGGCGCACCTGAAGGAGAGCGAGCACAACAAGGCCTTCTACCAGTTGTGCGAGCACATGCTGCCCGGCTACCGCCAGCTGGAGTTCGACCTGCGCCTGTACCTGACCTGGCGCGACCTGGCGCCGGCCTCGCCGCCCGAGGGCTAGCCGCGCAGCATCACGTTGAGCTGGTCGACCACCTCGGCCCAGTCGGCGTCCTCGAGGATTTCCTCGCGCAGGAAGGCGGCCTGGGCCGGGTTCCAGAACGGCGCATCGGCCAGCTGGCAGGTCGGCGCCAGGGGCGAGTGGTTGCGGACGAAGCGCTCGATGCCGGCCTGGTCGGCGGGCAGGCCGAGCTGCTTGAACAGGGCCGGGAGACTGTGGATGGGGGGTTCCATGACGGGTTCCTCTGCTCGCTGAACAGGGCGTTGCTGCGGTGCCGGCCGCTGCGCGGCGGCCCATCTATCAGCCTAGCGCAGATCCGCCGCGGGCTGTTCAGGCGACGCGCAGGATAGCGAAGCGTTGCAGGCCGCCACCGATCCGGATCTCCACTTCGTCACCGGCCGCGCAGCCGAGCAGGCGCTGGCCCAGGGGCGCCCGCGGGCTGATGACCAGGACTTCCTCGGTCTGCCAGCGCAGTTTCAGGCCGGCGCTGTCCGGGCCGAGCAGCAGGCATTGCCGGTTGTCGCGGGCATCGGCCAGCCACACCAGCGCGCCGAGGCCGATGCCCTGCCCGTCGGCGAACGGGCGCAGGGTCAGGCGCTGCCAGGCGCCGAGGGCCTGACGAATCTCCTCCACCCGGCGCGCCTGCCCGGCCGCGAGGTAGGCCGCCTCCAGGCCGAGGGTGTCGTACTTGTTCTCGGCGACATTCTCTTCGTGGGTGGCCGCCTCGTGGGCGCTCAGCGCCGCACGCTCGGCCAGAGCCAGGTCGGCGTGCAGGCGTTCGAGGATCAGCTGGTGCAGCTGGTTCTTGTCCAAGGTCGGCTCGCTGGGTGAAGGGACAGGGCGGGATTATCGACGATCCCCCGCGGCCTTTGCACCAAGGTCTAGTGTCGCCCCGGATGGTACTGGCCGCATGCTGGGCGGGTTGTCACTCAAGGGGGGTACGCGATGGACATGCTGCGGGCATTGGGCTTCTTCTTCCTGTTTCTGCTGGTGCCGCTGGGGGCTCTGCTGGCCAACTACCCGGGGCCGCTCGCCGAGTGGCTGAGCGGCCTGCTCGGGGTGCCGGTCAGCCGCGGCAACCTCGGGGCCGGCTTCATGCTGCTGGCGGCGATCTGCCTGAAGCTCGACTTGCGCATCCGCCGCCGGGCCCAGGCCGGCGCCGCCTGAGGCGGCGCGGCCGTGCTCGCCGCGGCGGGCGTGCTTGGCTACACTCCGGCCGCTATGTGGCAGGAGTTGATGATGCAGACGACAGCGTCGGACTATTCGATCTATCGGCAGTTGGTTGCCCAGCTCATGAGCGACGAGGAGCAGCTGCCGAGCCTGCCGATGCTGACCCTGGAGATCCGCCGGGCCCTGGCCATGCCGGAGGTGAGCATGAGCCGGCTGGTCGCCTTGATCGGCCAGGACCCGGCGCTCGGCGCCTTGCTGATGAAGTATGCCTGCAGCGCCCTGCTGCGCTCGCGGGTGAGCCCCAGGACGCTGCAGGACGTGCTGCGCGTGCTGGGCCTGCAGCAGGTGGACCGGGTGGTGATGATGCACAGCGTCAAGAGCCTGTTCGCCCTGCACAGCGCCGGGCACAAGCGCCTGTTCATGGCGGCCTGGCGGCGCCTGACCCTGCAGGGCAGCATCTGCGCCTTCCTGGCGCGCAATGTCGGGCACATCCCGGCCGACCATGCGGCGCTGGCCAGCCTGCTCAGCGAGGTGGGTGCCCTGGCGGTGCTGTCGGCGTTCAAGGGCGGGGACCTGGTGCCGAGCCCGGTGCGCTATCAGGAGCTGTGCCGGGCCTACGGCGCCTCGCTGGGGGTGATACTGCTGAAGAAATGGGCGGTGGACGAGGAGTATGTGCAGATCGTCCGCGCGGTGGGCGACTGGAGTCGCACTGGCGCGCGCCAGATCGAGCTGATCGACCTGGTCAACCTCGCCCGCTATCACGCCCTGGCCGACGGCGAGGAGGCGGCCGAGCTGCCGCCGCTGGTCCGTCTGACGGCGTACGCCAAGCTGGTCGCGCCCCACGACGCGCTGGGCGGGGGCGGCCGCCTGAGCCTGGTCGAGGCGCACTGGGACGACATCCACGCCATCGCCGCAGCCTTGCGCTAGGGCCTACGGCGCCCGGCCCGAGACGCCCTTGAGCAGGTGGGCGGACAGGGTACGCAAGGGGCCCAGCTGGCGGCAGATCAGCGCCAGTTGGGTCTGCACCAGGCGCTGCTGGTCGTCGAGCTCTTCGGGCATCCGTTCCAGCTCCTGGGCCAGTTGTTCCTCGGCGTCGCTGTGGATCGCCACCGGGCGCCGCGCACCGAGGTCGCCGGCGATCTCCTCGAGGCTGTCGGCGAGCCGTTCGGCACTGGCCAGCAGGCGGCCCTGGTCGGCGGCCAGGAGTACCTCGCCGCGGTGCGCGCCGAGTCCGGAGAGGTAGCTGAGCAGGGTGTGCGAGAGCACCAGGAAGCGGAAGCCGAGGTCGGCGTCCTTACGGAAGTGCCCGGGCTCCATCAGCATGTTGCCGAGGGTGCTGGACAGCGCCGCGTCGGCATTGTGGGCGTTGCGCCGGGCCAGGCGGTAGGCGAGGTCGTCGCGTTTGCCGCTGGCGTACTGGCGGATGATCTGGCGCAGGTAGGTGCTGTTGCAGCTGAGGGTGTTGGCCAGCACCCGCTCCAGGCGCCGGCCCTGCCAGTCCGGCAGGATCAGGAACACCGCGAGGCCGGCGATCAGGCTGCCGAGCAGGGTGTCGACCAGGCGCGGCACGATCAGCCCGTAGCCGTCGCCGACCTGGTTGAAGCAGAACAGCACCAGCAGGGTGATCGCCGCCGTGGCCAGGGTGTAGTGGCTGCTGCGCGTGGCGAAGAAGGCGACCCCGGCGGCCACGGCGAAGAACGCCTGCACCAGGGTATTGGGGAACAGGTCGAACAGCGCCCAGCCGAGCACCAGGCCGAGCACCGTGCCGGCGATGCGCTGCACCAGTTTGCGCCGGGTGGCGCCATAGTTGGGCTGGCAGACGAATACCGTGGTCAGCAGGATCCAGAAGCCCTGGGCCGGGTCAATCCAGTGCAGCAGACCGTAGCCGGCGGCCAGGGCGACGGCCAGGCGCAGGGCATGGCGGAACAGCAGCGAGGTGGGCGTCAGCTGCAGGCGCAGGCGCTCGACCACGTCGCGCAGCGACTGTGGCTCGCGGTCCAGCAGGCTGCTGTCCTGCTCCTCGGCCAGGGCGTCGGGGTTGCTGGCCCTGCCGAGCAGCTGGTCGAGGGTGGCGAGGTTGCCGGCCAGGGCCTGCAGCGAGCGCAGCAGCTGCCGCCAGGCCGGGTTGCTCTGCAGGCGCAGGTGGTCGAGGGAGGCGTGTAGATCGGCCAGGGCCTGGCTGCACAGCTCGCGGTACTCGAAGGCCTGGCGCAGTTCGATGGCCTGGGCCAGGCGCTGGCAGGCCTCGCCGTGCAGCCGCAGCAGGCGCTGGCAGCGGAACAGCACGTCGCTGTGGAAGAACGCCTCGGCCAGCTCGTTGTAGGGGTAGTGGGAGGAGCTGGCGCGCTCGTGGATGTCCTGGGCGAGGAAGTACAGCTTCAGGTAGCGGCCGACCTTGGGGTTGGCCCGGTCGTTGCCGACCCGGTGCAGGATGATCTCCTTGGCCGCGTTCAGCGCCGCCACCACCCGGCCGTTCTGCCGGGCCAGGTCCAGGCGCCGCTGCTCCACGTCGAGCTGGCGCAGCGGCTCGAACAGCGCGGCCTTGAGCTTGAGGTAGCGGCCGAGCTCGCGGAACAGCCGGGCCAGGCTGTGCTGCACCGGCTGGTGGGCGAACAGGGCGTTCCAGATCACCGACAGCAGCCCGTACCAGGCGGCACCGGCCACCAGCAGCAGCGGCTCCGGGCCGAGGCCGGCGCTGCCGCCGCGCTGCTCCACGCCGATCATGCTGTAGATCGCCAGGATCAGGGTCGCCCAGCCGAGGGTGGCGAAGCGCTCGCCGAGGGCGCCGAGCATGGTCAGGGCGAAGCTCGACAGGGCCAGGGCGGCGACGAACAGCCAGGGATAGGGGAACAGCAGCTCGACCGTGTAGGCCGCCGCGCTGAAGCAGCCGAGGGTCACCAGCAAGGCGGCGAGGCGGCCCTGCCAGCTGTCGTCGGTCTCGGCCAGGGCGCTGGCGATGACGCCGAGGAACAGCGGGATCAGCGCGTGCATCCAGCCCTGCGCCCAGCACAGCGCCAGACTGCCGCCGAGGGCGACGAAGACCCGCAGGCTGTAGCTGAACTTGTCCAGCGCCCAGAGGCGGCGCAGGGAATGGCGAAGGGCGGTGGGCGACATCGAAGAACGGCCTTGCTCGCGGGACGTGGGGCGAAGACTAATGCAATAGCCGGGCCTGCGACACGGCCCACTGCCGCCAGTGCGCGCCACCGGGGGCCGCGGGACGGTGCCGGCCCGCCCGGCGACCATGGACTATCCTCTAAGGCAGGCAGCCGCGCCCCGCTCCTGGCGATTCACCCGTGGTGGCTGTCATGGAGAGCCCGTGAAGCGTGCCGCGAAGCTTTCGTTACTGCGTCCCCTGCTGCTGGCGCTGCTCCTGCTGTGGCCGGCCGGGCTGCTGGGCGCCCCGGCGACGGTGCTGACGCTGCGCGTCGACGGCGCGATCGGCCCGGCCAGCGCCGACTACGTGGTGCGCGGCCTGGCCCGGGCGGTGGGCGAGGGCGCCCAGCTGGTGGTACTGAGCATCGACACCCCGGGCGGGCTGGATACCTCGATGCGCGACATCATCAAGGCGATCCTCGCCAGCCCGATCCCGGTGGCCAGCTACGTTGCCCCGAGCGGCGCGCGGGCGGCCAGCGCCGGCACCTATATCCTCTATGCCAGCCATGTCGCGGCGATGGCGCCGGGCACCAACCTCGGTGCGGCGACACCGGTGCAGATCGGCGGCATGCCCGGTTCGCCGCCGCCGCCCAAGCAGCCCGAGGCGACCGACCAGGGCGGCCAGGACGAATCCTCCGACCAGGCCAAGGACAAGGACGCTCAGAAGGAGAAGGCCGCCGCGCCGGGCGACGCCCTGAGCAAGAAGCAGATCAACGATGCCGCCGCCTATATCCGCGGCCTGGCGCAGCTGCGCGGACGCAATGCCGAGTGGGCCGAGCGGGCGGTGCGCGAGGCGGTCAGCCTGGCCGCCGAAGAGGCGCTCAAGCTCAAGGTGATCGACTATGTGGCCATCGACCTGGCCGACCTGCTCCGCCAGCTGCACGGCAAGAGCTTCCGGGCCGCCGGCGTCGAGGTCAGCCTGGACACCGAGGGCGCCGTGCTGATCAGCCACGAGCCGGACTGGCGCACCCGGCTGCTGGCGGTGATCACCAACCCCAGCGTGGCCCTGCTGCTGATGATGATCGGCGTCTACGGCCTGTTCTTCGAGTTTTCCAACCCGGGCACCGGGGTCGGCGGCGTGCTCGGCGGCATCTGCCTGATCCTCGCCCTGTATTCGCTGCAGTTGCTGCCGGTGAACTACGCTGGAATGGCCTTGATCCTGCTCGGCATCGCCTTTATCGCCGCCGAGGCCTTCATGCCCAGCTTCGGCGTGCTGGGCATCGGCGGCATCGTGGCGTTCTGTTTCGGCGCGCTGATCCTGATCGACACCGACGTGCCGGGCTTCGGCATTCCCCTGGCGCTGATCCTGACCCTGGCGCTGACCAGCGCCCTGGTGATCTTCGTCATCCTCAGCATGGCCCTGCGCGCCAGGCGTCGGGCGCTGGTCGGCGGCGACAGCGAACTGGTCGGCAGCCTGGTGCGGATCAGCGCGGTGGCGCCGGACGATCCCCTGGGCGGCTGGGTGCAGCTGCAGGGCGAGCAGTGGCAGGTGGTCAGCCAGGCGCCGCTGCGTCCCGGTCAGCGGGTGCGGGTGCTGGCGCGCAAGGGCTTGCTGCTGAATGTCGCCGCCGACGAGACACCCTCTGAAGGAGACTAGTCATGGGTTTCGAACTGAGCTTTTCCGCCCTGGCGGTGCTGCTGCTGGCGTTGCTGATCTCGGCGTTCCGCATCCTGCGCGAGTACGAGCGCGGCGTGGTGTTCCAGCTCGGGCGCTTCTGGCGGGTCAAGGGCCCGGGGCTGATCATCATCATTCCGGGCATCCAGCAGATGGTCCGCGTCGACCTGCGGACCATCGTCCTGGATGTGCCGACCCAGGACGTGATCTCCCGCGACAACGTCTCGGTCAAGGTCAATGCGGTGGTCTACTTCCGCGTGCTCGATCCGCAGAAGGCCATCATCCAGGTCGAGGACTTCCTCAAGGCCACCAGCCAGCTGGCCCAGACCACCCTGCGCGCGGTGCTGGGCAAGCACGAGCTGGACGAGATGCTCGCCGAGCGCGAGCGGCTCAACGTCGACATCCAGCATGTGCTCGACGCCCAGACCGATGCCTGGGGCATCAAGGTGGCCAACGTCGAGATCAAGCACGTCGACCTCGACGAGTCGATGATCCGCGCCATCGCCAAGCAGGCCGAGGCCGAGCGCGAGCGGCGGGCCAAGGTGATCCACGCCGAGGGCGAACTGCAGGCCTCGGAGAAGCTCATGCAGGCCGCCGAGATGCTCGGCCGCCAGTCCGGCGCCATGCAGCTGCGCTACATGCAGACGCTGAGCAACATCGCCGGCGACAAGAGTTCGACCATCGTCTTCCCGCTGCCGATCGAGCTGCTGCAGGGCATCAAGGTGCCCAAGGCCTAGGCCGGGACTGCCGCCAGGCGGGCGTGGCGGGACGTCTGCGGGCATCTGCGGCAATTCGGCGCCGGGTCCGCCGGGAATTTCCTAGACTTGTCCCGGGGTCGTCCGGTCTTTCTGTCTGGAGGTTGCTATGCGCATTGGTGTTCCCAAGGAAATCAAGAACCACGAGTACCGCGTCGGTCTGACGCCGCAGTCGGTGGCCGAGCTCACCGCACTGGGGCATGAGCTGTTGATCGAGACCCAGGCCGGCAGTGCCATCGGCTTCAGCGATGCCGACTTCCAGGCCGCCGGCGCACAGATCGCCAAGGACGCCGCCCAGGTGTTCAACGAGGCGCAGCTGATCGTCAAGGTCAAGGAGCCGCTGGCGGTGGAACGCGCCCGCCTGCGCCCCCACCACACCCTGTTCACCTACCTGCACCTGGCGCCGGACCGGCCGCAGACCGACGAGCTGATGGCCGGCGGTGCCACCTGCATCGCCTACGAGACGGTGACCGACGCGGCCGGTCGCCTGCCGCTGCTGGCGCCGATGTCCGAGGTGGCCGGGCGCATGTCGATCCAGGCCGGCGCCAGCTGCCTGGAGAAGGCCCGCGGCGGCCGCGGCGTGCTGCTCGGCGGGGTGCCCGGGGTGGCGCCGGGCAAGGTGGTGATACTCGGCGGCGGGGTGGTCGGCAGCCATGCCCTGGCCATGGCGGTGGGCCTGGGCGCGGACGTCACCGTGCTGGACAAGAGCGTCGATGCCCTGCGCCGCCTGGACAGCCAGTACGGCAACCGCATCACCACCCTCTACTCGACCCGCGCGGCGCTGCGCGAGCAGGTGCTGGCGGCGGACCTGGTGATCGGCGGTGTGCTGATTCCCGGGGCGGCGGCGCCCAAGCTGGTCAGCGCCGAGATGGTCAGGCTGATGCAGCCGGGCTCGGTGCTGGTGGACGTGGCCATCGACCAGGGCGGTTGCGCCGAGACGTCCAAGGCCACCACCCATGCCCAGCCGACCTATGTGGTCGATGACGTGGTGCATTACTGCGTGGCCAATATGCCCGGCGCGGTGGCGCGCACCTCGACCCTGGCGCTGACCAACGCGACCCTGCCGTTCGTCATCGCCCTCGCCGAGAAGGGCACGCGCCGGGCCCTGGAGGAGGACCCGCACCTGTGCAACGGCCTCAACGTGGCCAAGGGCCTGATCACCTGCGGCAGCGTGGCCGAGGCCCATGGCCTGCCCTACCATTCGGCGACCAGCGTGCTGGAGCACCTGTAGCGCGGCAGCCGCCGGGCGTCATTCACCAGCGGGCGTACGCCGAGCGCGGAGGAGTGCATGGCCAATTCGATTATCAGCCGCCGTCGACTGCTGGTTGGCCTGGGCGCCGGCGCCTGGCTGCTGAGCCCCCCGGGGGCCTTCGCCGAGCGCCTGCTGACGCCGGCACAGACCCTCGGGCCCTTCTACCCCGACCAGTTGCCGCTGGACCGGGACAACGACCTGGTGCTGGTCGACGACCGGCTGACCCCAGCCAGCGGCACCCTGGTGCACCTGCACGGGCGAGTGTTCGATGTCCGCGGCCGGCCCCTGGCCGAGGCGCTGGTGGAGATCTGGCAGGTCGACGCCCACGGCATCTACCTGCACAGCCGCGGCGGCGACCGCGCGCGGCGCGACCCGAACTTCCAGGGCTACGGCCGCTTCCTCACCGGCCGCGATGGCCGCTACCGCTTCCGCACCATCCGCCCGGTGCCCTATCCGGGGCGCACGCCGCATATCCACGTCGCCGTGACCCTGCCCGGCCAGCCGCGTTTCGCCACCCAGTGCTACATCCGCGGCGAGCGGCTGAACGCCCGCGACGGCATCCTCAATGCCATCCGCGACCCCAAGGCGCGCGAACGCCTGATCGTGCCCTTCGTGCCGCTGGCCGGCGCCACGGCCGGCGAACAGGTGGCGCGCTTCGACATCGTCCTCGGCCTGACCCCGGCGTCCTGAGCGGGGGCTGCGCTACAGCGGCCAGACCAGCAGCAGCAGCGGCACGCTGACCACCACCACGATGATCTCCATCGGCAGGCCGAGGCGCCAGTAGTCGCCGAAGCGGAAGCCGCCGGGGCTGAGGATCAGGGTGTTGTTCTGGTGGCCGATGGGGGTGAGGAAGGAGCAGGAGGCGCCGATCGCCACGGCCATCAGCAGGGAGTCGGGGTTGACCCCCAGCTGGCTGGCCGCGCTCAGGGCGATCTGGCACATCACCGCGGCGGTGGCGGCGTTGTTCATGAAGTCCGACAGGGTCATGGTCACCACCAGCAGCAGGGTCAGCACCAGCACCGGGTTGCCCTGGGCCAGGTGCTCCATCAGCAGGCGCGCCAGCAGGTCGGCGGCGCCCGTGGCGGACATCGCCCCGGCCACCGGGATCAGGGCGCCGAGCAGGACGATCACCGGCCAGTCGATGGCCTGGTAGAGCAGGCGCAGCGGCACCACCCGGGCGACCATGAACACCAGCACCCCGGCGGCGAAGGCCACCGCCGCCGACAGCACGCCGAAGGCGGCGAGCAGCACCGCCAGCGCCATCACCCCCGCGGCCAGGCCGGCCTGGCCCGGATTGGGGATGCTGATGGCGCGGTCGGCCAGCGGCACGCAGGCGTAGTCGGCGGCGAACTCGGCGATGTCGCCGGGCACGCCCTGCATCAGCAGCACGTCGCCGCGCTCGATCAGGGTCGAGCGCAGGCGCTTGATCGAGCGGTGGCTCTGCCGCGAGATGGCCAGCAGGTTGATGCTGTAGCGGCTGCGCAGGCGGGTGCCGCTGGCCGACAGGCCGATCAGCTGCGAGTCCGGGCGTACCAGCAGCTCCTGCAGCACGCTGTCGTCGCCGCTGCTGTCCTTCTTGTCGCCGCCCTTGGCCTTGTCTTTCCTGGCGTCGTCCTGGGTGTCGGCCTGCTCCTCGGCGTGCTTGTCGTCCTTGGGCGACTTGGCCGCCTCCAGCTGCAGGCCGAGCTTGCCGAGTACGTCGCCGAGGGCCTCGGGCTCGGCCTCGATCATCAGCACGTCGTCGACCTGCAGGATGCGCCGGGGGTTGGGCGCCGACAGGCGCAGCTTGTTGCGCACCATGCCGACCACCTGGGCATCGGCCTCTTCGAGCAGCTGCTCGACTTCGCGCAGGCTCTTGCCTGCCGCCTTGGCGCCCTCGGCGACCCGCGCCTCGGTGATGTAGGTGCCGGTGTCGAAGCTGGCGGCCCCGGCCACCTCGCGACGGGGCACCAGGCGCCAGCCGAGCAGGGCGATGAACAGCACGCCGGTCAGCGCCACGGCGACGCCCACCGGGCTGAAGTCGAACATGGCGAAGGGACCGGCGCCGCTCTGCGCGCGAAAGCTGGAGACGATCAGGTTGGGCGGGGTGCCGATCAGGGTGGTCATGCCGCCGAGGATGGTGCCGAAGGCCAGCGGCATCAGCGCGCGGCCGGGGGGCAGGCCCTGCTTGAGGGCGATGCGCAGGGCGATCGGCATCAGCAGGGCGAGGGCGCCGACGTTGTTCATGAAGGCCGAGAGCAGGGCGCCGAGGCCGGTCAGCGCGGCGATCGACAGCATCGGCCCGGCGTTGGCCGGCAGCAGCCGCTGGGCCAGGGCATCCACCGCCCCGGTGCTCTGCAGGCCGAAGCTCAGGACCAGCACACAGGCCACGGTGATCACCGCCGGGTGGCCGAAACCGACGAAGGCCTGCTGGTCCGGCACCAGGCCGGTGATCACGCAGGCCAGCAGGGCGCCGAGGGCGACTATGTCGTGGCGCCAGCGGCCCCAGAGGAACAGCGCCACGGTGGCGGCGAGGATGGCGAAGATCAGGCCTTGGTCTTGGGTCATGCGCAGGGTCGGTCCTTGAACGGGGGGCGGGGTGGCAGCGGCTCAGACATACTGCGCCGCCGCGTAGCCAGAGGCCCAGGCCCACTGGAAGTTGAAGCCGCCGAGGTGGCCGGTGACGTCGAGCACCTCGCCGATGAAATACAGCCCCGGGCTCTTCAGCGACTCCAGGGTCTTGGACGATACCTCGCGGGTGTCGACGCCGCCCAGGGTCACCTCGGCGGTGCGGTAGCCCTCGGTGCCGGCCGGTACCAGGCGCCAGTCGCCGAGCTTCTCGGCGATCGCGCGCAGCTCGCCCTGGGTGTACTGCTTCATCGGCTTGGAGACGAACCAGTTGTCGGCCAGCAGCCCGGCCATCTTCTTGGTGAAGAGTTCGGCCAGCAGGGTCTTCAGTTCGCTGTTCGGCCGCTCGCGCTGCTGGGCGGCCAGCCAGTCGGGCAGGTCGATATGCGGCAGCAGGTCGATGGCGATGCTGTCGCCTGGCTGCCAGTAGGAGGAGATCTGCAGGATTGCCGGGCCCGACAGGCCGCGGTGGGTGAACAGGATGTTCTCGCGGAAGCTCTGGCCGTTGCAGCTGACCAGGCAGTCCTCCACCGAGGTGCCGGACAGCTCGCTGCACAGGGCCTTGAGCTGCGGGTCGGTGAGGGTGAAGGGCACCAGGCCGGCGCGGGTCGGCAGCAGTGTGTGGCCGAACTGCTGGGCCACCTGGTAGCCGAAGCCGCTGGCGCCCAGGGTGGGAATCGACAGGCCGCCGGTGGCGATCACCAGCGACTCGCAGTTCACCGGCCCGGCGCTGGTGTGCAGGCGGTAGCCGGGGGCGAGCGCGGCGATCTGCTCCACCGAGGTGTTCAGGCGCAGCTCCACGCCGGCCTCTGCGCACTCGGCCAGCAGCATCTCGAGGATGTCGCTGGACCTGTGGTCGCAGAACAGCTGGCCGAGCTTCTTCTCGTGATAGGGCACGCCGTGCTTGCTCACCAGGCCGATGAAGTCCCACTGGCTGTAGCGGGCCAGGGCCGACTTGCAGAAGTGCGGGTTCTCCGAGAGGAAGTTGCCCGGCTCGCAGTACAGGTTGGTGAAGTTGCAGCGCCCGCCGCCGGACATCAGGATCTTCTTGCCGGCCTTGTTGGCGTGGTCCAGCAGCAGCACGCGGCGCCCGCGTCCGGCGGCGCTCAGGGCACACATCAGGCCGGCGGCCCCGGCGCCGACTATCACCACTTCAGTCACAAGCACAGCCACTTCCTCACGAGCCGACAGGCGCCGCCGGAGCGGCAGCAAACAGCGCGCATCTTACCCGATGGCGGCCGGCCGGCGTGGTCCCGACCTCAGGGGGCGACGACTGCGGCGGCGATGGCCGCCAGGGCCTGCTGCAACTGCGCCGCCGCCGGACAGTCGGCGGCGCCATGGCGCGCGGCGATATGGGCCGGGTCGTTGTAGCCCAGCCAGACCTGGGCCGAGGCGTCCTCCCAGACCAGGGCCTTGAGCGGCAGGTCGATGCCCGCGGACTGGGCGCAGTCGAGCAGCGGCGTGCCGCCCTGGGGGTTGCCGAAGATCAGCAGCTCGGTGGGGCGCAGCTGGCGGCCGATCCTGGCCGCGCCGGCGGCGTGGTCGATGCGGGCGAACAGGCTGAGGCCGCGCTGCTCGACCTGCTGCACCAGGCGCGCCATGGTCCGGGCGGCGTCGTGCGGGCTCTTCAGCGTGACCAGCCCGTCCGCGGCCTGGGCCAGGGTGGCGCCGGCCAGCAGGGTCAGGCTCAGTAACAGGCGTAGGGACTGCATAGGTGGCTCCTCGAGTAGGCGATGGGGGCGCTTGAGCCCGGGGGATGTCGCAAACGGCGTGCTGGCCGGTCCCCGCTGCGATAGGCGCGATGACGCACGACGGCTAGTATTGACCATTCCTTTGCCCTGGACAGCCCGCCATGAATGGATTGCGTGCCTGGTGTTTGTCGCTGGCGGTGCTGTGCTGGCCGGCCGCCGCCACCGAGGTGCTGCGCCTGGTGGCCAGCCCCTGGCCGCCGTTCAACGACCTGAACCTGCCCGGCAACGGGCTGGCATCGGAACTGGTCAGCAGCGCACTGGCGCGGGCCGGCTATGCCACGCATTACGCCGAGATGCCCTGGGCCAGGGCCGTGAAGGGCCTGCGCCAGGCTCAGTACGACGTGCTGATCAACGCCTGGCACAGCGAGGAACGCAGCCGCTTCGGCTATTTTTCCCGTCCCTACCTGGTCAATCGCATTCGCCTGCTGCGGCGGCGGGACGCGACGGTGCCGTTCGCCAGGCTGGCCGACCTCTATCCCTACCGCATCGCGGTGATGCGCGACTACGCCTACTCAGCGGCATTCGACGCCGACGCGCGGCTCACCAGGATCAGGGTCGGCAGTTTCCAGAGTGGCGCGCGCATGCTCGCCGCCGGACGGGTGGACCTGATGCCGGAGGACGAGTTCGTCGCGCGCTACCACCTCGGCCGCGGCCTGCGCGACGTGCGCGACCGCCTGGAGTTCGTCGCGCAGCCGCTCAGCGAGAACGGCCTGCATATCCTGGTGAGCCTCGGCCGTCCCGACCATAGGCGCATCGCCGAGGCGTTCGACCGCGCCATCGCGGCGATGCGCGCCGATGGCAGCTATGCGGCGATCCTCCGCCGCCATGGCTTCTAGGCCGGTTGCCAGACGCTCAGGCCGCGGCCCCGGTGCTTGGCCTGGTAGAGACGCAGGTCGGCCTGGTGCAGCAGGTGCTCGAGGTTGTCCGGCGCACCCTCGTAGACCCCGGCACTGAACGACAACGGCGGTGCGCCGGCGGCGTAGTGCAGGCCGGCGCAGTGCTGGCGCAGGCGGTCCAGGGCGACGGCCAGGGCGCCGGCGTCCCGCGTGCTGAGCAAGGCGAACTCCTCGCCGCCGAGGCGGCCGACCAGGGCGTCGGGGAAGGCCTCGGCAAAGGCCTGGGCGAAGGCGACCAGGGCGGCGTCGCCGCTGGCATGGCCATGGCCGTCGTTGATGCGCTTGAAGAAGTCCAGATCGATCATCGCCGCGCTGAGCCGCTGGCCGTCGCGCTGGGCCCGCTGCAGCTGCCTGAGGGCCTGCTCGTAGAAGGCCCGGCGGTTGTTCAGGCCGGTGAGGGCGTCGAACTGCGCGGCCTGTTTCAGCGCGCGCAGCAGGTCGCGGCGCTCCAGGGTCGAGATCACCCGGCAGTTCAGCTCCTCGGGGCAGAACGGCTTGCGCAGGAAATCGTCGGCACCGTGCTTGATGAACTTGGCGCTGAGCGAGCCCTTGGCGTCGGCGGACAGGCCGATGATGATCAGCTCGTGGCGCTTGAGCTTCTGCCGCAGCAGCTTGACCAGTTCGAAGCCGCTGAGGCCGGGCATGCTGTGGTCGACCACCAGCAGGTCGATGTCCGGTTGCTGCTCGAGAATGCGCAGGGTCTCGTCGCCGTCGCGGGCGTCGAGCAGCTGGAAGCGGTGGGGCGCCAGGACGTGGCGGATGTACTGGCGGGTGGCGTCGGAGTCCTCGGCGACGAGGATCTTCACCCGGCTGTTGCTTTCCAGGCGATGCAGCAGGCGGAAGGCGTACTCGTAGGAGTGCTGGCTCTCCTTGAGCACGTAGTCGACCACGCCCTTGAGCAGCAGCTGGTCGCGCCGCTGCTCGTCGTAGGAGCCGCTGAGCACGATACAGGGCAGGCCGTGGCGCATCACCAGGTCGACGCTCTCGCCGCCCGGTGCGTCGGGCAGGTGCAGGTCGACGATGGCGGCGAAGAACAGCCGGGCCGAGCTTTCCAGCATCAGCTCGGCCTCGGCCAGGGACGCGCAGAACACGGGCTGCAGCTCGGGTTCCTGGCGGAACAGGTGTTCGAGAATCCTCAGGACCAGCGGACTGTCTTCGATGACCAGGATGTTGCGCACGAGAACTCCTCCGGGCAGCTGCGACGAGGGGCTCAGAGCGCGCGCACGCGCAGCGAGCGGCCCTTGATCTTGCCGTCGGCGAGGCGCTTGAGTGCCTGCTTGGCGATGCCGCGCTCCACCGCGACCAGGGCCTGGAAGTCGAAGATGGCGATCTTGCCGACCTGGGCGCCGGGGATGCCGGCCTCGCCGGTGAGGGCGCCGAGGATGTCGCCGGGGCGCAGCTTGTCCTTGCGTCCGGCGCCGATGCACAGGGTGACCATCGGCGGCTGCAGCGGCTCGCCGGAGGCTTTCTTCAGGCTGTCCAGCGGGTGCCAGGTCAGCGCGCCCCGCTGCAGGGTTTCCACGGCCTGGGCGCGGTGCGCCTCGGCCGGCGCCACCAGGCTGACCGCCAGGCCCTTGGCGCCGGCGCGGCCGGTGCGGCCGACGCGGTGGATGTGGGTCTCCGAGTCGCGGGCCAGCTCGACGTTGATCACCAGGTCCAGGGCGTCGATGTCCAGGCCGCGGGCGGCCACGTCGGTGGCCACCAGCACCGACAGGCTGCGGTTGGCGAACATCGCCAGCACCTGGTCGCGATCGCGCTGCTCCAGGTCGCCGTGCAGGGCCGCGGCGGAGATGCCCTGGCCGGCGAGATGGTCGACCACCTCCTGGCACTGCTGCTTGGTGAAGCAGAAGGCCACGCAGGACTGCGGACGCAAGCTGGCCAGCAGCCGGACCACGGCGTCCAGGCGCTGCTCCGGGGCGATCTCGTAAAAGCGCTGCTCGATCTGGCTGTCGTCGTGCAGGGCCTCGGCGCGGACCTGCTGCGGGTCGCGCATGAAGCTCGCGGACAGCTGCTTGATCGCCGCCGGGTAGGTGGCGGAGAACAGCAGGGTCTGGCGGCGGCTCGGGGTCTGGCCGATGATCGCGGCGATGCTGTCGTAGAAGCCCATGTCGAGCATGCGGTCGGCCTCGTCCAGCACCAGGGTGTTGAGTCCGTCGAGCTTCAGGCTGCCCTTGTCCAGATGCTGCTGGACCCGTCCCGGGGTGCCGACGATGATCTGCGCGCCGTGCTCCAGGGAGCCGATCTGCGGGCCGAAGGGCACGCCGCCGCAGAGGGTCAGCACCTTGATGTTGTCGCCGGCGCGGGCCAGGCGGCGGATCTCCTTGGCCACCTGGTCGGCCAGTTCGCGGGTCGGGCACAGCACCAGGGCCTGGCAGCCGAAGTAGCGCGGGTTGAGCGGGTGCAGCAGGCCGATGCCGAAGGCGGCGGTCTTGCCGCTGCCGGTCTTGGCCTGGGCGATCAGGTCCAGGCCCTTGAGCATCACCGGCAGGCTCTGTGCCTGGATCGGCGTCATCTGCGCGTAGCCGAGGGACTCGAGGTTGGCCAGCATGGCGGCGGACAGCGGCAGGGCGTTGAAGGCGGTGGAGGTCACGGTAGGAGCCTGCGAAAAACGAAATGGCGCGCAGTGTAACAGGCGCGGCGTTGCCGGCCGCGCCCGGCCGACAATGCGTACCGCCGTTACAGGGTCAGGGTCAGGCCGCCGAGCAGGGCGCCGGGCAACAGGCTCGAGCCGTTGTGGCGCTGCCGGTAGGTGCTGCTGGCCAGGCTCAGCTCGCGCTCGCGGGTCAGCGCCTCGAGCTGGCTGCCGAGCAGGCGGTACAGGCTGTCGTCGAAGCGCATGCTGGCCAGCGGTGCCTGGATGCGCCCGTCCTCGACCCAGAAGCTGGCGAAGCGGGTCATGCCGGTGATGCGCGCGGCGGGCCGGTCGGAGTAGTTGAGGTACCACAGGTTGCCGATATACAGGCCGGTGCCGAGACGCTCGAGAACCTGCGCCTGGGCCAGCTCGCCTCCGGCCATGACCAGGGCGCTCGGCGCCTCCCAGGGACTGGCGCCGTTGCCCGGCAGGCCGTATTCGGCGGCGCTGCGGGCGCTGACCAGGGGTTCCCCGGGGCGGCCGGCGCGGATCAGCTGCAGGTCGCGGCGCGGGAAGCCCTCGCTGGAGAAACCGGGCAGCAGCGAGCCGCTGACCTGCTCGTGCAGGTGCAGCAGCGGGCTGAGGCGGGCCTCGCCGCCGTGCAGGCGCTGCAGCGGGCTGTCCTTCTCGGCCAGGGCCTTGGCGGAGAAGCCGCCCCAGCCGAGCAGCTCGAGCACTTCCTGCAGGGCGGCGGGGGCCAGGTAGGCGCGGTAGTCGCCGGGGGCCAGGCTGCGCGCGGGGCGGCCGAGGTAGGCCAGCTGGTCGCGGGCCTGCTGCAGCCGCGCGGTGAAGGCGTCGGGTTGCCAGTGCTGGCCGGCGTACTGCGCCTTGACCGCCTGGCCGTTGCCGTGGAACAGGCTCCAGTCGAGGTTGAAACTGCTCGCCTGGTGCCAGCCGAAGGCCCCGCTGGAGCTGGCGAAGCCGCGGCTGACGGGGCCGGCGGCGTAGAAGCCGACCAGGTCCAGGCCGGCGGCCTCGCGGACGACCTGCTCGAGTACCGTGGCGCAGTCCGGCAGCGCCGTGAGCTGCAGGCTGTGGCTGCGCCAGGGCTCGCGGTTGAAGCGCAGGTAGGGATCGGCCGGCAACAGCGGCAGGACCGCGCGCAGGCGCTGCAGGGCCTCGGCCAGGCGCTGGCGATCGACCTGCGGCTCGCCGCTGAGGCTCAGCTGCTGTTCGGCATGGCGGCCGTCGCGGATCAGCCGCAGGTCCAGGCTGGTCTGCTGCACCTGGCCGGCCTGGCGCACCCGGGCCTGGTTGAAACGGACGAAGTCGGACTGCTCGGCGGCATAGCCGAGGCTGAAGTCCTCGCCAGGCGCCAGGGCGTCGCCCAGCCACTGGGCCAGGGTCTGGAACTGGGGGAGGGCGGCGTGCATCAGGCGGCTCCGCCGAAGACGTCGACCGCGGCGAACACGCAGGCGGGGGTGGCATGGCCGACCCGCACCACCTGGTTCGGCTCGCCCTTGCCGCAGTGCGGGGTGCCGAGCACCTCCCGGGTGCTGGCGTCGCCGACGGCGCTGAGCGAGCGCCAGAACCGGCTGGAGACACCGCGGTAATTGGGGTTCTTGACCACCCCGCGCAGCTCGCCCCGTTCGATCAGCTGAGCCCACTCGCAGCCGAACTGGAACTTGTTGCGCGCGTCGTCGATGGACCAGGACCTGTTGCTGGCCATCAGGATGCCGTGCTCGATGCCGCCGATCAGCTGCGCCAGGCTGTGGCTGCCCGGCTCGATATTGAGGTTGGCCATGCGGTCGATGGGCGGGCGGTTCCAGCTGCTGGCGCGGCTGCCGGCGACGCCCGGCAGGCCGCTGCGCAGCTGCGACAGGGCACCGCCCAGGGGGCGCAGCAGCAGGCCGTCGCGGATCAGGTACTCCTTGCGCGCCGGCTGGCCGTCGTCGTCGAAGGCATAGCTGGCCAGCTCCTCGGGCAGGGTCGGGTCGAAGGTCACGTTGAGCAGCCGGGAGCCGTACTGCAGGCGGCCGAAGTCCTCGGGCCTGACGAAGCTGGTGCCGGCGAAGTTGCGTTCGTCGCCGAGGATGCGGTCCAGCTCTAGGGGGTGGCCGATGGACTCGTGCAGCTGCAGGATCATCTGGTCGGGCATCAGCAGCAGGTCGCGCGGGCCGCTCGGGGTGTTGGGCGCCAGCAGCAGCTGCAGGGCCTGCTCGGCGACCCGCGGCGCGGCGCCGACCAGGCCCAGGCGCTCGATCACCTCGGCGCCGCCCTGCTGGCCGAGGTGGGCGCCGCCGAGGTGGCGGGTCTGGCTGTCGTGGCCGTCGTGGGCGGTGACGCCGAGGTGCGGGTAGACGAAGCGCTGCAGCGCGCTCAGCTCGGCGCCGCTGCTGTTCAGGTAGAGCTGCTCGACCTCGCACAACTCGAGGCCGACCCGCCAGTTGACCAGGCGCGGGTCGGCGGGCACCGCCGCCGACTCGGCGGCCAGCAGCTGGTAGCACTCGGCGAGCGTGGGAAAGGCCCGCTCGAAGCCGGGCGAACGGTACTCGCCGCGGGCACTGGAGGGCGCCAGGGCGCGCTGGTCGAGCAGGCTCAGCGGGGCGCTGCGCCGCGCCAGTTCGGCGGCCCGTTCGAGGGCGGCCTGCAGGCCCTGGCGGGACAGGTCGCTGGTCGCCGCATAGGCCTCGACCCCGGCGCTGCGTACGCTGAGCATCGCCCCCTCGTCGCGGCCGAAGCGTGGCGGCTCGGCGACCTGCTTGCGCACCCACAGCTGCTGATGGTCCTGGCGCACGTAGCGCAGCGACCAGTGCTCGGCGCGGCAGTGGAGGGCGGCGAAGTGGCGCTTGAGGGCGGCGAAGGCCTCGAACATGCGGCGGTTCCTTTCACGTGGCCCGGCGGGGGGCCGGTGACGGGAAGAGACAACCCGGGAGGGTATTCATCATTGCCGATGGCGGAGGGACGGGCAAGGACCGTCCGGCGTGCGGGCGGGGCTGTTGTGTGGAAGGGCGAACGCCGCCCGCTCGGGCGGCGTTGCGGGGGGCAGCGCTTAGAGGCCGACGTGTTTCTTCACGGCGGCGACGGCGTCCTGGCCGTCGTAGGTGGTGACGCCGGCGAGCCACTTGTCGAGCATGGCCGGGTTGGCCTTGATCCAGTTCTTGGCGACCTCGGCGGGATCTTCCTTCTCCAGCACCTTCTCCATCAGCTGGCTTTCGATCTCGACGCTGAACTGCAGGTTGTTCAGCAGCTTGCCGACGTTGGCGCAGCGTGCCTCGTAGTCCGGCGGTACCACGGTGTAGACCTTGGCGGCGCCGAAGTCGGGACCGAACACCTCATCGCCACCGGCCAGGTAGGTGATGTCGTACTGGGTGTTCATCGGGTGCGGGGCCCAGCCGAGGAACACCACCGGCTCCTTCTTGCGCACGGCGCGCTGGACCTGGACCAGCATGCCGGCCTCGCTGGACTCGACCATGCGGAAGCCGCCGAGGCCGTACTGGTCGCCCTTGATCATCTGCTCGATCAGCAGGTTGCCGTCGTTGCCCGGCTCGATGCCGTAGATCTTGCCGCCCAGCTGGTCCTTGAACTTGGCGATGTCCTGGAAGCTCTTGAGGCCGGCGTCGGCGGCGTAGGTGGGCACCGCCAGGGTGTACTTGGCGCCTTCCAGGTTCGGGGTGGGCAGCACCTTGACGCCGCCGTCCTTGGTGAAGGGCTCGATCACCGCGTCCATGGAGGGCGCCCAGTAGCCGAGGAACACGTCGATCTGGCTGTTCTTCACGCCGGTGAAGGCGATGGGTACCGAGGCCATGATCTTGCGCGGCTGGTAGCCCAGGCCCTCGGTGAGGGTCATGGCGACGCCGGTGGTGGCGGCGATGTCGGCCCAGCCGATCTCGGCGAAGCGCACCTGCTTGCAGCTCTCCGGCTCCTGGGCCCAGGCCGCCTGGGCCAGGGTGCAGGACAGCAGGCCGAGGCCGGCGATGGTCTTCAACTTCTTCATGAGTGACTCCCTAGGTGGTTGGATAGAGTGAACCGCGTTCACTGACGTTGAAAGCGCGCGTTCACCCAGCTGATCAGGCCGCTGCGGGGGCGGTCTGCTTGGTGCCGAAACTCTCGGTGATGCGGTCGAGGATGATGGCCAGCAGGACCACGGCCATGCCGCTCTCGAAGCCTAGCCCGATATCCAGGCGCTGGATGCTCGCCAGCACGTCGTTGCCCAGGCCGCCGGCGCCGACCATGGAGGCGATGATGACCATGGACAGGGCCATCATGATGGTCTGGTTGACCCCGGCCATGATCGACGGCATGGCGTTGGGCAGCTGCACCTTGAACAGCAGCTGGCGGCCGGTGCAGCCGAAGGACTGGCCGGCCTCGACGATCTCCTTGTTGACCTGGCGGATGCCCAGGTTGGTCAGGCGCACGGCCGGGGGCATGGCGAAGATCACCGTGGCGATGATGCCGGGCACGCGGCCGAGGCCGAAGAGCATGGCCGCCGGGATCAGGTAGACGAAGGCCGGCATGGTCTGCATGAAGTCCAGCACCGGGCGGATGGTGGTGGCCACCCGCTCGCTGCGGGCGGCCCAGATGCCCAGGGGGATGCCCAGCAGCAGGCTGATCAGGGTCGAGGAGAAGGTCAGGCCGAGGGTGACCACGGTCTGCTCCCAGAAGCCGGTCATGACGATGAGGACGAAGGACACGGCGGTGAAGACGGCGAAGCGCGAGCCGATGCGCCACAGGCCGAGGCCGACGAAGATGGCGATCAGCAGCCAGGCCGGCGGCAGCATCAGCAGGGCCTCGATGCCCTCGGAGAAGCCGGCGACCACGCTGCCGATGCTGTCGAAGGCGCCGCTGTAGTTGTCCAGCAGGTGCTGGACCACGTCGTTGACCCAGCTGCCCAGGTCGAGTTTCTTGTCGCTCATGTCATTCTCCCTGCATACGGTTGAGCAGGCGGCCCTTGCTGATGGCGCCGCTGTAGAGGCCGTTGGCGTCGACCACCGGGATGGGGCCCTCGTTGTCCACCAGGCGCTCGATCACCTGGTCCAGCGGCATGTCCTCGGCGACCGGCTCGACCGGCTTGAGCAGATCCCGGCTGAGTTCCCGCGGATTGACGCCGTCGACCATCAGGGCGATCTTCTCCAGGCTGATGGAGCCGCAGAAGCGCCGGTGTTCGTCGAGGACGAAGGCGTAGTGCTTGTCCTGCGCCTGCAGCTCCCGGCACACGGTCAGGGCGCAGGGCGCCACGCCGTTGTGCACGTAGGTCGGCACGCTGTCGGCCTTGAGCTGGCCGGCGGTGAGGTAGCGGTTGGTGTCGACGGTGTCGAAGAAGTTGCGCACGTAGTCGTTGGCCGGCTTGTCGATCAGCTCCTGGGGGGTGCCGACCTGGATCAGCTTGCCGCCCTCCATGATGCCGATGCGGTTGCCGATGCGCATGGCCTCCTCGATGTCGTGGGAGACGAAGATGATGGTGCGGCGGTGGGTCTTCTGCAGCTCCAGCAGCAGGTCCTGCATCTCGCGGCGCTTGAGCGGGTCGAGGGCGGAGAAGGCCTCGTCCATGATCATCATCGAGGGGTCCACCGCCAGGGCGCGGGCCAGGCCGACGCGCTGCTGCATGCCGCCGGACAGCTCGTGGGGGTGCTTGTGGGCGAAGGTGTCCAGGCCGACCTGGGCGAGCACGTCCATGGCGCGCTTCTCGCGCTCCTTGCGGCCGACGCCTGCCACTTCCAGGCCGAAGGCGGCGTTGTCCAGCACGCTGCGCGAGGGCATCAGGGCGAAGGACTGGAAGACCATGCTCATGTCGCGGCGGCGCAGGTCGACCAGTTCGGCGTTGGCCATCTTGGCGACGTTCTGGCCGTCGATGTAGACGTCACCGGCGCTGGGTTCGATGAGGCGGTTGATCAGGCGGATCAGGGTGGACTTGCCGGAGCCGGAGAGGCCCATGAGGACGAAGATCTCGCCCTCCTCGACGCTGAAGGACACGTCGCTGACGCCGATCACGGCGCCCTTCTCGGCAAGGATCTTGTCCTTGCTCCAGCCCTGCTTGAGCAGGTCGATGGCTTCTTGCGGGTTTTGGCCGAAGACCTTGTACAGGTTCTCGACGACGATCTTTCCTGACTGCATTTGGGTAGGACCCTCTCTTATTAGAATTCAGTTCAGTTACTGGGAACCCGGCGCGCAAGGCACGGCGGCCGTGAGGTGCTTTCGATAGTGCTTACCTGTGTCGGAGTGGGTGGGCGGGTTGGCGCGCCGTTGCGCCACCGCCCGGGGCGGTGGCCGCGATCAGGGCGCGGCGATCCGCGCTAGCGCTGCGCCGCCCGGCGCACCGGGGCGCCGCCGGCCACGTAATAGGGTGCGGTGCTGCGCGGCAGCGGCGTGCGGCCGCGGATCCGGTCGGCGATCTTCTCGGCCATCATGATGGTCGGCGCATTGAGGTTGCCGGTGGTGATGATCGGCATGATCGAGGCGTCGACCACCCGCAGGCCTTCCAGGCCGTGCACCCGGCCCTGGCCGTCGACCACCGCCATGTCGTCCTCGCCCATCTTGCAGGAGCAGGAGGGGTGGAAGGCGGTTTCCGCGTGTCGGCGGACGAAGGCGTCCAGCTCGGCATCGCTGTTCACCTCGACGCCTGGGCTCAGCTCGCGGCCGCGGTAGGGGTCGAGGGCGGACTGCGCCATGATCTCGCGGGTGATGCGGATGCCGTCGCGGAACTCCTGCCAGTCCTGCTCGTGGGACATGTAGTTGAACAGGATGCTCGGGTGCTGGCGCGGGTCCTTGGACTTGAGGTGGACGCGGCCGCGGCTGGGCGAGCGCATGGAGCCGACGTGGGCCTGGAAGCCGTGCTCCCTGACCGCGTTGCTGCCGTTGTAATTGATCGCCACCGGCAGGAAGTGGTACTGGAGGTTCGGCCACTCGAACTCTTCGCGGCTGCGGATGAAGCCGCCGGCCTCGAACTGGTTGCTGGCGCCGGTGCCCTTGCCGAGGAACATCCACTCGGCGCCGATCTTCGGCTGGTTCCACCATTGCAGCGCCGGGTACAGGGAGACCGGCTGCTTGCAGGCGTACTGCAGGTACATCTCCAGGTGGTCCTGGAGATTCTGGCCGACGCCGGGCAGCTCGTGCACCAGGGGGATGTCCAGGTCGCGCAACAGCGCGCCGGGGCCGACCCCGGAGCGCTGCAGGATCTGCGGCGAGGCGATGGCGCCGCTGCACAGCAGCACCTCGCGGCGGGCGTGCACGGTGGTCGCGGCGTTGCTCTCGCCGCGCAGGTAGGCGACGCCGATGGCGCGCTTGCCATCGAACAGGATGCGGTCGGTGAGAGCGTGGGTGACGATGCTCAGGTTGGGCCGACCGCGGGCCTGGTCCAGGTAGCCGCGGGCGGTGCTGGCGCGCCGGCCCTTGGGGGTCACGGTGCGGTCCATCGGCCCGAAGCCTTCCTGCTGGTAGCCGTTGAGGTCGTCGGTGCGCGGGTAGCCGGCCTGTACGCCGGCCTCGATCATGGCCTGGAACAGCGGGTTGTTGCCGTTCTTCGGCGTGGTCACGCTGACCGGACCGTCGCCGCCGTGGTAGGCGTTGGGGCCGATGTCGCGGGTCTCGGCCTTGCGGAAATAGGGCAGGCAGTCCAGGTAGCTCCAGTCCTCCAGGCCCTCGAGCTTGGCCCAGCCGTCGTAGTCCATGGCGTTGCCGCGGATGTAGCACATGCCGTTGATCAGGGACGAGCCGCCCAGGCCCTTGCCGCGGCCACATTCCATGCGGCGGTTGTCCATGTGCGGCTCGGGGTCGGTCTCGTAGGCCCAGTTGTAGCGTCGGCCCTGCAGGGGGAAGGCCAGGGCGGCGGGCATCTGGGTGCGGAAGTCGAGGCGGTAGTCGGGGCCGCCGGCCTCCAGCAGCAGCACGCTGACGTCGGCATCCTCGGTCAGGCGGGTGGCCAGCACGTTACCGGCCGAGCCGGCGCCGATGATGATGTAGTCGAATTCTTCACGCATAGGACCTTCCTGCTGTTGCGCCCGGAGCGAATTCCGGGGGTTGCCGCCAGACCTGTCCCGGAATGCCTCCGGGCCTCGCCGGGCCCGCCGGTCGCGGGCCCCTCTCAATCAGGGGTTCAGAACACCGAGGCGTAGTCGCCCAGCTCCACCTGCACCGACTTGACCTGGGTGTAGTGCTCGAGGGTCGCCACGCCGTTCTCGCGGCCGACGCCCGACTGCTTGTAGCCGCCCACCGGCATCTCCGCCGGCGACTCGCCCCAGGCGTTGATCCAGCAGATGCCGGCTTCCAGGCGGTGGATGACTCGGTGCGCCCGGGCCAGGTCGCGGGTCACCAGGCCGGCGGCCAGGCCGTACTCGGTGTCGTTGGCGCGGCGGATCACTTCTTCCTCGCCGTCGTAGGCGAGGATGCTCATCACCGGGCCGAAGATTTCCTCGCGCACTATGGTCATCTCGTCGCTGCAGTCGCTGAACACGGTCGGGGCGACATAGGCGCCATTGGCGTAGGCACCCTCGGTCACCCGCTGGCCGCCGCAGAGCAGGCGCGCGCCTTCCTTGCGGCCGCTCTCGATGTACTCGAGCACGCTCTCCATGTGGGCGAAGCTGACCAGCGGGCCGAAGTTGGTGTCGGCATCCTCCGGGTTGCCCAGGCGAATGCGCTGCACCCGCTCCAGGATCTTGGCCTCGAAGCGCGCCTGCAGCTGGCGCGGGATGAACACCCGGGTGCCGTTGGTGCAGACCTGACCGGAGCTGTAGAAGTTGGCCATCATGGCGATGTCGGCGGCGCGGTCGAGGTCGGCGTCGTCGAAGATGATCAGCGGCGACTTGCCGCCCAGCTCCATGGTCACGTCCTTGAGGGTCGAGCCGGAGGCGCTGGCCATGACCTTCTTGCCGGTGCTGGTGCCGCCGGTGAAGGAGATCTTGGCGATGCCCGGGTGCTCGGTGAGCCACTGGCCGACTTCGCGGCCGCTGCCGGTGAGCACGTTGAACACGCCGTCCGGCAGGCCGGCCTCGGTGTAGATCTCGGCCAGCTTGAGCACCGACAGCGGGGTCACTTCGCTGGGCTTGAAGATCATCGCGTTGCCGGCGGCCAGGGCCGGGGCGGATTTCCACAGGGCGATCTGGATCGGGTAGTTCCAGGCGCCGATGCCGGCCACCACGCCTAGGGGCTCGCGGCGGGTGTAGACGAAGGAGGATTCGCGCAGCGGGATCTGCTGGCCCTCGAGGGCGGGGATCAGGCCGGCGTAGTACTCCAGCACGTCGGCGCCGGTGACGATGTCCACCGCCTGGGTCTCGGACAGCGGCTTGCCGGTGTCGAGGGTCTCGAGGGCGGCCAGCTCGTCGTTGCGCGCGCGGAGGATGTCCACCGCCTTGCGCAGGATGCGCGAGCGCTGCATGGCGGTCATCGCCGCCCACACCTTCTGCCCTTCGGCGGCGCTGGCGACGGCGCGCTCGACGTCGTCCTTGCCGGCGCGCTGCACCCGGGCCAGGACTTCGCCGTTGGCCGGGTTGACGGTTTCGAAGCTGGCGCCGCTGCTCGAGTCGACGTAGCGACCGCCGATGTAGAGCTTCTGTTCGTCGAATCGGGGCATGGCGCAATCCTCTTGATGATCATCTACGCAGGGCTGGCGGGCGGCGTCTGGGCGCCCTGGCCGGTGAAAGTGGAAACCAGCCTAGGTTATTTTTATTGAATGATCAATCAATAAAAATAGTCGGGAACGACAAGGCCGGCTCCGATTGCGACGGGGCGGGCGGTCTCTGGAGGGGCGAAAAAGGTGCGTTGGGCGCGCTGCAAGGCCCGTGTCAGGCGGGCCGGGAGCGATTCAGAGCGGGCTGCCGCTGAGGCGGCGCGGGCGCTCGGCGCGCGCGGGGCCTTCGGCCTTGGCCAGCTGCAGGTCGAGGTAGTCGTAGGCGATCTGCACGGCCTGCTGGATGTCGAAGGCCTCGCCGGACAGGGCGCCGCGCAGCCACAGGCCGTCGATCAGCGCGGCCAGGCCGCGGGCGGCGGAGCGGGCCTGCTGCTGCGGCAGGGCGCGCAGGAACTGGCCGCAGAGGTTGGAGTACAGGCGGTGGTCGTTGATCCGCTGCAGGCGGCGCAGGGACGGGTGGTGCATGCTGGCGGCCCAGAAGGCCAGCCAGGTCTTCATGGCGGGGCCGTTGACCTGGCTGTCGTCGAAGTTGCTGTCGATGATCGCGCGCAGCTGGGTGCGCGGGCTGTCCTCGCCGAGCGCGGCGCGACGCGCCCGCGAGGCCTGGCTCAGGGCCTGCATCAGGTGGCGCATGGTGGCGGCCAGCAGGCCGTTCTTGTCCTGGAAATAGTGGCTGATGATGCCGTTGGAGACCCCCGCCAGGCGGGCGATATAGGCGATGCTGGCCTCGCCCATGCCGACCTGGTCGATGGCTTGGAGCGTGGCGGCGATCAACTGCGAGCGGCGGATGGGCTGCATTCCAACCTTGGGCATCGGTGTCTCCAGCGATTGAGGGTCCCGGGGGATTGGGCGCAGTCTAGGGCGGTTTTTGTTGGTCGATCAATCAAATATGCCGATCGCGGGGCCGGTGGCCGGGCGGCGGCAGGCGCGGGCGCGCCGGAAGGAGGAACGAAAAAGCGGGCCGAGGCCCGCTTTTTCGTTGTTGCCAGTCAGGGCTTATTTCAGCCAGCTGTCGACCCGCTCGGGGTTCTGGGCGACCCAGTCCTTGGCGGCCTGCTCCGGCTTGGCGCCGTCGCGGATGGCCAGCATCACCGCACCGATCTCCTCGCTGGTCCAGTTGAACTTCTTGAGGAAGGCCACGGCCTCCGGCGCCTTGTCCTTGAAGCTCGGGTTGACCACGGAATCGACGTGCTCGGCTTCGCCGTAGACGCCCATCGGGTCTTCGAGGAAGCGCAACTTCCACTTGGCGAACATCCAGTGCGGTACCCAGCCCGGCACCACGATGGCCTCGTTCTTCTTGATGGCGCGTGCCAGGGCGGTGGCCATGGCCGGGCCGGAGCTCGGCATCAGCTTGTAGTCGAGCTGGTACTTCTCGATGGCCTCTTCGCTGCGGCGCATGATGCCGGCGCCGGCGTCGATGCCGGTGATCTTGCCGTCGTAGGCGTCCTTGGTGGCGTTCAGGTCGGCGATGCTCTTGGCTTCGACGTAGTCCGGCACGACCAGGCCGATCTTGGCGTCGTTGTAGTTGGTGCCGAGCACTTCCAGCTGGTCCTTGAACTTGGCGTAGTACTCGCCGTGGGTCACCGGCAGCCAGGCGGAGAGCAGGCCGTCGATGTCGCCACGGGCCACGCCCTGCCACATGATGGCCGGCTCGAGGGGCTTGAGCTCGACGTCGTAGCCGAGCTTGCTTTCCAGGATTTCGGCGGCGAGGTAGCTGGTGGCGACGCTGTCGTCCCAGCCGTTGACGAAGCCGAAGGTCAGGGTCGGCTTCTCAGCGGCCATGGCGCTGGACATGCCCAGCGCCAGAGTGGCGGCGCCGAGGCCTTGGAGGAGGGTCTTGAGTTTGCGCATAGGTGTAACTCCGTCAGGGTGAGTTGCAGTTCTTGTTGGTGTTACTGGCTCGTTCTGATTGCGGGTACTGCGTCGGCCGGTCTGCCGGGTGGGGCAGGCCGGTGGGTTGTCGAGCCGCGAGCGGGTCGCTGGCTCTCGAGGGTTGCAGGCAAGCGGCGGGTTGGGCCGCGGTTTGCCCTGTCCCGCCCGGCGCCGGGGGCGGGCGGGACAGGTTCCTTCGGCCCCTTAGAGGCCGACGTGTTTCTTCACGGCGGCGACGGCGTCCTGGCCGTCGTAGGTGGTGACGCCGGCGAGCCACTTGTCGAGCATGGCCGGGTTGGCCTTGATCCAGTTCTTGGCGACCTCGGCGGGATCTTCCTTCTCCAGCACCTTCTCCATCAGCTGGCTTTCGATCTCGACGCTGAACTGCAGGTTGTTCAGCAGCTTGCCGACGTTGGCGCAGCGTGCCTCGTAGTCCGGCGGTACCACGGTGTAGACCTTGGCGGCGCCGAAGTCGGGACCGAACACCTCATCGCCACCGGCCAGGTAGGTGATGTCGTACTGGGTGTTCATCGGGTGCGGGGCCCAGCCGAGGAACACCACCGGCTCCTTCTTGCGCACGGCGCGCTGGACCTGGACCAGCATGCCGGCCTCGCTGGACTCGACCATGCGGAAGCCGCCGAGGCCGTACTGGTCGCCCTTGATCATCTGCTCGATCAGCAGGTTGCCGTCGTTGCCCGGCTCGATGCCGTAGATCTTGCCGCCCAGCTGGTCCTTGAACTTGGCGATGTCCTGGAAGCTCTTGAGGCCGGCGTCGGCGGCGTAGGTGGGCACCGCCAGGGTGTACTTGGCGCCTTCCAGGTTCGGGGTGGGCAGCACCTTGACGCCGCCGTCCTTGGTGAAGGGCTCGATCACCGCGTCCATGGAGGGTGCCCAGTAGCCGAGGAACACGTCGATCTGGCTGTTCTTCACGCCGGTGAAGGCGATGGGTACCGAGGCCATGATCTTGCGCGGCTGGTAGCCCAGGCCCTCGGTGAGGGTCATGGCGACGCCGGTGGTGGCGGCGATGTCGGCCCAGCCGATCTCGGCGAAGCGCACCTGCTTGCAGCTCTCCGGCTCCTGGGCCCAGGCCGCCTGGGCCAGGGTGCAGGACAGCAGGCCGAGGCCGGCGATGGTCTTCAACTTCTTCATGAGTGACTCCCTAGGTGGTTGGATAGAGTGAACCGCGTTCACTGACGTTGAAAGCGCGCGTTCACCCAGCTGATCAGGCCGCTGCGGGGGGCGGTCTGCTTGGTGCCGAAACTCTCGGTGATGCGGTCGAGGATGATGGCCAGCAGGACCACGGCCATGCCGCTCTCGAAGCCTAGCCCGATATCCAGGCGCTGGATGCTCGCCAGCACGTCGTTGCCCAGGCCGCCGGCGCCGACCATGGAGGCGATGATGACCATGGACAGGGCCATCATGATGGTCTGGTTGACCCCGGCCATGATCGACGGCATGGCGTTGGGCAGCTGCACCTTGAACAGCAGCTGGCGGCCGGTGCAGCCGAAGGACTGGCCGGCCTCGACGATCTCCTTGTTGACCTGGCGGATGCCCAGGTTGGTCAGGCGCACGGCCGGGGGCATGGCGAAGATCACCGTGGCGATGATGCCGGGCACGCGGCCGAGGCCGAAGAGCATGGCCGCCGGGATCAGGTAGACGAAGGCCGGCATGGTCTGCATGAAGTCCAGCACCGGGCGGATGGTGGTGGCCACCCGCTCGCTGCGGGCGGCCCAGATGCCCAGGGGGATGCCCAGCAACAGGCTGATCAGGGTCGAGGAGAAGGTCAGGCCGAGGGTGACCACGGTCTGCTCCCAGAAGCCGGTCATGACGATGAGGACGAAGGACACGGCGGTGAAGACGGCGAAGCGCGAGCCGATGCGCCACAGGCCGAGGCCGACGAAGATGGCGATCAGCAGCCAGGCCGGCGGCAGCATCAGCAGGGCCTCGATGCCCTCGGAGAAGCCGGCGACCACGCTGCCGATGCTGTCGAAGGCGCCGCTGTAGTTGTCCAGCAGGTGCTGGACCACGTCGTTGACCCAGCTGCCCAGGTCGAGTTTCTTGTCGCTCATGTCATTCTCCCTGCATACGGTTGAGCAGGCGGCCCTTGCTGATGGCGCCGCTGTAGAGGCCGTTGGCGTCGACCACCGGGATGGGGCCCTCGTTGTCCACCAGGCGCTCGATCACCTGGTCCAGCGGCATGTCCTCCGGCACCGGGTCGATGCGCTTGAGCACGTCCAGGTCCAGGCCGCACTGGCTGTTGCCGTCGACCATCAGGGCGATCTTCTCCAGGCTGATGGAGCCGCAGAAACGCTTCTCGCCGTCGACGATGAAGGCGTAGTGCTTGTCCAGCGCCTGCAGTTCCTGGCACACCTTGTTGGCGTCCGGCGCCACGCCGTTGTGCACGTAGAGGGGCACGCTGTCGGCCTTGAGCTGGCCGGCGGTGAGGTAGCGGTTGGTGTCGACGGTGTCGAAGAAGTTGCGCACGTAGTCGTTGGCCGGCTTGTCGACCAGCTCCTGGGGGGTGCCGACCTGGATCAGCTTGCCGCCCTCCATGATGCCGATGCGGCTGCCGATGCGCATGGCCTCCTCGATGTCGTGGGAGACGAAGATGATGGTGCGGCGGTGGGTCTTCTGCAGCTCCAGCAGCAGGTCCTGCATCTCGCGGCGCTTGAGCGGGTCGAGGGCGGAGAAGGCCTCGTCCATGATCATCATCGAGGGGTCCACGGCCAGGGCGCGGGCCAGGCCGACGCGCTGCTGCATGCCGCCGGACAGCTCGTGGGGGTGCTTGTGGGCGAAGGTGTCCAGGCCGACCTGGGCGAGCACGTCCATGGCGCGCTTCTCGCGCTCCTTGCGGCCGACGCCTGCCACTTCCAGGCCGAAGGCGGCGTTGTCCAGCACGCTGCGCGAGGGCATCAGGGCGAAGGACTGGAAGACCATGCTCATGTCGCGGCGGCGCAGGTCGACCAGTTCGGCGTTGGCCATCTTGGCGACGTTCTGGCCGTCGATGTAGACGTCACCGGCGCTGGGTTCGATGAGGCGGTTGATCAGGCGGATCAGGGTGGACTTGCCGGAGCCGGAGAGGCCCATGAGGACGAAGATCTCGCCCTCCTCGACGCTGAAGGACACGTCGCTGACGCCGATCACGGCGCCCTTCTCGGCAAGGATCTTGTCCTTGCTCCAGCCCTGCTTGAGCAGGTCGATGGCTTCTTGCGGGTTTTGGCCGAAGACCTTGTACAGGTTCTCGACGACGATCTTTCCAGACTTCATGGGAGGTTTCCCCTTCAGTAGACATCCAGACCAGCTACATGGAACCCGATGAGCGCCCTCGGGCGACTCGTCAGGTGATGCCGACTGTTCTTGCCTGTGTGGGTGGTCATGATTTCCGGGTTTGGGCAACATTCTGCAGGACGGTGTGCGCGGTGCTCGGGCGCAATCGGGGCGCTGCGCCATCTGCCGTGTCGGCGCTGGGCGCTACTCGAGTGCGTGGTTGAGCGAACCTTGCTGTGCCGTGCTGCAAACTGCTTTCCAAACCCTCTGGCAGTGTTACGAAGCCCAATCCTTTGGGAGATCACATCCCGAAACCGGGATGTACGTGCGTCCGAATTTTCTTGTTGGGCCGGCGCCCAAGTGGGGGGCCAGCGCTTATCTGTTTTCGGTCCGGAGCTGTGGGACTCCGGTCTGCCGGCTCCCTGGGGAGGCGGCAGCGACGAGATCGGCTGACTCAACGATATAGCCTTCGAAAGGTCGCAATTGTCGGTTTACGACGTTGACGTGTTGGGCGACGACATGACGACTACCTAAAAAAACCATACCAGATTATGGCCCGCCTTGGCCAAGGCGGGCGGCCGTGCAAGGCGCGCCCTAAAGCCTCGCACCGGCCTTCAGGCGGGGCCTGCCGGGGGGTGTGGCGGATCCGCTGCGGGGGAAAATTATGGCGTTTGGCCGCTATTCAGCGGGCTGCCGTCGCGCCTGGTGACGCCTTGCAGCCATTGTGCGCGGGTCTGCGGGTTGGCTTTCAGCCAGGCCTTGGCCTCGCGCCTGGGGGTGGTGTTCTGGTTGAGGATGGCCTCCATCAGGTCGTTTTCCATCTGCAGGCTGAAACGCAGGTTCTTCAGCAGCCGGCCGAGGTTCGGGCACTGGCTCGCATAGTCCCTGCGAGTGGCGGTATAGACGGTGGCGCCGCCCAGGTTGGGGCCGAAGTAGTCGTCGCCGCCGGGCAGGTAGTTGACCTTCAGCTGGTTGTTCATCGGATGGGGCTCCCAGGCGAGGAACACCGCCGCCTTCTTCAGATGGTCGGCGCGCTTGACGTGCAGGATCATCTCCGACTCGCTGGATTCCGCCAGGCGGAAGCCGGCGAGGTCGAAGGCGTTCTTCTCGACCATCTGCGCGATGGTCTTGTTGGCGCTGTTGCCGGGCTCGATGCCGTAGATTTTGCCGCCCAGGGCCTTCTTGTGCTTGGCGATGTCGGCGAAGGTGCGGATGCCGGCGTCGTGGCCGGCCTGGTTGACCGCCAGGGTGTACTTGGCCCCCTCCAGATTGATCGCCAGCAACTCGACCGAGCCGTCGTCCAAGTAGGGGCGCACCCCCTTCTCCGAGCTGGGCAGCCACAGGTCGAGGAATACATCGAGGTCGTTGTTGCGCAGGGCCTCGTAGGTCTCGGGCACCGACAGGCGCTTGAGCTGGGTGCGGTAGCCCAGCTCGCTGAGCAGCAGGCGGGTGACGGCGTTGGTGACGATCAGGTCGGTCCAGCCGACGTCGGCCAGGCGGACCCGGTCGCAGGCGGCGGGGTCCGCCGCCTGGGCCAGCAATGGGGTGCTCAGCAATGCTGCCAGAAGATAGCTTTTGTAGCGTTTCATGGTCGCTTCCAAGTAACCGTTTACGGGCTCCCTGCCGCTCCGGCACAGGGCGTGTGGCCCTGGGCGAGGCGAGGGGCTGGCCGCGCATGGGCGCCTGGATCATGGCGCCAGAGCTCGAGTGTTGCCTACGCGCAGGGTCGCGTACGGAACGTTGTTGTCGCATTTCGTGTCGTCTGCGCCAAAAACTGTCGCCTGGGTCACGCAAGGCCGCGGGGAGCCGGCGACGGGCGCGCAGCGTCCTGACGGATTTGGATACGGACGGGTCGGTGTGGGACTCCGGCGTGCCGGGGAAATCCCGATGATGGCGCCATCGCAGGACCCAGTTCAGGAGATTGTCGTGGCTATTAGTGTGTTCGACCTGTTCAAGATCGGTATCGGGCCGTCCAGCTCCCATACCGTTGGCCCCATGCGCGCCGCCGCCCTGTTCGTCGGTGCCCTGCGCGAGCGCCGCCTGCTCGAGCGGGTCGCGCGTGTCGAGGTACGGCTGTACGGCTCGCTGTCGGCCACCGGCGTCGGCCATGGCAGCGACACCGCGGTGATCATGGGGCTGATGGGCGAATGGCCGGACAGCATCGACCCGAGCCAGATCGCCCCGCGCATCGAGGCGCTGCGCGCCAGCGGCCAGCTGCAGCTGGACGGCCGCCTGGCCGTGGCCTTCGACTGGCAGCGCGACATGCTGCTGCTGGAGGAGAACCTGCCCTATCACCCCAATGCCATGACCCTGACCGCGTTCTGCGGCGAAGGCCGCGAACTGCACGGCGACACCTACTACTCGATCGGTGGCGGCTTCGTGGTCGACGCCGAGCAGGCCGCCGCCGGCCAGCTGGACCAGGACGGCACGCGCCTGCCCTATGACTTCTCCAGCGCCGCCGAGCTGCTGAGCCTGTGCAAGCAGCACGGCCTGCGGGTCTCCCAGCTGATGATGGAGAACGAGAAGGCCTGGCGCAGCGAGGCGGAGATCCGTGCCGGCCTGATGCGCCTGTGGCAGGCCATGCGCGACTGCGTGGACAACGGCCTCAAGCACGAAGGCATCCTGCCCGGCGGCCTCAACGTCAAGCGCCGCGCGGCCAAGCTGCACCGCAGCCTGCAGGAGATGAGCAAGCCCAACGTGATCGGCTCGACCCTGAGCGGCATGGAGTGGGTCAACCTGTTCGCCCTGGCGGTGAACGAGGAGAACGCCGCCGGCGGGCGCATGGTGACGGCGCCGACCAACGGCGCGGCCGGCATCATCCCGGCGGTGCTGCACTACTACGTGCGCTTCAGCCCGGCGGTGAGCGAGGCCGACGTGGTCGACTACCTGCTGGCGGCCGCCGCCGTGGGCATCCTGTGCAAGAAGAACGCCTCGATCTCCGGTGCCGAAGTGGGTTGCCAGGGCGAGGTCGGTTCGGCCTGTGCCATGGCCGCCGCGGGCCTGGCGGAGATTCTCGGCGCCACCCCGGAGCAGCTGGAGAACGCCGCCGAGATCGGCCTGGAGCACAACCTCGGGCTGACCTGCGACCCGGTCGGCGGCCTGGTCCAGGTGCCGTGCATCGAGCGCAACGCGATCGCCGCGGTGAAGGCGATCAACGCCGCGCAGATGGCCCTGCGCGGCGACGGCGAGCACTTCATCTCCCTCGACCGGGTGATCCGCACCATGCGCGATACCGGCGCCGACATGCACGACAAGTACAAGGAAACTTCGCGCGGTGGCCTGGCGGTCAGCGCGGTCGAGTGCTGAGGCGCCAGCCGGCGACCTCGATTTGAGCTTTACTTGGGGGCGTGGCGCGAAGGCGCTCGCGCCCTTTTTGCCATTCGGGCGCCGGCGCTGAGCGTCTCTGCTGGCGCGAGGCGTGCGGCGGGCATGACCCATCGGTCAGATGGCCTGCCGTTGGTCGGTAAGCGGTGTTACCCACAGGAAATCGAGGGTGACAATTTAACGGAGCTTCGGTGCTACCGAAATGCTCAAGCGCCCGAAAATGGGGCGTTCCTCGTCGCAAATGGAATACTTCTGTCGCTCATGGCAAGGCCGCATGGCACGTAGATTGGATGTTTGATTTTTTATCGAACGGATAATTAAAAATAGGCACGGCGTTTGCTTTGTGATGCAGACCGATTCGGGAAGCGTCCTATCCCGGAACAAAACAAGATGAAGAGCCTCGCCACGAAGGCTCCACTACGTGCTTAGCGTGAGGGTTTCTCTGATGTCGCAGTCCGCTCAAGGGGTCCAGCCCCAGAACCGTGTTCCGCAGTCCATTGGCTTCCTGTTGCTGGACAACTTCACCCTGATTTCCCTGGCTTCGGCGGTGGAACCCCTGCGCATGGCCAACCAGCTCTCCGGCAAGGAGCTGTACCGCTGGTACACCCTGACCCAGAGCGGCCTGCCGGTGAGCGCCAGCGACGGCCTGCAGATCACGCCGGACGCCGGCCTGGACAATGCACCGGCCCTGGACACGGTGATCGTCTGCGGCGGCGTCGACATCCAGCACAGCGTCACCCGCGAGCACCTGCACTGGCTGCAGGTCCAGGCCCGCCACGGCCGCCAGCTGGGCGGCGTGTGCACCGGCAGCTGGGCGCTGGCCAAGGCCGGCCTGCTCGACGGCTTCGATTGCAGCGTGCACTGGGAATTCCTCGCGGCGATGCAGGAGGCCTTCCCCCGGGCGGCCATCACCACCCGCCTGTTCTCCATCGACCGCAGCCGCTACACCTCGTCCGGCGGCACCGCGCCGATGGACATGATGCTGCACCTGATCGGCCGCGAACACGGCCGCGAACTGGCGGCGGCGATCTCCGAGATGTTCATCTACGAGCGCATCCGCAACGAGCAGGATCACCAGCGCGTGCCGCTCAAGCACATGCTCGGCACCAACCAGCCGAAACTGCAGGAAATCGTCGCGCTGATGGAGGCCAATCTGGAGGAGCCGATCGACCTCGACGAGCTGGCCTGCTACGTCGACGTGTCGCGCCGCCAGCTCGAGCGCCTGTTCCAGAAGTACCTGCACTGCTCGCCGTCGCGCTACTACCTCAAATTGCGCCTGATCCGCGCGCGGCAGCTGCTCAAGCAGACCTCCATGTCGATCATCGAGGTGGCCTCGGTGTGCGGCTTCGTCTCCACGCCGCACTTCTCCAAGTGCTACCGCGAATATTTCGGCATCCCGCCGCGCGACGAACGCGCGGGACAGACCTCCACCAGCGTGGTGGGCCTGGTACCGATGCCGGAGGACCTGCTGCGGCCGTCAACCTCCACGGCGATGACCGCCCTGAGCCGCGCCCAGGGCGAGTCGACCTTCGCCAGCGTCAAGCTCTATCCGCATCGCCAGCAATGACCGGGCAATGAAAAAGGGGCGCTTATGGCGCCCCTTTTTCATTGCCGCTGACAGCCTATCCGCGCGGCACCAGGGCCGGCAGCAGGTGGCGGGAAATGGCCTCGCGCACGGTCGGCAGCAGGGTGGCGTTGCCGCCCAGCAGCTCCTCGACCAGCCGCCGCAGGGCCTGGGCGCGATCCGGGCTGAGGCCCTGGACCGCGTATTCGCAGGCCTGCTCGGCGCTGACGCCGGGGGGAATGGAGAGGCCCAGCGCCACCAGGCGGTCGCGGAAGTCCTCTTGGTCGATCAGGTCGGCATGCATCATGGTGCGGATTCTCCGTCAATGGGCTCGACGTAGGATGGGGTGGCCGCGCGCGGCGTCACCCCGCTCTGCTTGCGTTCGGCCTGGGGCGCGTGGCGCTCCGCCCATCCTGACGTCGGTCGGCTGGGTGGCTGCGCTCAGCGCAGCACCCCTTCTTCGATCAGCAGGTTGAAGATAGCCTCCGCGCCTTCCTGTGGCGAGACATCCTTGAGCACCTTGCCGCCGCCGCCGGAGGCCTTGGCGGTGGCCGCCTTCATCCGCTCGGCGCCGGTCTTGGCCTTGATCACCTTGAGGCGCTTGGGCCGCGGGCGGGCCGGCTGCAGCTGGGCCTCGGCCAGCAACTGGTCCTCGACCACGGCCACGTCCTGGGCGCGCAACTGACCGCGGCGGGCCGGGCCGAAGGCGCTCTGCCGGGCCGTGGGCGCGGCGTTGTCGACGCTGGCGAGGAACGGCAGGCGCACCCGCAGGCGGCGGCGTTGGCCGCGGGGCAGGGCCTGCAGCACCTGGGCCACGCCGTTCTCCACCTTCTCCACCTCGGCCAGGCCGACCACCAGGGGCCAGCCCAGGCGTTCGGCCAGGAGGAAGGGCAGCATGCCCGAGCCCTCGCCGGTCTCCGCCTGGCTGCCGGTCAGCACCAGCTGGGCGCCGGCCTCCTGCAGGTAGCGGGTCAGCGCCGGCAGGGCGTCGGCCTGCTTGGGTTGCTCGAGTACCGCCATCTCCGCCAGCCCCATGCCCAGGTAGGCGCGCAGCGCCTCTTCCTGGGGGTCGCCGGCGTGCAGCACCTGCAGCCTGTCGCCGGCCAGGCGCAGGCCCAGCTCGACGGCGCGGGAATCCTGTTCGGCGCGGCGGGCGCGACCGGAGGTCGGGTGGGCGCCGACCGAGACCAGGGTGATGATGTTCAAGTCAGTCATGGCTCACCCGTAGCCCGGAATCGATCCGGGAAAAAGTTGCGAACGGCCCGGAGCAGGTCCGGGCGCCGAGAGCGTCAGGCCGCATCGCGGGCACCTCCCTGGCGGTAGGCGCTGACCTTGTCCATCAGTGCCTGGAGAATCTCGGCCGAGTCGCCGATCACCGACAGGTCGGCGCGCTTGATCATGTCGCAGCCCGGGTCCATGTTCACCGCCACCACCTTGTCGCAGGCGCCGATGCCCTGCAGGTGCTGGATGGCGCCGGAGATGCCCACCGCCATATAGACCCGCGCGGTGACCCAGGTGCCGGTGGCGCCGACCTGGCGGTTGCGCGGCATGAAGCCGTCGTCCACCGCCACCCGCGAGGCGCCTTCGGTGGCGCCGAGCACTTCGGCGGCCTGGTGGAACTGGGCCCAGTCCTTGACCCCGTTGCCGCCGGAGAGGATGAACTCGGCCTCGGCCATGGGGATCAGCGCCGGGTCCACGGCCACTGCGCCGAGGTCCTCGATGCGTGGCAGGCTGTGGGCGATCTGGTCCTGCAGCTCGACCGGGCGCACCTCGTGACGGGTGTCGCCGACCGGCTCGGCGCATTCGGCGGCGGCCAGGATCAGCCGTGGCGCCTGGCGCGCCAGGTCTTGCTGGCCGGCACCGGCACGGCCGATGCACTGGCCGTCGGCGACCTGCCAGACCCGCGTGGCCGGGCGCTCGCCGAGCTTGGCGCCGAGGCGGCGGCCCAGCTCGCCGCCGCCGGTGCGGCTGTCCGGCAGCAGCCAGTGGCGTGGCGCCAGCTGGCTTTCCACGGCGCTGAGGGCCAGCACCCGCTGTTCCGGGGCGTAGCCGTCGAAGGCCTCGCCCTCGATCTGCAGCAGGCGGTCGACGCCGGCGGTATCGAAGGCGCTCTCCTTATGCTCGCCGAACACCACGGCCAGCACCGCACCGTCGCTGCCGGCGAGCTTGTGGGCCAGGCCGAGCAGGTCCTTGTCGTGGGCCGACAGGCGACCGCCGATCATGTCCGGGACCACGGCGATGTAGAACGCCGGCTGCTCGACCACGTGCAGCGGCAACTGCACCGCGGCGCTGGCTGCCGAGCGCTTCTGGCTGCCGCCCTGCTGGGCGCCGGAGCGGTCGATGCGCTTGATGCCGTTGGGGCCGATGAAACCGACCGCGTGGGGGTTCTTGCGGATGACGCCGTTGGGGCCCATCCAGCTGGTCTGCGCCACCTGCATGGCCGCGTGCAGCGGGTGCAGGCGGTTGCGGGCGATCCATTCGGCGCGGGGGTCGCGGCGGATAATGTCGCTCATCAATGCACCTCCAGGGCTTCAGGCTTGACGGGCGCCGGCTTCTTGGTCGGGGCGGGCGCTTCCAGCAGCACGTCGGCGACCAGCTCGGCGATGTCCTTGATCTGCGGCCGCGGCTCGACCACGCCCTCGAGCATGGCGGTGCACTGCGGGCAGCCCACGGCCACCAGTTCGGCACCGGTCTCCTTGATGTCGACCATGCGCATGTCGGGAATCCGCTGCTTGCCGGGGATGTCGGTGATGGGCGCGCCGCCGCCGCCGCCGCAGCAGCGCGAGCGGAAGCCGGAGCGTTCCATTTCCTTCACTTCGATGCCGATGGCCTTGAGCACGCTGCGCGGCGCTTCGTACTCGCCGTTGTAGCGGCCCAGGTAGCACGGATCGTGATAGGTGACGCTGCCGCCCTTGTGCTGGCCGAGGCTGAGCTTCTGGCCGCTGATCAGCTCTTCCATGTAGGTGCTGTGGTGCAGCACTTCGTAGTGGCCGCCGAGGGCGCCGTATTCGTTCTTCAGCACGTGGAAGCTGTGCGGGTCGCAGGTGACGATCTTCTTGAAGCGGTACTGGCTCAGGGTCGCGATATTGCGCTTGGCCAGCTGCTGGAAGGTCGCCTCGTCGCCCAGGCGGCGAGCCACGTCGCCGCTGTCGCGCTCCTCCAGGCCGAGCACGGCGAAGTCCACCTCGGCCGCCTTGAGGACCTTGACGAAGGCGCGCAGGGTGCGCTGGTTGCGCATGTCGAAGGCACCGTCGCCGACCCAGAACAGCACCTCGGCTTCCTGCTTGTCGCTCATCAGCGCCAGGTTGAGGTCCGCCGCCCAGTTCAGGCGACCGCCCGGGGCGAAACCGCCAGGGTTGTCGGTGGCGATCAGGTTGTCCAGCACCTCGGCACCCTTGTTCGGGGTGGCGCCCTTTTCCAGGGTCAGGTGGCGGCGCATGTCGACGATGGCGTCGACGTGCTCGATCATCATCGGGCATTCCTCGACGCAGGCGCGGCAGGTGGTGCAGGACCACAGGGTATCGGCCTCGACCAGGCCCTTGCCGCCCTGGACCACGATCGGCTGGTGCGGGCCGCCGCCGTGCTCGCCCAGCGGGATGCCCGGGTAGGGGCTGCCGGCGAATTTGGCGTCGGTGCCGCCGGCCAGGCCGATGACCATGTCCTGGATCAGCTTCTTCGGGTTCAGCGGCTGGCCGGCGGCGAAGGCCGGGCACACCGCCTCGCACTTGCCGCACTGCACGCAGGCGTCGAAGCCCAGCAGCTGGTTCCAGGTGAAGTCGGTGGGTTTCGCCACGCCCAGGGGCGCGGCGACGTCATCCAGGTTCAGCGCCTTGAGGCCGGTCGAACGGCCGCCGCCGAAGCGCTCGGCGCGGCGGTGCCAGGCCAGGTGCAGGGCACCGGCGAAGGCATGCTTCATCGGCCCGCCCCAGGTCATGCCGAAGAACAGCTCGGACACGCCCCAGGCCACGCCGACGGCGAGGATGAGGGCGAGGACCCAGCCGCCGAAGTCGGCCGGCAGGATGCCGGCCACCGGCAGGGTGGCGATGAAGAAGCTCACCGCGAACATCAGCAGGCTCTTCGGCAGGCGGTTCCACGGGCCCTTGGACAGCCGCGCCGGCGGGTTGCGCCGGCGCTTGGCGACGAACAGGGCGCCGACGAACATCAGCACCGTGGCCGCCAGCAGGGCATAGCCGAGCAGCTTGCTGTGCAGGCCGAAACCGTGCACCAGGATCGCCAGCACGGCCGCCAGGACGAAACCGCCGGCGGTGGCCACGTGGGTCTTGGACATGTACTTGTCGCGCTCGACCACGTGGTGCAGGTCGACCAGGTAGCGGCGCGGCATGGCCAACAGACCGCCGATCCAGTCGACCTGGGCCGGCTTGCCGCGGCGCCACATCAGAAAGCGCTTGGCCGCGCCGAGCACGGCCAGGGCCAGTGCGGCGAACAGCAGAATGGGGAGAAGGGTGTTCAACATCGTTTGGTCTCCTTGCCGGGACCTGAAAGCGGCGTCAATCCAGTCACCTCGCCCCGGCGGGGAGAGGGATAGGCCGAGGGGTTCTGACAATGCCTGCCAGAACCCCCGACCCCCGCCCTCTCCCCGGGGGAGAGGGAGTCATGCGTGCAGGCTTAGAAGTCCTTGCACAGGCGCAGCGCGTCGTAGATCGCCGCATGGGTATTGCGCTGGGCCACGCAGTCACCGATGCGGAACAGCAGGTAGCCGTCGCCGGCTTCGCTGAGGCAGGGCTGCGGCTTGATCGCGAACAGTGCCTCGACGTCGATCTGGCCCTTGTTGCGCGAGCCTTCCTTCAGTGCGTAGTAGAGAGTCTCGTCAGGACGCACGCCGTTCTCCACCACCACCTGGTCGACCACGCGCTCTTCCTTGGCCCCGGTGTATTCGTTCTCGAGCACCGCCACCAGCTTGTCGCCCTCGCGGTAGACCTTTTCCAGCATCATATCGCCGGTCATGATCACTTCCTTGGGGTACACGCTGCGGTAGGCCGTGGGGAAGGAGGTGCCGCCCATGGCCACGCCCGGCTTGATGTCGTCGGTGACGATCTCCACCTGGCTGCCCTTGTCGGCGAGGAAGTCCGCCGCCGACATGCCGCCGAATTCGCAGATGGTGTCGTACACCAGCACGTTCTTGCCCGGGGCGACCTTGCCGTCGAGCACGTCCCAGCTGCTGACCACCAGGCCTTCTGCGGCGCCCCAGTGCTCGTTCTGCTCGAGGAACGGATGGCCGCCGTTGGCCAGCACCACCACATCCGGACGCAGGTCCATGATGGACTCGGGGTCGGCGCCGGTGCCCAGGCGCAGGTCGATGTTCAGCCGGGCCAGTTCCAGCTGGTACCAGCGGGTGATGCCGGCGATCTGGTCGCGTTGCGGCGCCTTGGACGCCGTGGTGATCTGCCCGCCGAGCTGCTCCTTCTTCTCGAACAGGGTGACGTCGTGGCCACGCTCGGCGGCGACGCGGGCCGCCTCCATGCCGGCCGGGCCACCGCCGACCACCACCACCTTGCGCTTGACGCCGGTGGTCTTCTCGATGATGTGCGGCAGGCCCATGTACTCACGGGAGGTCGCGGCGTTCTGGATGCACAGCACGTCCAGACCCTGGTACTGGCGGTCGATGCAGTAGTTGGCGCCGACGCACTGCTTGATCTGGTCGACCTGGCCCATCTTGATCTTGGCGATCAGGTGCGGGTCGGCGATGTGCGCGCGGGTCATGCCGACCATGTCGACATAGCCGCCTTCCAGAATACGGGTGGCCTGGTTCGGGTCCTTGATGTTCTGCGCGTGCAGCACCGGCACCTTGACCACTTCCTTGATGCCGGCCGCCAGGTGCAGGAAGGGCTCCGGCGGGAAGCTCATGTTCGGGATGACGTTGGCCAGGGTGTTGTGGGTGTCGCAACCCGAACCGACCACGCCGATGAAGTCGAGCATGCCGGTGTCGTCGTAGTACTTGGCGATCTGCTTCATGTCCTCGTGGGACAGGCCGTCCGGGTGGAACTCGTCACCGCAGATGCGCATGCCCACGCAGAAGTCGTCGCCGACCTCCTTGCGCACGGCCTTGAGCACTTCCAGGCCGAACTTCATGCGGCCCTCGAAGGTGCCGCCCCACTCGTCGGTACGCTTGTTCACGCGCGGCGACCAGAACTGGTCGATCATGTGCTGGTGCACGGCGGACAGCTCGATGCCGTCCAGGCCGCCTTCCTTCGCGCGGCGCGCGGCCTGGGCGTAGTTGCCGATCACTCGCCAGATCTCCTCGACCTCGATGGTCTTGCAGGTGGCGCGGTGCACGGGCTCGCGGATGCCCGACGGCGACATCAGGGTCGGCCAGTTGAAGCCGTCCCAGCGCGAGCGACGGCCCATGTGGGTGATCTGGATCATGATCTTGGCGCCATGCTTGTGCATGGCGTCGGCCAGATTCTGGAAGTGCGGGATGATGCGGTCGGTGGACAGGTTCACCGAGGCCCACCACTCCTGGGGGCTGTCGATGGCCACCACCGAGGAGCCGCCGCAGATGGCCAGGCCGATGCCGCCCTTGGCCTTCTCTTCGTAGTACTTGACGTAACGCTCGGTGGTCATGCCGCCGTCGGTCGCGTAGACCTCGGCGTGGGCGGTGGACAGCACGCGGTTACGGATGGTCAGTTTGCCGATCTGGATCGGCTGGAACATTGCTTCGAAGGCCATGACTCGTTCCTCGACTTAGAGCGGCTTGACGACGAAAAGACCGTGGTCGTGGCCTTCTTCCGAAGCGCCGTAGACCTGCTCGGCCTGGGTGCGGATGCTGCTGCCCTGGGCCTGGAGGATCTGGTCCATGGCGCCGGCGAACCAGCCGGTGAACATGTAGTCGACCTTGCGCCCGCACTGGCCGTACACGTAGACGAAGGCGGAGTGATCCAGGCGCACCTCGCAGGTGCCCTTGTCGAGGTCGATCGACTGGATCTTGAACAGGCCCCAGCCACGCTGCGACAAGCGCTTCATGTAGTGCTCGAACACCGCCACGCCGGACAGGCCATGGCATTCGGCTTCCTTCTCGCACCAGTGCCAGGCGGACTTGTAGCCGGCCTTGTAGAGGATCTCGGCGTAGGCGTCGGCGCCCAGCACTTCCTCGATGCCGATGTGGTTGTTGACGAAGAAATGCCGCGGTACGTAGAGCATCGGCAGGGCGTCGGTGGTCCAGACGCCGGTTTCGCTGTCGACTTCGATGGGCATTTCGGGGGCGTGTTTTGCCATGATCTTCAAACTCCGGAATTCGGTGGTCTAGCCCCCTCTCCGGCAGGCGGAGAGGGTCGCGGTAAGTGGTAGAGGAGGGCTTATTCGCCCCAGACGTCCTTGAGGACGCGCACCCAGTTCTCGCCCATGACCTTGCGCACGGTGCGCTCGGGCATGCCACGCTTGAGCAGGGTCTCGGTCAGGTTGGGGAACTCGCCGACGGTGCGGATGCCCAGCGGGTTGACGATCTTGCCGAAGTTGGTCAGGCGGCGGGCGTAGCCCTTGTCGTGGGTCAGGTATTCGAAGAATTCCTTGCCGTGACCCTGGGTGAAGTCGGTGCCGATGCCGATGGCATCCTCGCCGGCGATGTTCATCACGTACTCGATGGCCTCGGCATAGTCGTCGATGGTCGAGTCGATGCCGTTCTTCAGGAAGGGGGCGAACATGGTCACGCCGATGAAGCCGCCGTGGTCGGCGATGAACTTCAGTTCCTCGTCGGACTTGTTGCGCGGGTGCTCCTTCAGGCCGGACGGCAGGCAGTGCGAGTAGCACACCGGCTTCTGCGACTCGAGGATGACTTCCTCGCTGGTCTTCGAACCGACGTGGGACAGGTCGCACATGATGCCGACGCGGTTCATCTCGGCGACGATCTCGCGGCCGAAGCCGGACAGGCCGCCGTCGCGCTCGTAGCAGCCGGTGCCGATCAGGTTCTGGGTGTTGTAGCACATCTGCACGATGCCTACGCCGAGCTGCTTGAACACCTCGACATAGCCGATCTGGTCCTCGAACGCGTGGGCGTTCTGGAAGCCGTAGAGGATGCCGGTCTTGCCCTGGGCCTTGGCCGCATGGATGTCGGCGGTGGTGCGCACCGGCATCACCAGGTCGCTGTTCTCGCGAATCAGCTTGTTGCTGGCGGCGATGCTGTTGACGGTGGCCTGGAAGCCTTCCCAGACCGATACCGTGCAGTTGGCCGCGGTCAGGCCGCCCTTGCGCATGTCTTCGAACAGTTCGCGGTTCCACTTGGCAATGATCAGACCGTCGATGACGATGCTATCGGCGTGTACTTCGGCTGGGCTCATCAGGCTGTCCCCTTTTGGTTTCGAGGCGCCAAACCCGCTGCTGGCGCTTTGGGGGCAGCATATTCCTTGGGGGCCGGGGGACCCGATGCAAAAACGACTGGGGTATTGCCGAAAGCGTCAATGCCGTGTCGTGATCGGATAAGGCCGGGCCATGGCCCGGCGCCGCAGCGCCTACAGGCCGCGGCAATGCTCGTCTGGCGCCTGTCGTCAGGCCGCCGGGTGCTCGTGGCGATCCTGGCTGGGGCAGCAGGCGAAGCGGCTGCGGTAGCAGCGCGAGAAGTAGGACGAGGACTCGAAGCCGCAGGCCAGGCCGACCTCCAGCACGCTGAGGTCGGTCTGGCGCAGCAGCTGGCGGGCCTTGTCCAGGCGCAGGTGGAGGTAGAAGGTCGAGGGCGTCTCGTTCAGGTGCTTGCGGAACAGCCGCTCGAGCTGGCGCGGGGTGATGCTGACCAGTTCGGCCAGGGCCTGGGAGCCCAGGGGCTGCTCGCTGTTGCGCTCCATCTCGCCGATCACCTGCACCAGCTTCTTGTTGTGCAGGTCGTAGCGGCTGGCGATCTGCATGCGCTGGTGGTCCTGGCGGGTGCGGATGCGCCCCAGGACGAACTGCTCGGAGACGTCCAGGGCCAGCTCGTGGCCATGGTCGCGGCCGATCAGGGTCAGCATCAGGTCCAGGCTCGAAGTGCCGCCGGCGCTGGTGATGCGCCGGCCGTCGATCTCGAACAGTTCCTGGGTCACCTGCAGCAGGGGGTAGCGCTCCTTGAAGGCGTTGATCGCCTCCCAGTGCAGGGTCAGGCGCTCCTTGCCGAACAGGCCGGCCTCGGCCAGGACGAAGCTGCCGGTGTCGATGCCGCCGAGCACCGCCACCTCGCGTTCGGCGCGGCGCAGCCAGGCGGCCAGGCGGCTGTTGAAGTGCTCCAGCGGATCGTAGCCGGCGACCACGAACAGGCTGTCGGCGCCGGCCGGCATCTGCAGGGCGGCGTCGACGTTCAGCGACATGCCGCCGCTGCTCTGCACCGCCGCGCCGTCCAGGCTGAGCAGGCGCCACTCGAACAGCTCGTGGCTGAAGCGGTTGGCGGCGCGCAGGGGTTCGACGGCTGACATCAGGCCCATCATCGAGAAGCCGGGCATCAGCAGGAAGTGAAAGGTCTGGGCCATCTGGGGCTGGGTCATCCGGGGCGGAGTCGACGATTACAGCCATCAACTAAACGGCAGTCCTGGCGCAAGTGCAACTGGCAAAGTCGCTTTGGTTCAACAGCTGGTCGTTCTAGTGCGAATGAACGGGGGCTCGGCTGGGTAATGATGGGTCCACCGGCTGATCGCCGTGGGCCGGGGACGCAGCTCCCCGGCTTGTAGAACAAGAACGCGGAAGCACCGCAAAGCTCACGAGAGGGCGCATCAATGAAAGGTCTCAAGCTTGTCGCCGGCTGCTGCCTGGCCACCCTGTTCAGCTCGTCGCTGCTGGCGGCCGAGGATGCCAGCTGCCAGAAGGCGCGCATCGGCCTGGTCGGCTGGACCGATGTGGTGGCCACCACGGCCGTGGCCAGCACCCTGCTCGAAGGCCTGGGCTACCAGACCACCCAGACCCAGGCCTCGCAGCAGATCATCTTCTCCGGCATCGGCAAGAAGCAGGTGGATTTCTTCCTCGGCTACTGGAAGCCGCTGATGGACGACAACATCAAGCCGTTCCTGGCCAAGGGCGATGTCAAGGTGCTCGCCGAGCCCGGCCTGGCCGACGGCATCTCCAGCCTGGCGGTGCCGACCTACCTGGCCGAGGCGGGCCTGAAGACCTACGCCGACATCGCCAAGTTCCGCGAGCAACTGGACGGCAAGATCTACGGCATCGACCCGGGCACCGGCGCCAACACCACCATCCAGCAGATGATCGACACCGACCAGTTCGGCCTCGGCGGTTTCACGCTGGTCGAGTCCAGCGAGGCGGCCATGCTCGCCGCGGTCGGTCGTGCGGTGAGGAACAACAAGCCGGTGGTGTTCTTCGGCTGGAAGCCGCACCCGATGAACATCAAGATGGACCTGACCTACCTGACCGGCAGCCAGGACGTGTTCGGCGCCGATGAGGGCCTGGCCACCGTCTGGACCGTCACCGCCCCGGACTACGCCCAGCGCTGCCCCAACGCCAGCCAGCTGCTGGGCAACCTGACCTTCAGCGCCGCCCAGGAAAGCCAGTTGATGGAGCCGATCATGGCCCGCGAGGACGCCAAGGCCGTGGCGCGCAAGTGGCTCAAGGACAACCCGCAGGAACTCGGCCGGCTGCTGGCCGGCGTGACCACCTTCGACGGCAAGGACGGCCTCGCCGCCGTGCAGGCCGCACTCGAGTAAGCCGGCCCCCCGGTTACCCCCAACCCCGACCAATCGCCATGCGCCCCGCCGGGCGCACGGCCCCCACTCGCCCCGAATAAGGATGCAGACCCCATGAACTACGAAGTGATCGTCACCTGTGCAGTCACCGGCGCCGGCGACACCGTCGGCAAGAACCCGGCCATTCCGGTCACCCCGAAGCAGATCGCCGACGCCGCCATCGAGGCGGCCAAGGCCGGCGCCACCGTGGCCCACTGCCATGTGCGCGACCCCAAGACCGGCAAGGGCAGCCGCGATGTCGAACTGTACCGCGAGGTGGTCGAGCGCATCCGCGAGAGCGACACCGACGTGATCATCAACCTCACCGCCGGCATGGGCGGCGACCTGGAGATAGGTCCGGGCGAGCAGCCGATGGAATTCGGCCTCGGCTCCGACCTGGTCGGCCCGCTGACCCGCCTGGCCCACATCGAGGAGCTGCGCCCGGAGATCTGCACCCTGGACTGCGGCACCCTGAACTTCGGCGACGGCGACTACATCTACGTGGCCACCCCGGCGCAGCTGCGTGCCGGCGCCAAGCGCATCACCGAGCTGGGGGTGAAGGCCGAGCTGGAGATCTTCGACACCGGCCACCTGTGGTTCGCCAAGCAGATGATGAAGGAAGGCCTGCTGGACGACCCGATCTTCCAGATCTGCCTGGGCATCCCGTGGGGCGCTCCGGCCGACACCACCACCATGAAGGCCATGGCCGACAACCTGCCGGCGGGCGCCAAGTGGGCCGGCTTCGGCATCGGCCGCCTGCAGATGCCGATGGTCGCCCAGGCCATGCTGCTGGGCGGCCACGTGCGGGTCGGCCTGGAAGACAACATCTGGCTGGACAAGGGCGTCTACGCCACCAACGGCACCCTGGTCGAGCGCGCGGTGGAGATCGTCCAGCGCCTCGGCGGCCGCGTCCTGACCCCGGCCGAGGGCCGCGCCAAGATGGGCCTCAAGCCCCGCGGCTGAGCCCCGACGTCCATCGGCGGCCCGGCCCGACGCCGGCCCCGATCCCATTGCCGGTCCCCGCACGCTCGGGGGCCGAACCCGCAGGAGTCGTTATGTCGTTCGTTACTCAGATCAAGACCTTCGCCGCCCTCGGTACCGGCGTGATCGGCGCCGGCTGGATCGCCCGCGCCCTGGCCCATGGCCTCGACGTCGTGGCCTGGGACCCGGCGCCCGGCGCCGAGGAGGCGTTGCGCGAGCGTATCGCCAACGCCTGGCCGGCGCTCAAGCAGCAGGGCCTGGTGCCCGGCGCCGCGCCCGAGCGGCTGCGCTTCGTCGCCACCATCGAGGAGTGCGTGAAGAACGCCGACTTCATCCAGGAAAGCGCGCCGGAGCGCCTCGAGCTCAAGCTCGACCTGCATGCCAAGATCAGCGCCGCCGCGCGTCCCGACGTGCTGATCGGCTCGAGCACCTCGGGCCTGCTGCCCAGCGAGTTCTACGCCGATGCCGTGCACCCCGAGCGTTGCGTGGTCGGTCACCCCTTCAATCCGGTCTACCTGCTGCCCCTGGTGGAAGTGGTCGGCGGCGAGAAGACCGCGGCGGACGCGGTGCAGGCCGCCATCCAGGTCTATACCGCGCTGGGCATGCGCCCGCTGCACGTGCGCAAGGAAGTGCCGGGCTTCATCGCCGACCGCCTGCTCGAGGCGCTGTGGCGCGAGTCGCTGCACCTGGTCAACGACGGCGTGGCCACCACCGGCGAGATCGACGACGCGATCCGCTTCGGTGCCGGCCTGCGCTGGTCGTTCATGGGCAGCTTCCTGACCTACACCCTGGCCGGCGGCAACGCCGGCATGCGCCACTTCATGTCGCAGTTCGGCCCGGCGCTGAAGCTGCCCTGGACCTATCTGGAGGCGCCGGAGCTGACCGACCAGCTGATCGACAGCGTGGTGGACGGCACCGCGCTGCAGCAGGGCGAGCGCAGCATCGCCGAGCTGGAGCGCTACCGCGACGACTGCCTGATGGCGGTGATGGACGCGATCAAGGCGACCAAGGCCAAGCACGGCTTCGACTTCGCCGACTGAGGTGCAGGTCCCTGGCGTTTTGCCAGGGACCATCCGCCCGGCGGCAGACCACCCCAAGAATAATTCGAGGAAGAGCGCGCCATGTTCGACGACCTACAGCAGCAGCGGGTGATGATCACGGCAGGAGCCTCGGGCATCGGCCGGGCCACGGCGCTGGCGTTTCTCGCCGCCGGCGCCCGGGTGCACATCTGCGACGTCGATGCGCGGGCGCTGGACGCCTTGCTCGGCGAACAGCCGTCGCTCAGCGGCGCGCTGGTCGATGTCGGCAACGAGGCCGAGGTCGAGCGCTGGTTCGCGGAGGCCCAGACCGTGCTCGGCGGCCTCGACGTGCTGGTCAACAATGCCGGCATCGCCGGTCCGGCCGGCCACCTCGAGGGTCTGGACAGCCAGGCCTGGCGCGCCACCTTCGACGTCAACCTGCATTCCACCTATTACTGCTGCAAGCAGGCCCTGCCGCTGATGAAGGCGGCCCGTGGCGGCTCGATCGTCAACATCTCCTCCACCGCCGGGATCATGGGCTACCCGCTGCGCACCCCCTATGCGGCGGCCAAGTGGGCGGTGACCGGTCTGTCCAAGTCGCTGGCCATGGAGGTGGGCGACTACGGCATCCGGGTCAACGCCATCTGCCCGGGATCGATCAGCGGCGCCCGGATGGACGGGGTGATCGCCCGCGAGGCCAAGGCCAGCGGCAAGCGCGAGGCTGACGTGCGCGCCGCCTACGTCAGCCAGTGCTCGCTGAAGACCTTCATCGACCCCGAGGACATCGCCGCGATGATCCTGTTCCTCAGCTCCAGGGCCGGGGCCAAGATCACCGGCCAGGCCCTGAGCGTCGACGGCGACACCCATACCCTGGCCAACGCCTGAGCCCGGCCCCGGCATTGCCCCCACCACCACAGCGCCCGGCGACCAGCTGTCGCCCGGGCCAAGGAGTCCGACCGATGTCGCAACCCCCGACCGTTTACCAGACCGCGATCCTCCCCGACTGGGTGGACTACAACGGCCACCTGCGCGACGCCTTCTACCTGCTGATCTTCAGCTATGCCACCGACGCGCTGATGGACCGGCTGGGCCTCGACGAGGCCGGGCGGGCGCGTACCGGCCACACCCTGTACACCCTGGAGTGCCACCTGAACTACCTCGACGAGGTCAAGCTGGGCGAGCAGGTCGAGGTGCGCACCCAGCTGCTGGCCCAGGACCGCAAGCGCCTGCACGTTCACCACAGCCTGCACCGCGTAGGCGTCGAGGCCTCGCTGGCGGAAAGCGAGCAGATGCTGATGAACATCGACACCGGCACCTCGCGCTCGGCACCGTTCGACGAGCAGGTGATGCAGCAGGTGCTGGCCCTGGCCGCGGCCCATCGCGACCTGCCGCAGCCGGCCTGCGTCGGCTGCGTGATCGGCCTGCCGCCCGTGCGGGCCCAGGCCTAGGTCGCCGCTATCGACCGTTTAACCTTTCTCAGCCCAGGCGATAGCCACAACGCTTGCCCGTATCCTCCAAGGAGATCGCAATGAACGCCGTAGATACGTCCCTGGAAAACCCGCCGATCGCCGATTGGCGCAGCTACCCGATCAGCGCCGACCTGGTGGAGGTCAAAGGCGCGGCGGATGCGCTGGAAACCGTCTGGAGCGACGGCCGCGTCAGCCCCTTTCACCATCAATGGCTGCGCGACAACTGTTCCTGCAGCAAGTGCGTCTACGCCGTGACCCGCGAGCAGCTGTTCGAGATCGTCGATGTGCCGGAGCAGCTGCACCCCCAGCGCACCCGCATCGACGAGCAGGGCCACCTGCTGATCGACTGGCAGGACGGCCACCACAGCCGCTTTCACCCCGGCTGGTTGCGCGCCCACGCCTACGACGACGCCTCGCGCGCCGAGCGTCGCGCGCAGCGGCCGCAGAGTCGCCTGTGGGCGGCGGAGATGAACGAGCAGCTGCCGCAGTTCGATTACCAGGCGGTGATGGCGGACGACCAGGCGCTGCTGCACTGGCTGCTGGCGGTGCGCGACATCGGCCTGACCCAGTTGCTCGGCGTGCCGACCACCGAGGACGTGCTGCCGACGCTGGCCAAGCGCATCTCCTTCATTCGCGAGAGCAACTTCGGCGTGCTGTTCGACGTGAAGTCCAAGGCCGATGCCGACAGCAATGCCTACACCTCCTTCAACCTGCCGCTGCACACCGACCTGCCGACCCGCGAGCTGGAGCCCGGGCTGCAGTTCCTGCACTGCCTGGTCAACGACGCCACGGGCGGCGAGAGCGTGTTCGTCGACGGCTTCGCCATCGCCGAGGCGCTGCACCAGGAGGCCCCCGAGTTGTTCCGCACCCTGTGCGACACGCCGATCGAGTTCCGCAACAAGAGCCGCACCAGCGACTACCGCTGCCTGGCGCCGATCATCGCCCTGGACGCCTACGGGGCGGTCAGCGAGATTCGCATGGGCAACTTCCTCAAGGGCCCGTTCGACGCGCCCGTCGAGCGCATGGCGGCGCTGTACAGCGCCTACCGGCGCTTCATCGAGATGACCCGCGAACCGCGCTTCCGTGTGCAGCGCCGGCTGGAGGCCGGGCAGCTGTGGTGTTTCGACAACCGCCGCACCCTGCATGCCCGTACCGAGTTCGACCCGAGCAGCGGTGCGCGGCACTTCAAGGGCTGCTATGTCGATCGCGACGAGCTGCTGTCGCGCATCCATGTGCTGCAGCGCTAGGACGGGCGGCCGGGCGCCGGGATAAGCAAAACGGGGTCAAAGGCCGGCTTTATATTGCTTCTAATGGCTTTTTATCTTCATAACAATGCAGTTCGTCTCGATTTCCAAGGAATAGCCGGCGACCCGCCGGGCACGGCGCGAAAGGGGCGGCAGACGGGCGCTGAGGCCCGCGCACTTTCACCGGGCAGGCGCCGCCGCGATAGCGCCGCCTGGCCGGAGCAACCCGTCCGACACCCTGGGTGCCGGGATCAACAACTGCGGAGGAACCAGAACCAGTGCCCGGGGCCGGCAGCGGCCGGGCGGCAAGGCTCTTCATTAGCTTGAAGAACGGCGACACGCGGATAACTACAACAATGAGCTCACCTCCACGTGGGAGAACAACAAGATGTCGACAGTGAAAGAGCAACCCGGACGTGCCCCCGGCACGACCGTCTTCAAGGAGGAGCTGCTGTGTCAGGCAGGCCTCTTCAAGGGCATGCACAAGGGCATGACCATCGTTTCGGCGGTGATGGTCCTGGCCTTCGTCCTCTTCGCCGGCGCCAACGCGGAGCTGGCCGGCAGCCTGTTCGGGGCGACGCGCAGCTGGATCGAAGGGATCTTCGGCTGGTACTACCTGGTGGCCATGGTGTTCTTCATCCTGGTCTGTTCCGTGCTGGTGTTCACCCGTTACGGCAGCGTGCGCCTGGGCGATGACGACAGCCGCCCCGAGTTCAGCAACTTCGCCTGGTTCGCCATGCTGTTCTCCGCCGGCATCGGCATCGGCATCCTGTTCTTCGGCGTCGCCGAACCGATCTTCTACCTGGATAACAGTGGCGCCTTCGGTTACCCGAACAACCCCTATGCCGACATGGCCGGAGCCACGGCCATCGACCATGCCCGCGCGGTGGATGCCCTGCGGGTGACCTACTTCCACTGGGGCTTCCATGGCTGGGCGGTGTACGCCATCGTCGGCCTGTCGCTGGCCTACTTCGCCTACCGCAAGAAGCTGCCGCTGGCCCTGCGCTCGGCGTTGCACCCGTTCATCGGCGACCGCATCTACGGGCCGATCGGCCATGTGGTCGACCTGTTCGGCGTGCTCGGCTGCGTGTTCGGCATCGCCACCTCCCTGGGCCTGGGCGTCAGCCAGATGGCCGTGGGCCTGGAGCGCCTGATCGGCGTGGACCCGGGCACCACCACCCAGCTGGTGCTGATCGGCCTGATCTCCATCGTCTCGATCATGTCGGCGCTGTCCGGCGTGGGCCGCGGCATCAAGATCATCTCCGAGTGGAACATCGTCATCTCCGCCCTGGTGGTGGCCTTCTTCCTGTTCGGCGGGCCGACCACCTGGCTGCTGAGCATGTTCGGCGAGTCGGTGGGCAGCTACCTGGCCAACTTCATGCAGATGGGCCTGTGGTTCCCCGAGGAAGAGGGCCCGGCGGCCTGGCAGAACGGCTGGACCGTGTTCTACTGGGGCTGGTGGCTGGCGTGGGCGCCCTTCGTCGGTCTGTTCATCGCACGCATCTCCCGCGGCCGCACCCTGCGCGAGTTCGTCCTCGGCGTGCTGTTCGTGCCGACCTTCATCATCTTCGTCTGGCTGGGCATCTTCGGCGGCGCGGCGCTGCACCAGGAGCTGAATGCCGCGGGTGGTGCCGGTAGTGGCGAGCTGGTCCAGCTGGTTACCGCCTGGAACCTGCCGGCGGCCCTGTTCACCGCCGCCGACGGCATCGCCGGCGCCGGCGCCCTGGGCTGGATACTCTCGGCGATGCTGGTGTTCCTGCTGCTCAGCTGGTTCGTCACCTCGTCCGACTCCGGCACCCTGGTGCTGACCACCATCCTGTCCCTGGGCAACCAGGAGCCGCCGAAGGTGTTCCGTATCTTCTGGGGCTCGGTGATCGGCTGCGTCGCCGGGGTGCTGCTGGTCGCCGGCGGACTCAACGCGCTGCAGACCGCCAACATCGCCGCGGCCCTGCCGCTGAGCGTGGTGATACTGCTGATGACCTTCGGCGTGCTCAAGTCGCTGGTCATGGACTCGGGGGAAGTCAGCGAGCCGGCGACGCTGGCTGCGCAGCCGGTGGATAACGGCTAAGCGCCGGCTGTTCGCCGCGCGCGACAGGGGCCTCCTTCGGGAGGCCCCTGTCGTTTCAGGCCTCGCCCGGCATCGGCTGCAGGACCTGCCGCAGGGCGTCCAGGGCGGCCTGCAGCGGCGCCGAGTCCTGCGCGTCGCTGGCATAGGTCACGAACAGCGGGCGCTTGAACTCCGGCGCCGCGGCCACCCGCTGCAGGCGGCCCGCGGCCAGCAGCGGCGCCACCTGGCGCTGCGGCAGGTAGGCGCAGCCGCCGTTGTCCAGCAGCCAGGGCAGGCCCAGGGTGGCGAGGCCACAGCTCAGCCGGCTGTGTTGCAGGTGCGCCAGGCGCTCGGAGTGCGCGGCGTTATAGCCCCAGCCCCAGTCGATATAGAGGTAGTTGTCGGCGTCGACCTGCTCCAGCGCGAGGGCGCGGTTGCTGACCATCAGCAGGCGGTCCTCCGCGACCTGTTCCACCACCAGCCCGGCGGTGGCGTCGGCGATGAAGATCAGGCCGAGGTCCAGGGCGCCGGCGGACACCTGGCGTACCAGCGCGTGCGAGTAGTCGGCCTCCAGGTGGATGTGCAGGCGCGGTTGCCGGTCGTTCAGCGCGCTGCCCCAGCGCATCAGCAGGTCACCGGCCAGGCTGGGGTGGGCGCCCAGGCGCAGCAGCTGGGTGCCCGTCTCGCGCCGCGACAGCTCGCGCTTGGCGCGTTGCCAGTGCTGCTGCATGGCCACGGCATGCTGATAGAACTGCTGTCCGGCGGGTGTCAGCCGCATGCCTTCGTTGCTGCGGCTGAACAGCGCCTGCCCCAGTTGTTCCTCGAGCTGCTTTATCCGCGCGCTGACCGCTGACTTGGTCAGCGACAGCTGCTCGGCGCACAGACTCAGGCGCTTGAGATCGGCCAGGGTCAGAAAGGTCTTGATCGCTTGCAGGTCCACCGGCGCCCCTGGAATGACCGGCTCGGGTGCCGGATAGGTTGGCTGAATCGCCCTGTACAAAAAAATCGAACGGGCAGTTCGAAACTATCCGATATGCGCTGCAGCGGCAATTTCCTAGGCTCTGGCCGTCTCAACTTTTTCCAGCGGCAGGACAATATGAAAACGATGCAGCAACGGCCATTGAGTGGCTATCGGGTTGTCGACTTCGGCCAGTACATCGCCGGGCCGGCGGTGGCGATGATGCTGGCCGACCAGGGCGCCGAGGTGGTGCATATCGACCCGCCCGGCGGACCGCGCTGGGACAACCCGGCCGACGCCATACTGAACCGCGGCAAGCAGCGGATCAGCCTGGACCTGCGGGTCGCGGAAGACCTGCAGCTGGCCTTGGAGCTGGTCGGCAATGCCGACGTGCTGATCGAGAACTTCCGCCCCGGGGTGATGGCCCGCCTGGGGCTGGGGCCCGAGCAGGTGCGGGCGCTCAATCCGGCGCTGGTCTACCTGTCCCTGCCGGGCTTCTCCGAGGCGGATCAGGAGCTGGCGCAGCTGCCGGCCTGGGAGGGGATCATCGCCGCGGCGGTCGGGCAGTTCACCGACATGGGCCTGAGCCGGGTGCTGATGGGCATCACCCCGTCGTTCTCGCCCCTGCCCCTGGCGTCGGCCTACGCCGCCGTGCTGGGCGCCACCGCGGTGACCCTGGCGCTGTTCGCCCGGGTCACCAGCGGGCAGGGCGAACGCATCGAGGTGCCCATCGCCGCGGCGCTGATGGAGGGCCTGGCCTACAACTCCATGCACGTCGAGGGGCTGCCGGAGCGCTACAAGTCGTTGCGCGAGCGCGAGATCGAGCGCCGGCGCGCCAACGATCTGCCGCTGAACCTGCAGTATGCCGACCTGCAGGAGTTTCTCGATCCCTTCTATCGCACCTACGTCTGCCAGGACGGCCGGCCCTTCTATGCGGTCAACTGCTCCCATACCCGCCACCCCATCGCCTGCCTGCAGGTGCTGGGCCTGTGGGACGAGCTCGCTGGTCTGGGGATCCCGACCCACAGTCCGTACCTGGACGTGGCGGACTGGCCCGAGGGCGCCGAGTGCACCCTGCTGTCCTATCCGCTGTCGCGGCAGTGGGCCGACCTGGTCTCCGAGAAGATGAAGGCGGCGTTCCTGAGCAAGCCGGCCTACGAATGGCAGCGCCTGTTCGGCGCGGCCGGGGTGCCGGGCTGTGCCCACCAGCTGAGCGCTGAGTGGCTGGCCAGCGAGCATGCCCTGCAGTCGAGCAGCGTGCTGCGGGTCGAGGACCCGCGCTACGGCGCCATGCGCCAGCTGGGCAACATCTGCTGGCTGCAGGGTGACGACGCGGTGATCGACAAGCAGCCGGCCCAGGTGCCCCATCGGGATCGCGGCGCGGTGCTGCAGGTGCTGGCGGGCTGGCGCGATAGGCCCGCCTGCCTGCCCGCGGCCGACCCCGCCGCGCCGCCCCGGGGCTGGCTGGACGGCATCAGGATTCTCGACCTGACCAACGTGATCGCCGGGCCCACCATCGCCTGCACCCTGGCCCGCTTCGGCGCCGAGGTGATCAGCATCGATCCGCCGCAGCCGGCGCTGGACCCCTGGAACACCACGGTGTTCGGCATGCAGGCCAACCAGGGCAAGCGCAGCGTGCTGCTCGACCTGAAGAGCGCCGAGGGCCAGGCCCTGCTGGACAGGCTGCTGCCCCAGGTGGACGTGATCACCATCAACGCCAGCGATGCCCAGCTGGAGCGCCTGGGGCTGTCCGCCGAGCGTCTGCGGCGGCTCAACCCCGAACTGATCCTCTGCCAGTTCGATGCCTATGGCGGTCCGACCCCGGGGCCGCGCAGCAACCACCCCGGTTATGACGACCTGGTGCAGGCGACCACCGGCATCATGGCGCGCTTCGGCGGCGGCCTGCAGACCCCGGAGGAGCATGCCCATTTCGGCACCATCGACGTGCTCGGCGGCTATTGCGCCGCCCAGGCCATAGGCGTGGCGCTGGTCAGGCGCGCCCATGGCCACGGCGGCGCGGTGGCGCGCAGCTCGCTGGTGGCGGCGGGGCAGCTGATTCAGCTGCCCTTCATGTACGACTACCCCGGACGCGGTCCCTTCGACGAGCCGAGCGGCCGCGAGGTGAAGGGCGCCCATGCCTTCTACCGCTGCTACCAGGCGCTGGATGGCTGGGTCTTCCTGGCGCTGGACCGGCGCAGCCAGCTGCCCGCGCTGTCTCGGGCGCTGCAGTTGCCCGAGCTGGAGTGCGACGACGAGGCGACGGCCGAGCGGCGCCTGGAGGCGCTCCTGGGCAGCCAGAGCATGGCTCACTGGCAGGCGCTGCTGGCGCCGCTCGACATCGGCTGCCAGCCGCTGGGGCGCATGAGCCAGTTGCGCGAGTCTGCGCTGATGAGCGCGGCCACCGGCATCGACCTGAAGGGGCCGAAGACCGTGGCCTTCATCGCCTATCCGGAGCACCCCTGCGGGCACCGGGTCGAGCTGATCGCGCCCAACGCCATTCGGCCGCGGCAGGCCAGGCTAAGACTGCCGGAGGCGATGGCCAAGTATGGTGCCCACACCCGGGAGGTGCTCGTGCGGCTGGGCTGCACGGCGGAACAGGTCGAGGGGCTGCTCGCGCGGGGCGTGGCGGCCGAGCACTGGAGCGCGCGCTACCTGCCGAGCTGAGGGCCGGCTGACGGCAGCGCTCGGCCCTGTTGCCCGGCGAGCAGGACTGGCGCCGGGCCGCAGGGCAGGGGCGGCCTGTCTGGACCGGGCGCAGGGGTGTGCCGGGGCAAGGCCGTGGCCTGGACTGCGGCGGGGGATTGCTCGGGAAGCGGCCGTTGCCGGCGGGTCGGGCGGGAGGCGCAAAGCACGAAGGGGAGCCGGAGCTCCCCTTCAAACTGATGCGTGCTTTGTTCTTGTTATTGAACGATTTGTTGTTGTTGTTCTCGTTCCAAGCGGTCTTGTCCGATCCCATGAGAGATCAAGGGCAAACGTATTTTTTTGGATACTGGCTGCGCTTTCGTCACCAGGTGAACCGACCAGAGCGGCGAGCTACCTCGAGGTAGTTTTATTCTTATCGCCTTGGGCGCGGGGCAAGCCCCGGAACGCACACGCTTTCCAAAAAAATCTGTTTGCGACTCTTCTGTCCTGTTGTTTTTGTTGTGGCAGAGTCGAGACGCTTTTTCTTTTTGCTTTATTGTTTTTGTGCGGATCTATAGAGCATAAGCCGTGCCAGAAATAATTTATCCATAAAAAACAAATACTTAGTAACTTTGTCTGGCGGGCGTCACCGCCCGTGCGGGGCGGTTTTGTTGCAGTACTACCCGATTCTGTTACCGGATCGGGCCGGGGGTAACACTGCTCGGCGACTGCGGGCCTGCAGCGGATGCGCGTGCGCAGCCGGGCCGGACGCATAAAAAAACCCTCCGGGCCGGGGCCGGGAGGGTTGGGAAGTGCCCGTCAGGGCCTCAGTGTGCAACTAAACTCCGGCGGGCGACCAACCCGCCGGTCACGCGCGGTTACTCGGCCGAAACGTCCTTCAGGTAGGGAGCCGGCTCGGCGCCGAGGTTCTTCAGCATCTGACCGCTGTACCAGTCGATGAAGTTGACCACGCCGAACTCGTAGGTCTTCGAGTAGGGGCCCGGCTGGTAGGCGGTGGAGTTGATGCCGCGCTGGTTCTCTTCGCCCAGGCGACGGTCCTGATCGTTGGTGGCATCCCACACCTGGCGCAGGCGCTCGACGTCGTAGTCGACGCCTTCCACGGCGTCCTTGTGCACCAGCCACTTGGTGACGACGATCGACTCCTGGGCGCTGACCGGCCACACGGTGAAGTTGATCAGGTGGTCACCCATGCAGTGGTTCCACGAGTGCGGCAGGTGGAGGATGCGCATGGAACCCAGGTCCGGGTTCTTGATGCGGCCCATCAGCTTGTTGCAGCCCGGCTTGCCGTCGATGGTCATGGACACGGTGCCCTTGAGCAGCGGCATGCGCACGATGCGGTTGCGCAGGCCGTAACCGGCATGGGCGTAAGGAATCTTCTCGGCTTCCCACTTGGCGGCGGAGTCGGCCACGTGGTCCTTGAACGCCTGGTCGGCGCGCGGGTCGGTGGTGTCGTCCCACTCCAGCAGGGTGTTGAGCAGTTCCGGGTGCGCACCGTTGCAGTGGTAGCACTCGCGGTTGTTCTCCAGCACCAGCTTCCAGTTGGCCTTCTCCAGCATGGTGCTCTGCACCGCGACCTTGGCGTTCTCCATGTCGTAGGGCTCCATGTAATGGGCCAGACCGGAGAGGAACTCGTCGATTGCCGGCGGGTTCTCCGCCAGGGAGATGAAGATGAAGCCGCCGGAGGTCTTGCAGTGCACCGGCTTGAGGCCGTACGCCTTCATGTCGAAGTCGGCGCCCATCTCGGTGCCGGCGAACAGCAGGCGGCCGTCGAGCTCGTAGGTCCACTGGTGGTAGGGGCAGACCAGCTTGGCCACCTTGCCCTTGTCGCTGGTGCACAGGCGCGAGCCGCGGTGGCGGCAGACGTTGTGGAAGGCGTGGACCACGCCCTCGGCGCCGCGGATGACCAGGATCGGGTTGTCGCCGATCTGCAGGGTCAGGTAGTTGCCCTTGGCCGGGATCTCGCAGGTCATGCCGGCGATCAGCCACTCCTTGTGGAAGATCTCCTGCATGTCGATCTGGAACAGACGCTCGTCGTTGTAGAACGGCTGCGGCAGCGAGTAGGTGCGCTCGCGGGTCTGCAGCATCTCGGCGGTGGCCTTGCGTGCGGGCTCCAGCGGATCGCCCAGGCTCAGAGTGGAAGTGACGTCCATCGGTAACTCCTCAGTGGCGGGGCACTCGGTGCTCGCGCCGGAAAAAAGTGGCTGTTTCGGTTGCTACGCAAGGCGGCGTGGCACCCCTCGATTATCGCCTGCCGAGTGGCGTTTTGCGCTAGGCAAAACGGGGGGCGTGCGCTCTTATCCATTTGCATCGGCTGGAATCGAGTTTGGATGGGGGCGCCGAGCTAACCTTATCCATGGGCGACATGGCTGCATCCGTTTCCGACGCGGAAAACCACGGCTTCCGCGGCAGGTCGCGATAAGTATGTGAATGTCGCTGACAGGTAAGTGGCGGTGTCGGGCGTTACGCACAATCCGCCCCATATTAGGCCGATGTCCGGCCGTGCGCGGAGAGACGTCCATGACGACGAACGACTTCCTCAATCCGGTTACCACCCAGACCTGGAGCAATGGCCGCCACCTGGTGCGTTGCGTCAAAGTGATCCAGGAAACCTGGGATGTGCGCACCTTCTGCTTCATGGCCGAACAGCCGGTGCTGTTCTTCTTCAAGCCCGGGCAGTTCGTGACCCTGGAGCTGGAGATCGACGGCCAGCCGATCATGCGCTCCTACACCATTTCCAGCTCGCCCTCGGTGCCCTACAGCTTCTCGATCACCATCAAGCGGGTGCCCGGCGGCAAGGTGTCCAACTGGCTGCACGACAACCTCAAGGAAGGCGACGAGCTGCCGGTGCACGGCCCGGTCGGGCTGTTCAACGCCATCGACTTCCCCGCCGAGAAGGTGCTGTACCTGAGCGGCGGCGTCGGCATCACCCCGGTCATGTCCATGGCCCGCTGGTTCTACGACACCAACGGCAACGTCGACATGGTCTTCGTGCACAGCGCGCGCACGCCCAAGGACATCATCTACCACCGCGAGCTGGAGCACATGGCGGCGCGGATCAACAACTTCAGCCTGCACGTGATCTGCGAGAAGCACGGCCTGGGCGAGGCCTGGGCCGGCTACCGCGGCTACCTCAACCAGAAGATGCTGGAGCTGATCGCGCCGGACTTCATGGAGCGGGAAGTCTTCTGCTGCGGCCCGACGCCCTACATGCACGCGGTCAAGCGCCTGCTCGAGGCCAACGGCTTCGACATGTCGCGCTACCACGAGGAATCCTTCGGCGCCACGCCGGCGGACGTCCGCGAGGAGGTCAAGGAACTGGCCGCCGAGGCCGCCGAGGCGCCGCCGGTACCGCTCGCCGACCAGCACCAGGTGGAGTTCGTCAGCACCGGCAAGAGCATTCGCATCGATCCGGGCGAGACCGTGCACGCGGCCGCCGCCAAGCTCGGCCTGCACATCCCCAAGGCCTGCGGCATGGGCATCTGCGGCACCTGCAAGGTGATGAAGACCGCCGGCGAGGTGACCATGGAGCACAACGGCGGGATCACCGACGAGGACGTCGCCGAAGGCTACATCCTGTCCTGCTGCAGCGTGCCCCAGGGCGACGTGGCCATCGACTACTGAGGTTCCGGCCTTTCGTCTGTCCATGCTGTGCCGGGGCCGAACGGCGCCGGCAAAGGGCTCTATGCTTGAAGCTAGGCCAGCGCCCGGCGTCTGCTGACGTCGCCGGCGCGGGCCCGAGCGGCTCCCGGCCCGTCCCCTGCTTCTCCCCGGTGCCGGACCGCTCGCGCTAGACGTAGGCGGTCCCGGCTGGGATGCCATTGCCTGACCTGCGCTCCATCGGCCTGATGTGGAGCCCACAGCATGAAACTCTTCTATTCCCCCGGTGCCTGCTCGCTCGCGGTGCATATCGTCCTGCGTGAAATCGGCCAGGCCTTCAGCCTCGAACGGGTCGACCTGGCCAGCCACAAGACCGAGCACGGCGACGACTACTACCGCCTCAACCCCAAGGGCTACGTGCCGCTGCTGGAGCTGGACGACGGCTTCTACCTGAGCGAGGGGCCGGTGATCAACCAGTACCTGTGCGACCGCGCTGGGCGCGTCGACCTGATGCCGGCGCCCGGCAGCATGGCGCGCTACCGGGTGATGGAGTGGCAGGGCTTCATCAACAGCGAACTGCACAAGGGCTTCGGCGGCCTGTTCAACCCGGCCCTGGACGAGGCCGCCAAGCGGGTCATCGGCGAGGGCCTGCGGCGGCGCCTGCAGTGGGTGTCGAGCCAGCTGCAGGGCCGTCCGTACCTGGCCGGGGAGGTCTTCAGCGCGGCCGACGCCTACCTGTTCACCGTGGCCAGCTGGGCCGGTTTCCTGGGCCTGGACATCAGCCACTGCCCCGAGCTGCAGGGCTACCTGGTGCGCCTGGCCGCCCGCCCGTCGATCCAGGCGGCGCTCAAGGCGGAAGGGCTGACGTCCTGAGCGGCGCGCCGGCCTCGCCGGACGGCGAGGCGCTATGCTTGTGCCCAGCGGCTCGTCGCCTGCGCGGGGCCGGAGTCGCGTTGCTATCCTGCGCCGTTCTGGAGGGTGTGCGATGAAACTCTACTATTCGCCTGGGGCCTGTTCCCTCGCCGTGCACATCGTGCTGCAGGAGACCGGCTTGCCTTTCGTCCTCGAACGGGTCGATCTGGCCACTCACGAGACCGAACAGGGCGGCGACTACTACCGAGTCAATCCCAAGGGCGCGGTGCCTACCCTGGAGTTGGACGACGGCACGCGGCTGACCGAGGGGCCGGTGATCAACCAGTACCTGTGCGACCTGGCGGGGCGTGTCGACCTGATGCCGGAGGCCGGCAGCTTGGCGCGCTACCGGGTGATGGAATGGCAGAACTACGTCACCTCGGAGCTGCACAAGACCGCCGGCGCGCTGTTCGATTCCCAGCTCGAGGCCGATGCCCGCGCCCGCTTCGCCAGCGCGGTGACGCAGAGGCTCAGCTGGGTCTCGCAGCAGCTGCAGGGGAGGAGCTTCCTGACCGGTGAAGTGTTCACCGCCGCCGATGCCTATCTGTTCGTGGTGGCCGGCTGGGCCCCGCACCTGGGCCTGCACCTGGCGGCCTGCGTGGAGCTGCAGGACTTCCTCAAGCGTGTCGCCGCCCGTCCCGCGGTACAGGCGGCGCTCAAGGCCGAAGGGCTGGCGCCTTGAGCGCATCTGGGGGCGCGTGCCGCGGCATTGTCCTAGTCCCCCCTGCTATTTGCCGGCCGGATGCTTAACGCCAATCGGTATTTTGCCGCCCGGACACTGATCTACCCTTGAGGGCAGTGATGGAACACCCCGCACCACCCTCAAGGAGGAACGCACCATGCTCTCGCTCGCCCGTGCAATAAGCAGCAATGCCCGCTCCCTGGCCGAGGCCCAGGCCAGCTACAAGCAGAACGTGGTGGAGGTCAACACGCTGATGACCAGCGTGCTGACCTCCAGCCTGCCCACCCTCAACCAGAACCCGCCCGACTGGAACGAGTTCATCACGGCCTACGAGCAGGCCAACGGCGACGCCCTGAACTGGGTCAACAACGTCATGGCCCGGCTGCTCGACGTGCCGCAGGAAGTCATCGGCTACAACGGCGTCATCAGCCAGGTGCTGCAGGACGCCAAGACCCAGGCGCAGACCCTGATCGACCAGCCGAGCAACCCCACCGCGCTGGCCACGCTCAACCAGGACCTCAATGCCCTGACCAGCCAGCTGGCCCTGGTCACCAGCTTCATCGCCGGGGCCGTCAGCGCGCTGCAGCAGAGCCGCGACAGCCTGCCGGACATGGCCCGGCAGCTGCAGAGCATCGCCGATCGCTCGACCCAGGACGCCAATGCCGACCAGGCGCAGATCGACCAGCTCAACGCCGATATCGCCCGGCTCAAGGCCGACATCAAGAGCCTCACCGCCGCCATCGTCGCCCTCGGCATCGCCGACGGCGTGGCCATCACCCTGGGCGTCGCGGCCACCATCGCCCTGTGGCCGGTGGGGGCCGCGGTGTGGTTCGTGCTCGGCCCGGCGGTGGCGGTGGCCAGCACCTACATCGCCCTCGACGCCGAGAAGATCAAGGCCGACCAGGCCAGCATCCAGGCCAAGCTGGGGCAGATCACCGGCATCACCGCCGATGTCGCCACCCTGCATGTGCTGGCGGGCAACTTCGCCGACCTGGCCAGCCAGAGCGAGGTCATCGAGACCAGCCTGCAGGCGATCCTGGCCGAGTGGCAAACCCTGGAGAGCGACGTCAACGCCGCGGTCAGCGATATCCGCAGCGCCCTCGCCGATGCCGGCGGCAGCAACTTCACCGCGGTGCTCGACGACCTGAACGAGGCCATCGACGAGTGGAACGCCGCCTATGTGCAGGCCGGTTCGCTGCAGCTGGACCTGCAGGTCAACACCGCACAGCTGGAGTACGGCATGAGCTCGGCGCAGGTGCAGGCGTCGCTGGCCAGCGGGCAGAACCTCGGTCTCATCGACTACTACAACAACGTCTCCAGCCAGGCCCGCAAGGTAGCCTGAGGCGCACGAACGAGCCGCGTCCCCGGACGCGGCTTTTCTTTGTCCGGCCAGCGCCCTACCCCTGGGCGGCTCGCCGGTCCCGCCCGCCAGCGGGCTGCTAGATTAAGGGCTGATCCCCTGACGGTGCGCAGGCCCGCCAGGCGTCTTCCGGAAGTCAGGCACCAGGGGTTGCCGGGTGCGAGGAGGAAGGGATGAAAACGTCCGTCTATATCGCCACCAGCCTCGACGGCTACATCGCCCGTGCCGACGGCGAGCTGGACTGGCTGCCTGCCAATGGCAGCGCCGAGGATGGCGAGGACTACGGTTACCAGGCCTTCATGGACACGGTCGACATCCTGGTGATGGGCCGCTGCACCTACGAACAGGTGCTGACCTTCGCCGACTGGCCCTACGGCGAGACCCCGGTGGTGGTGCTCAGCCGCCGGGCGCTGGAGATTCCCGCCCGCCTGGCCGGCCACGTCGAAGTCATGGCCGGTCCGCCGGCGGAGCTGGTCGAGCGCCTGGCCGAGCGCGGGGCCAAACACCTCTACATCGATGGCGGGCAGACCATCCAGGGCTTTCTGCGGGCCGGCCTGATCCAGCACCTGATCATCACCCGGGTGCCTATCCTGATCGGTACGGGGATCGCCCTGTTCGGGCCGCTGGAGCACGACATCCGCTGGCGTCACCTCGGCACCCGCACCTTCGCCAACGGCCTGGTGCAGAGCCGCTACCAGCGCCTGGGCTGAGGCCGCGCGGCAGCCGCTGAGGCTCGCCGGAGCGCCAGCGTTCTGGGACAATCGCCGGCAGCGGCAGTCCCGGCCAGCCTCCGGGGCTTCATCGGGTTCGGCGCAAGGGACGGCACGGCATGCAGCATTTCGAGAAGTTCGACGAGGAACTGGCCCACGGCCTGGTGTTCATCCTGCGCCTGCTGCGTTTCTTCCTCTATGCCAGCGGGGTCCTGCTGGTGGCCCTGTTGCCCGGGATCGCCGGCTTCCATCTGCTCGTCGGCCTGCCCCTCGCCGAGGCCGCCCTCAATGCCCTGTCGATCCTCGGCGGACTGGGCCCGAGCAGCGCCGGCGGGCCGGCGCTGGCCTGGTTCGCGGCGTGCTACGGGCTGTTCGCCGATACCCTGTTCCTGGTGGCCGTGGGCATCCTGCTCAGCCCGCTGTTGCACCGGATGCTGCACCGTTGGCACCTGGCCCGATAGGCACGCCAGGCGGTATCCGTGCCGCCGGCGCGCGACTGATCGAAAAACGTACGGCCCGCGCCGGCCCCCGCCCGGCCCGCTGCGCAGCGCCCTGGGCACAGCTTATCCACAGCCCGGCCCACAGAATCTGTGCCTAAGCGATTCGCTATCTGTCTGAAATAGATCAGAAAGTGTCCGATCTTCCGGAGGCCTCGAGGGTCTAGGCCCGGCGCCTTGTCCACACAGCTTATCCACAGCTTCGTCCAGCAGATTTCTGGATAACCGGGCGTTCGAGACTAGTCGCCGGCCCGGGGGTCAGTCGTCCTCCTGGTCCGCCGCCTTGTGGCTGGCCGCCAGGCGCTGCTGCACCTCCTGCGGCACCGGGCTGTAGTGGCTCAGCTCCAGGCTGTAGGCGCCCTGGCCGGCGGTGATCGACTTGAGCCGGCCGCCGTAGCCGTCCAGCTCGGCCAGCGGCACCTGGCCGCGCACCAGCGCCAGGCCCTGGCCCTGGGCTTCGCTGCCGAGCACCTGGCCGCGGCGCCCGACCAGGTCGGTGGTGATGTCGCCGAGCTTGCTCTCCGGGGTGGTGATCTCGATGTCGGCGATGGGCTCCAGGGCGATGCAGCCGGCCCCGCGCAGGGCGTCGAGCATGGCCTTGCGCCCGGCGGCCTGGAAGGCGATGTCCTTGGAGTCGACGGCGTGGCTCTTGCCGTCGTAGACCGTGACCCGCAGGTCCTCGACCGGGTAGCCGGCCAGGGGGCCGGCCTCCAGCACCGAGCGCACGCCTTTCTCCACCGAGGGAATGAACTGTGCGGGGATCACCCCGCCCTTGACCGTGTCGAGGAACTCGAAGCCGGCGCCGCGGGGCAGGGGCTCGACGCGCAGGAACACCTCGCCGAACTGGCCGGCGCCGCCGGTCTGCTTCTTGTGCCGGCAGTGGCCCTCGGCCGCGCGGGTGACGGTCTCGCGGTAGGGCACCCGTGGCGGCTGGGTCTGCACCTCGAGCTTGTAGCTGCCGGCGAGGCGGTCGAGCAGGTAGCGCAGATGCAGCTCGCCCATGCCGCGCAGCACGGTTTCCTGGGTGCTGGGGTGGTAGTCGAGCCGGACGCAGGGGTCCTCGGCGAGCAGGCGGTGCAGCACCTCGGCGATGCGTTGCTCGTCGCCGCGGCGCTTGGCCTCGATGGCCAGGCCCTGCATGGGCGTGGGGAAGGCCAGGGGCTGGAGGCGGATGCTGTCCTCGTCGTGGGAGTCGTGCAGCACGGCGTCGAATTCCAGTTCATCGACCTTGCTCACCGCGCCGAAGTCGCCCGGTACCAGCTGGGTCACCTCCTCGTAGCGCTTGCCCTGCAGGCGCAGCAGGTGGCCGACCTTGAAGGGCTTCTTGGCCTCGCCGATGAACAGCTGCATGTCGCGCTGCAGCGTGCCCTGGTGCACGCGGAAGACGCCGAGCTTGCCGACGAAGGGGTCCATCACCACCTTGAACACATGGGCCAGCACGTGACGCTGCGGCTCGGGCCGCGAGCGGAACGGCTTGGCCGCCTCGCCTTCGCCCTTGAGGAACAGCGGCGGGTTGCCCTCGGCGGGATTGGGCGCCAGGCGCACGAGGATGTCGAGCAGTTCGCCGACCCCGGCACCGCTGCGCGCCGAGACGAAGCACAGGGGGATCAGGTGGCCTTCGCGCAGGGCCTGCTCGAAGGGCGCGTGCAGCGCTTCGGGGGCGATCTCGCCCTGCTCCAGGTAGCGCGCCATCAGTGCCTCGTCGACCTCGACCACCTGGTCGACCAGGGCCTGGTGAGCCTCGGCCACCGAGGAGAAATCGGCCGCGCCCTCCGGGTTGAAGAAGCAGTCGACCACCCGGCTGGCGCCGTCCGCCGGCAGGTTGAGCGGCAGCACCTCCTTGCCGAAGGCTTCGCGCAGTTCGTCGAGCAGGGCCGGCAGGTCGACCCGTTCGGCGTCGATCTTGTTCACCACCAGCATGCGGCACAGGCGCCGTTCGCCGGCCAGCTCCATCATCCGCCGGGTGCTCAGCTCGATGCCGCTCTGGGCATTGACCAGCACCAGGGCGGTCTCCACCGCGGCCAGGGCGGCGATGGCCTGGCCGATGAAGTCGGGGTAGCCGGGGGTGTCAATCAGGTTGAGCTCGGTGCCGGCGTGATTGCAGTGGGCCAGGGCCGAGGTCAGGGAGTGGCGGTACTCGCGCTCCAGGGGGTCGAAGTCGCAGACCGTGTCGCCGCGCTCCAGGGTGCCCATGCTGGGGATGGCGCCGCTACGGTGCAGCAGTGCCTCGACCAGGCTGGTCTTGCCGCTGTCGGCCTGGCCGACCAGGGCAACCGTGCGAATGGCGTCGACCGTGTAGTTGGCCATGGCATCCTCCCAATCCCGAGTGTCCTGAGTATAGGCAGGGCGAGGGGGGCGGGAGGGGCAGGGTCCGGTCGCGCCTCGCGCCGAGGCGGCGAGGGTCGACCGGGCTGGTGTCAGGGCTGGGTGACCCGCGCCACGTAGTGGGCCACGGCCTCGATCTGCTCGGCGCTGAGCGAGGCGGCGAACGCCGGCATCACCCCGACGCCGCCGCGCACCGCGGCCATGACCCGTTCCGGGCTCGGCTTGAGCTGGTCCAGGTCGGGGCCTATGGCGCCGGCGGCGCCGGCGTCCTGCAGGCTGTGGCACAGCGCGCAGGCCGGTTGCGCCTGTTCGGTGAAGACCTGGCGGCCCAGGGCCAGGCGCGCCTCGTCCGTGGCCGCCTCGCCGGCCTGGGCGCTGCCCAGGGCCAGGCCCAGGAGCAGTCCGGCAGTCTTAGACAACTGAAATTTCGACACCATGGTCCCTCCAACCGTTATGGCCGTAGCCGCGTTCGTTCACCAGCTCCTGCTCGGGCTGGGCGTTGCCCTCGACATCCGTGGCCCGGCTCATGAGGCTGTAGCTGCCGGGCTTGAGCTCGACGATCAGCACGAAGGGGCGCCAGGCGTAGGGGCCCAGGTTCGGACCGACGAAGGGCGCCGCCTGCCAGCTCTTGCCGCCATCGAGCGACACCTCGACACCGCGCACCTCCCTGGCGCCGCCGAAGGCCACGCCCTGAATCGCCACCCGTCCGGCCTTGGCCTGCGCCAGCGGCTGGGTGATCCAGGACTTGACGTTCATCTCCCACATCGACGGCTGATCCGGCGCGCCGCCCTGGCCGACCGGGCGGATGCGGTAGCCGGAGGCCTGGATCTTGGCGTCGGTCTGCGCGGCGGTGAAGGCCACCTGCCTGACGTACTTGACGTTGTTCACCCCGTAGTAGCCCGGCACCACCAGGCGCAGCGGGCCGCCATGGGCCAGGGGCAGGGGCTCGCCGTTCAGTTCCCAGGCGAGCAGGGCCTGCTCCAGGGCGCGCAGTGGCACCGAGCGCTCGACCACCAGGCTCTGCGGATCGAGGCCGGCGGGCAGCTCCTCGCCGCCGGTGCCGGTGATATAGGGGCGGCCGTCGAGCGCGCCGCCCAGGGCCTCGACCACGGCCTTCAGCGGCACGCCGCTCCACAGCACGCAGCCGGCGGCGCCGGTCCGCCACTGGGTGCCGCTGGCCTCGTGGTCGAAGAAGGCGCGACCGTTGCCCGAGCACTGCAGCACGCTGGCCACAGTGGTGACGCCGAGGGTCTTGAGCTCGCCGAGGGTCATGCTGCGCGGGTTCTTCACCCCGGCGAAGGCCACCGTCCAGGCATCGCGGTCGGCGACTATGGCGGGGGGCGGCGCCGGCAGGTTGTTGCGGATGAACAGCTGCTCGTTGGAGGTCACTATGCTGGTGCCGATGGCATCGCGCCGGGTCTCCAGGGTCTGGGCGCTGTGCACCACCAGCGCCTCGGGGTTCTTCCAGTTGACGTAATCCGGCAGCGGCGTTTCCGCGGCCAGGGCTAGCGGGCTTAGGCCGAGCAGGCCGGTCGAGGCCAGCGTCGCGGCGCTGCCCAGCAGCACCTGGCGGCGGCGCGGATCGAAGTTGTCGTTCATCTCCGTTCTCCCTTGTTCGGGCGAGTGGCAAGTCGCGCGGTCCAGGAGAGCTCCTGACTCCGGCGAACCCCGGGTCCAGTGGCGCATCACCCGCAGGCAGGTGGCGCGCCCTGGCCACTATCCAGGCGCATGGCGCCGTTTGGATAGAGCCAGCATAGCCCTACGCATTGCACCAGGACGGCGGTGCGCCGCAGGACCGGCCGCGGGGGCGCTTTTGCGGGTAGCGGCCTGATCGTGCGCAAAAAACGAGCGGAATGCGCCATCCCGCGGACGGCCTGGGCTGCAGCCCTGTCTGTACAGCGTCTCGACACGTTGTCCACAGAACGATCCACCGCCTCTGTGGGTAAGGCGTCCTCTCCCGGGACACGGCTGACGCCCGCGGCCGTCCCCGTGCCGCGAATGAGCCGGCGGTGGCGGGTTGGACAATCCCTGAGCAGTTCGTCGCAGGCCCCGCCGCCGGCCGCCTGCAGCCAGCGACGCACAACTTATGCACAGTGCGGTGCACAGTTTCTGTGCCTAAGTCATGGTGCAAGTCGCTGATTCTGCTGGAAAAATGATCGAAATTCGGCAGCCCGCGCAGGCCCTGGGGCGGGGGCGTCGCCGTACAGCTTGTCCACAGCATCATCCACCGTTGCTGTGGACAGGGCGCCCCGGCGGCGGGACGGCGGCCCTGGGGGCGTGGGCGGCGCTTCGTCCGCACTGGCGCCGACAGCCCTGGTCGAAAAATGCACAGCTGGCTGCGGGCGGCGTGTGCCGTGGCCTGCAGCCAGCTGTGCACAGCTTGTCTACGCGGCCCTGCACAGTATCTGTGTGTAAGCCATTTCCCAAGTGTCTGAAATCGCTCATGAAATGATCGATCTTCGGGAGCGCGCGGCGGGCCTGTCGCGGCGCCTTCGCTGTACAGCTTGTCCACAGCTTGATCCACCGCCGCCGTGGATAACGGCCGCGCGTCCGTCCCGGGGCCTTCGCCGCGGCTCAGGCGTCGGCCATGGCGCTGCGGATATCCGCGGCCAGTTGCCTGACCCGCTGCTCGTCGGTGTCCCAGGAGCACATGAAGCGTGCGCCGCCGGCGCCGATGAAGGTGTAGAAGCGCCAGCCCCTGGCGCGCAGGGTCTCCAGGGCGCCTTCGGCCATCTGCAGGAACACCCCGTTGGCCTCCACCGGGAACATCAGGCTGACCCCGGGCACGTCGGCGACCAGTTCGGCCAGCAGGCGCGCGCAGCGGTTGGCGTGATTGGCGTAGTACAGCCAGGCGTCGTTCTGCAGCAGGCCGACCCAGGGCGCCGACAGGTAGCGCATCTTCGAGGCCAGCTGGCCGGCCTGCTTGCAGCGGTAGTCGAAGTCCTCGGCCAGCTCCTTGTTGAAGAACAGGATGGCCTCGCCCACCGCCATGCCGTTCTTGGTGCCGCCGAAGCACAGCACGTCGACCCCGGCCTGCCAGGTCAGTTCGGCCGGCGAGCAGTCGAGGAAGGCGCAGGCGTTGGAGAAGCGCGCGCCGTCCATGTGCAGCTTCAGACCCAGCTCGCGGCAGGTCTGGCTGATCGCGCGGACTTCCTCGGGGCGGTAGGCGGTGCCGACCTCGGTGGCCTGGGTCAGGCTGACCACCCGCGGCTTGGGGTAGTGGATGTCCTGGCGCTTGAGGGCGATCTCGCGGATGGCGGCCGGGGTCAGCTTGCCGTGCTCGGTCCTGGCCAGCAGCAGCTTGGAGCCGTTGGAAAAGAATTCCGGGGCGCCGCATTCGTCGGTCTCGACGTGGGCGGTCTCCGAGCAGATGACGCTGTGGTAGCTCTGGCACAGGGCCGCCAGGGCCAGGGAATTGGCCGCGGTGCCGTTGAAGGCGAAGAACACCTCGCAGTCGGTCTCGAACAGCTGGCGGAAGTGATCGGCGGCGCGGGCGGTCCACTGGTCGTCGCCGTAGGCGCGCTGGTGGCCGTGGTTGGCCTCGGCCATGGCGGCCCAGGCTTCCGGGCAGATGCCGGAGTAGTTGTCGCTGGCGAACTGTTGGGACGAATCGGGCATGGCAGGTTCCTTCTGGTCTGGGCGCCGGGGCGGGGGCCGGCGGATGCGCTACTGTACCTCCGCCGCAGGCGCGGGTGGGGCCCGCGTGGCGTCCGTTCCCGGTCCCGTGGCGGCACCGGTGGCGGCGATGGGCTAAGGTCGAGGCTGACCCGCAGCGTGACGGACGCGCCCATGCCGACTCCAGTAGCCGCCCAGGTTGGCCAGACCCGGGATGCCGCCCTCGACCTGCTCAAGTGGCTGGCGCTGCTGAGCATGCTGCTCGACCACCTGCGCTACGTCTGGCCCGCGCTGTACTGGCTGTATGTGCCCGGGCGCCTGGCCTTCCCGCTGTTCTGCCTGGCCATCGCCGCCAACCTGCGCCGACAGCCGCCCGGGCGGCCGCTGCCGCTGCGTTATCTCGGCCTGCTGCTGGGCTTCGCGCTGCTCTCCGAGTGGCCCTACCGGCTGCTGGTGCCGGCGCCGCAGACCTTGAACATCCTGCCGACCCTGGCCCTGGGCCTGCTGCTCGCCCAGGCCCTGGCGCGTCCCGGCGGCTCGCCCTGGCCGGGCCTGGGCGCCCTGGCGCTGGCGCTGCTCGGTCATCCCTGGCTGATGTTCGGCGCCGCCGGCGCCCTGCTGCCGGCCGCCTTCGTCCAGGCGTTGCACCGGCCGCGCCGGGCCTGGCCCTGGCCGGTGGCGTTGTGCCTGCTGGCCAACTACTGGCCGCCGTTGTACGCCGACGCCCTGGAGGGGGATGCCTTCGCCCTGGCGGTGGTCTGCAGCTGCGCCCTGGCACCGCTGGTCGGAATTGGCCTGCTGCAGCGCCAGTTGCGCTGCTCGGTGGCGCCGGTGGGCAGGTGGGCCTATGGTTTCTATCCGGGCCATTTCCTGGCCCTGGCTGGCTTGCGTGAAGTCTTGCCCTAGAGCCTGCGGCGGCCTGCCGCAGGAGGAGGCCGGGGGCGCCTCTGGGACGGTGCATGCGCATGACCGACAGGGTCATGTCGCAAACGCAATCCCCTGTGGCGTACATAGGCATCTGAGGGTTTGGGGCGAGTCATACCATCGGCTCCACAAGGGGGTCCCCCTTCCCGATTCCACACCGATGCGCTACAGCGTGGCGCCGCAGGAGATCAGCGATGTTCAGCAAACAAGATCAAATCCAAGGCTACGACGACGAACTGCTGGCGGCGATGAACGCCGAAGAAGCGCGTCAGGAGCACCACATCGAGCTGATCGCCTCGGAAAACTACACCAGCAAGCGCGTCATGCAGGCCCAGGGCAGCGGCCTGACCAACAAGTACGCCGAAGGCTACCCGGGCAAGCGCTACTACGGCGGCTGCGAGCACGTCGACGTGGTCGAGCAGCTGGCCATCGACCGCGCCAAGCAGCTGTTCGGCGCCGATTTCGCCAACGTCCAGCCGCACTCCGGCTCCTCGGCCAACAGCGCCGTGTACCTGGCCCTGCTCAACGCCGGCGACACCATCCTGGGCATGAGCCTGGCCCATGGCGGCCACCTGACCCATGGTTCCAAGGTCAGCTCCTCCGGCAAGCTGTACAACGCCGTGCAGTACGGCCTGGACACCGCCACCGGGCTGATCGACTACGACGAAGTCGAGCGCCTGGCCGTGGAGCACCAGCCGAAGATGATCGTCGCCGGCTTCAGCGCCTACTCCAAGACCCTGGACTTCCCGCGCTTCCGCGCCATCGCCGACAAGGTCGGCGCGCTGCTGTTCGTCGACATGGCCCACGTCGCCGGCCTGGTCGCCGCCGGCCTGTACCCGAACCCGCTGCCCTACGCCGACGTGGTCACCACCACCACCCACAAGACCCTGCGCGGTCCCCGTGGCGGTCTGATCCTGGCCAAGAGCAACCCGGAGATCGAGAAGAAGCTCAACGCCGCGGTGTTCCCCGGCGCCCAGGGCGGCCCGCTGATGCACGTGATCGCCGCCAAGGCGGTGTGCTTCAAGGAGGCCCTGGAGCCCGAGTTCAAGGAGTACCAGGCCCAGGTGATCAAGAACGCCCAGGCCATGGCCAAGGTGTTCATCGAGCGCGGCTTCGACGTGGTCTCCGGCGGCACCGACAACCACCTGTTCCTGCTCAGCCTGATCAAGCAGGGCCTGACCGGCAAGGATGCCGACGCCGCCCTGGGCCGCGTCGGCATCACGGTGAACAAGAACTCGGTGCCGAACGACCCGCAGTCGCCGTTCGTCACCTCGGGCCTGCGCATCGGCACCCCGGCGGTGACCACCCGCGGCTTCAAGGAGGCCCAGTGCGTCGCCCTGGCCGGCTGGATCTGCGACGTCCTCGACCACCTCGGCGACGCCGACGTCGAGGCCCAGGTCGCCAAGCTGGCCGCTGGCCTGTGCGCGGACTACCCGGTCTATCGTTGAGTTTTCCCTTTCCCGGCGGGCGCCGAGTCCGCCGGGCGGATGAGGGAGGCGGCGGGCAGCAGCCACGCCAAGGCCCGCAAGCGTTCCCTCAACCCTAGCCCTCCTCGCGGAGGGCCCGGGGAACAGATTTCAGGAGCATCCCTATGCAACGTTATTCCGGCTTCGGCCTGCTCAAGCATTCCTTCAGCCACCACGAGAACTGGCAGCGCATGTGGCGCAACCCGACGCCCAAGCCGGTCTACGACGTGATCATCGTCGGCGGTGGCGGCCACGGCCTGGCCACCGCCTACTACCTGGCCAAAGAGTTCGGCGTGAAGAACGTCGCGGTCATCGAGAAGGGCTGGCTGGGCGGCGGCAACACCGCGCGCAACACCACCATCGTGCGCTCCAACTACCTGTGGGACGAGTCGGCGCAGCTGTACGAGCATGCCATGAAGCTGTGGGAAGGCCTGTCCCAGGACCTCAACTACAACGTCATGTTCTCCCAGCGCGGCGTCTTCAACCTCGGCCACACCCTGCAGGACATGCGCGACATCGAGCGCCGGGTCAGCGCCAACCGCCTCAACGGCATCGACGGCGAGGTGCTCAACGCCAAGCAGGTCGAGGAACTGATTCCCTTCATGGACTGCAGCAAGAACACCCGTTACCCGGTGATGGGCGCCTCGCTGCAGCGTCGCGGCGGCGTCGCCCGTCACGATGCGGTGGCCTGGGGCTATGCCCGCGCCGCCGACGCCCTGGGCGTGGACCTGATCCAGCAGACCGAAGTGATCGGCTTCCGCAAGGAAAACGGTGTGTGCATCGGCGTCGAGACCAGCCGCGGCTTCATCGGCGGCAAGCGCGTCGGCGTGGTCACCGCCGGTAACTCCGGGCACATGGCCAAGCTGGCCGGCTTCCGCCTGCCGCTCGAATCCCACCCGCTGCAGGCGCTGGTGTCCGAGCCGATCAAGCCGATCATCGACAGCGTGATCATGTCCAACGCCGTGCACGGCTACATCAGCCAGTCGGACAAGGGCGACCTGGTCATCGGCGCCGGCATCGACGGCTACAACGGCTACGGCCAGCGCGGTTCCTACCCGACCATCGAGCACACCCTGCAGGCCATCGTCGAGCTGTTCCCGATCCTCTCGCGGGTGCGCATGAACCGCCAGTGGGGCGGCATCGTCGACACCACGCCGGACGCCTGCCCGATCATCGCCAAGACCCCGGTGCCGAACCTGTTCTTCAACTGCGGTTGGGGCACCGGCGGCTTCAAGGCGACGCCGGGCTCGGGCCACGTGTTCGCCGCGAGCCTGGCCAAGGGCGAGATGCACCCGCTGGCCAAGCCGTTCGCCATCGAGCGCTTCCACAATGGCGCGCTGATCGACGAACACGGCGCGGCCGGGGTGGCGCACTGATATTGGCCCCCTCTCCCGGTGGGAGAGGGAGGAATGTTTTCTGGAGGTACCGACCATGCTGCATATCTTCTGCCCCCACTGTGGCGAGCTGCGTTCCGAAGAGGAATATCACGCCGGCGGCCAGGCGCACATCGCGCGCCCGTTGGACCCCAATGCCTGCACCGACGAGGAGTGGGGCGAGTACCTGTTCTTCCGCGACAACCCGCGCGGCATCCACCACGAGCTGTGGGTGCACGCCGCCGGCTGCCGCAAGTACTTCAACGTCACTCGCCACACGGTGAGCTACGAAATCCTCGAGACCTACAAGATCGGCGAGCGCCCCAGCGTGACTGAGGCCAGCGTCGCCGCGAAGAAGACTGCCGGCCAAGGAGCAACCGTATGAGCCAGGTCAATCGTCTCTCCCAGGGCGGGCGCGTCGATCGCAGCCAGCCTTTGACCTTCACGTTCAACGGCCAGAGCTACCAGGGCTTCGCCGGCGACACCCTGGCCGCCGCGCTGCTGGCCAACGGCGTCGACATCGTCGGCCGCAGCTTCAAGTACTCGCGTCCGCGCGGCATCGTCGCCGCCGGCGCCGAAGAGCCCAACGCCGTGCTGCAGATCGGCTCCACCGAGGCGGCGCAGATCCCCAACGTGCGCGCCACCCAGCAGGCGCTGTACAGCGGCCTGGTGGCGACCAGCACCAACGGCTGGCCGAACGTCAACAACGACCTGATGGGGATTCTCGGCAAGGTCGGCGGCAAGATGATGCCGCCGGGGTTCTACTACAAGACCTTCATGTACCCGCAGAACCTCTGGCTGACCTACGAGAAGTACATCCGCAAGGCCGCCGGCCTGGGCCGTGCGCCGCGGGAGAACGACCCGGACAGCTACGACTACATGAACCAGCACTGCGACGTGCTGGTGGTCGGCTCCGGCCCCGCCGGCCTGGCCGCGGCCCTGGCCGCCGGGCGCAGCGGCGCCCGGGTGATCCTCGCCGACGAGCAGGAAGAGTTCGGCGGCAGCCTGCTGGCCACCCGCGAGACCCTCGACGGCAAGCCGGCCGCCGACTGGGCCGCCGCGGCCATCGCCGAGCTGCAGGGCATGAGCGAAGTCACCCTGCTGCCGCGGGCCACGGTCAACGGTTACCACGACCACAACTTCCTCACCATCCACCAGCGCCTCACCGACCACCTCGGCGAGATCGCCCCCATGGGCCAGGTGCGTCAGCGCATGCACCGCGTGCGGGCCAAGCGCGTGGTGCTGGCTACCGGCGCCCACGAGCGCCCGCTGGTGTACGCCAACAACGACGTGCCGGGCAACATGCTGGCCGACGCGGTGTCCACCTACGTGCGCCGTTACGGCGTGGCGCCGGGCCGCCAGCTGGTGCTGTCGACCAACAACGACTACGCCTACCGCGTGGTGCTCGACTGGCTGGACGCCGGCCAGCAGGTGGTCGCCGTCGCCGATGCGCGGCCCAACCCGCGCGGTGCCTGGGTCGAGGAAGCGCGCAAGCGTGGCGTGCGTATCCTCACCGGCAGTGCCGTGGTCGAGGCCCGCGGCAGCAAGCGGGTGACCGGTGCGCGCATCTGCGCCATCGACCTGAACAAGCACAAGGTCACCAGCCCCGGTGAGGTGCTGGACTGCGACCTGATCGTCAGCTCCGGCGGCTACAGCCCGGTGGTGCACCTGGCCTCGCACCTGGGCGGCAAGCCGACCTGGCGCGAAGACATCCTCGCCTTCGTCCCGGGTGAAGGTTTCCAGAAGCGCCTGTGCGCCGGCGCCGTCAACGGCGTATTCGCCCTCGGCGACGCCCTGGCCGACGGCTTCGAGGCCGGCGCCTCGGCCGCCGCCGAAGCGGGCTTCAAGGCCGTCAGCGGCAGCCTGCCGAAGACCGAGAAGCGCACCGAGGAGCCGGCCGTCGCGCTGTTCCAGGTGCCCCACGACAAGTCCACCGCGCGGGCGCCGAAGCAGTTCGTCGACCTGCAGAACGACGTCACCGCGGCCGGCATCGAACTGGCCACCCGCGAGGGCTTCGAGTCGGTCGAGCACGTCAAGCGCTACACCGCGCTGGGCTTCGGCACCGACCAGGGCAAGCTGGGCAACATCAACGGTCTGGCCATCGCCGCCCGTTCCATGGGCATCAGCATCCCGCAGATGGGCACCACCATGTTCCGCCCGAACTACACCCCGGTGACCTTCGGTGCCGTGGCCGGGCGCAACTGCGGCGAGCTGTTCGACGCCAAGCGCTACACCGCGCTGCATGCCTGGCACCTGAAGCACGGCGCCGAGTTCGAGGACGTCGGCCAGTGGAAGCGTCCCTGGTACTTCCCGAAGAACGGCGAGGACCTGCACGCCGCCGTGGCCCGCGAGTGCAAGGCCGTGCGCGACAGCGTCGGCATCCTCGATGCCTCGACCCTGGGCAAGATCGACATCCAGGGCCCGGATGCGCGCGAGTTCCTCAACCGTGTGTACAGCAACGCCTGGACCAAGCTGGATGTTGGCAAGGCGCGCTACGGCCTGATGTGCAAGGAAGACGGCATGGTCTTCGACGACGGTGTGACCGCCTGCCTGGCCGACAACCATTTCGTCATGACCACCACCACCGGTGGCGCCGGTCGGGTGATGGAATGGCTGGAGATCTACCACCAGACCGAATGGCCGGAGCTGAAGGTGTACTTCACCTCGGTCACCGACCACTGGGCGACCCTGACCCTGTCCGGCCCCAACAGCCGCAAGCTGCTGGCCGAGGTCACCGACATCGACCTGGACAAGGACGCCTTCCCGTTCATGACCTGGAAGGAAGGCAAGGTCGGCGGCGTGCCGGCCCGGGTGTTCCGCATCTCCTTCACCGGCGAGCTGAGCTACGAGGTCAACGTCCAGGCCGACTACGCCATGGGCGTGCTGGAGCAGATCGCCGAGGCGGGCAAGAAGTACAACCTGACCCCCTACGGCACCGAGACCATGCACGTGCTGCGCGCCGAGAAGGGCTTCATCATCGTCGGCCAGGACACCGACGGTTCGGTGACCCCGGACGATCTGGGCATGGGCTGGTGCGTCGGTCGCACCAAGCCGTTCTCCTGGATCGGCTGGCGCGGCATGAACCGCGAGGACTGCCTGCGCGAAGACCGCAAGCAGCTGGTCGGCCTCAAGCCGGTCGATCCGAACAAGGTGCTGCCGGAAGGCGCGCAGCTGGTGTTCGATCCGAAGCAGGCGATCCCCATGACCATGGTCGGTCACGTGACCTCCAGCTACATGAGCGCGGCGATGGGCTACTCCTTCGCCATGGCCCTGGTCAAGGGCGGTCTCAAGCGCATGGGCGAGAAGGTCTACGCACCGCTGGTCGATGGCAGCGTGATCGAGGCGGAGATCTGCAGCCCGGTGTTCTACGACCCGAAAGGCGATCGTCAGAACATCTGAGCCTTCGGCACCCAACCCGAGGAGCCGGGCAACCGGCTCCTCCAGGTCAACAGACATTAGCGACAGGTTAACAACATGACCGCGATCAACGTCTACAAGCAGCGCCCCGATGCCGGCAAGGCCGAGTCCCCGCTGTTCCACGCCGGTCTCGACGAGCTGGCACGCAAGGGCAAGAGCAACGCCGGGGTGACCCTGCGCGAGAAGAAGCTGCTCGGCCACCTGATCCTGCGCGGCGACGCCGACGACGCCAAGTTCGCCGGCGGCGTGCACAAGGCCCTGGGCCTGGAGCTGCCGGTGGCCCTGACCCTGGTGGCCAAGGGCGAGACCTCGCTGCAGTGGCTGAGCCCGGACGAGTGGCTGCTGATCGTGCCGAGCGGCGAAGAGTTCGCCACCGAGCAGAAGCTGCGCGCCGCCCTGGAAGGGCAGCACATCGCCATCGTCAACGTCAGTGGCGGCCAGACCATTCTCGAACTGAGCGGCCCCAAGGCCCGCGAAGTGCTGATGAAGTCGAGCATCTACGACGTGCATCCGAGCAACTTCCCGGTGGGCAAGGCGGTCGGCACCGCCTTCGCCAAGAGCCAGCTGGTGATCCGCCATACCGGCGAGGACACCTGGGAACTGCTGGTGCGCCGCAGCTTCTCCGACTACGTCTGGCTGTGGCTGCAGGACGCCAGCGCCGAGTACGGTCTGGCGATCAAGGCCTAGGGCTGCAGGAGCGCAGCGACGCTAGCCGGCGCCGCGTTCCCGAGCTCCACCGAGAGGGTTGGCGGGCAGCGCTTCGGCCGACGTCAACCCTGGTCCATGCCGCATGGGAGAACGCCATGAGCCGTACCCCTGATACCTGGATACTCACCGCCCATTGTCCGAGCCTGCTCGGCACCGTGGATGCGGTGACGCGCCTGCTCTACGAGCAGCAGTGCTACGTCACCGAACACCACTCGTTCGACGACCGGCTGGCCGCGCACTTCTTCATCCGCGTCGAGTTCCGCGTCCCGGCCGGCTTCGACGAGACCAGCTTCCGCGCCATCCTCGCCGAGCGCCTGGCGCCCTTCGGCATGCACACCGAGCTCACCCCGCCGGGCTACCGGACCAAGGTGGTGCTGATGGTGTCCAAGGCCGACCACTGCCTCAACGACCTGCTCTACCGCCAGCGCATCGGCCAACTGGCCATGGACGTGGTGGCCGTGGTGTCCAACCACCCCGACCTGGAGCCGCTGGCGCGCTGGCACGACATTCCCTACTACCACTTTCCCCTCGACCCCAACGACAAGCCGGCGCAGGAGCGCAAGGTGCTCGAGGTGATCGAGGAAAGCGGCGCGGAGCTGGTCGTGCTCGCCCGCTACATGCAGGTGCTCTCGCCCGAGCTGTGCCGCCGCCTGGACGGCTGGGCGATCAACATCCACCACTCGCTGCTGCCCGGCTTCAAGGGCGCCAAGCCCTACCACCAGGCCTATCAGAAGGGCGTCAAGCTGGTCGGCGCCACCGCCCACTACGTCAACGACCACCTCGACGAGGGGCCGATCATCGCCCAGGGCGTGGAGACGGTGGACCACGCCCACTATCCGGAAGACCTGATCGCCAAGGGCCGCGACATCGAGTGCCTGACCCTGGCCAAGGCCGTTGGCTACCACATCGAGCGGCGCGTGTTCCTCAACGCCAACCGCACCGTGGTGCTGAACCCTTAACGAATCCTGCCGCCGGTTGGCGCCGGTGGCATGGCAACGCAACGGAGAGGCAGTACCGCTCGGCCTGTCGGCGGTCTCTCCAGCAGCTGAACAAGGCTCCAAGTGCAAGGCCGCGTGGCCGTCGGTCGCGCCTTTGTATCCACAACAACAAAGGAGAACTACCTATGTCTGGTAATCGTGGTGTCGTCTATCTGGGTCAAGGCAAGGTCGAAGTCCAGAAGATCGACTATCCGAAAATGCAGGACCCGCGCGGCAAGAAGATCGAGCACGGCGTGATCCTGCGCGTGGTGTCCACCAACATCTGCGGCTCCGACCAGCACATGGTGCGCGGACGCACCACCGCCCAGGTCGGTCTGGTGCTGGGCCACGAGATCACCGGTGAGGTGATCGAGAAGGGCCGTGACGTCGAGCGCATGCAGATCGGCGACCTGGTCTCGGTACCGTTCAACGTCGCCTGCGGCCGCTGCCGCAGCTGCAAGGAGCAGCACACCGGTGTCTGCCTGACCGTCAACCCGGCCCGCGCCGGCGGTGCCTACGGCTACGTCGACATGGGCGACTGGACCGGTGGCCAGGCCGAATACGTGATGGTGCCCTACGCCGACTTCAACCTGCTCAAGCTGCCGGATCGCGACAAGGCCATGGAGAAGATCCGTGACCTGACCTGCCTGTCCGACATCCTGCCAACCGGTTACCACGGCGCGGTCACCGCCGGCGTCGGCCCGGGCAGCACCGTCTACATCGCCGGCGCCGGTCCGGTCGGCATGGCCGCAGCCGCCTCGGCCCGCCTGCTCGGCGCCGCCGTGGTCATCGTCGGCGACGTCAACCCGGTGCGCCTGGCCCATGCCAAGGCGGTGGGCTTCGAGATCGCCGACCTGTCCCTGGACATTCCGCTGGCCGACCAGATCGCCGCCCTGCTGGGCGAGCCGGAAGTCGACTGCGCGGTCGACTGCGTGGGCTTCGAAGCCCGTGGCCATGGCCACGACGGCGTGCAGCACGAGGCTCCGGCCACCGTGCTCAACTCGCTGATGCAGGTCACCCGCGTGGCCGGCAACATCGGTATCCCGGGCCTGTACGTCACCGACGATCCGGGTGCGGTGGACGCCGCGGCGAAGAAGGGTGCGCTGAGCATCCGCTTCGGCCTGGGCTGGGCCAAGTCGCACAGCTTCCACACCGGCCAGACCCCGGTGATGAAGTACAACCGCCAGCTGATGCAGGCGATCATGTGGGACCGCATCAACATCGCCGAGATCGTCGGCGTCGAAGTGATCAGCCTGGACGACGCGCCGAAGGGCTACCACGAGTTCGATGCCGGCGTGCCGAAGAAATTCGTCATGGACCCGCACAAGCTGTTCGGCGCCGCCTGAGTCCAGGTGCGCTAAGTAAAAAAGGGCGGCCCTCGGGCCGCCCTTTTTCTATCCGGCGAGGCTAATGCCGCAGCCCCTGGGTCGCAGGCTCTAGGCGTCGGCCGGGCGCGCCGTCGCGGCCGCGGCCTCTTCGCGCAAGCGGGCGATGCGCTCGTCCTTCTCGTGCCACAGCTGGCTGACCCAGTCCTGTACCTGGCGGCGAAACTCGCCGTCGTTCTCGTAGTCGCCCTGGTACAGCGCCGGGTCGAGGGGGCGCGTGCGAATGTCGATTATCACCCGCGGCACCTGACCGCTGATCAGCGCCCAGAAACCGGGTATGCCCTGGCCCGGGTAGACCAGGGTGACGTCCAGCACCGCATCCAGCTGTTCACCCAGGGCGGCGAGGACGAAGGCCACGCCGCCGGCCTTGGGCTTCAGCAGGTAGCGGTAGGGCGACTGCTGCTGGGCGTGCTTGGCCGGGGTGAAGCGGGTGCCCTCCAGGTAGTTGACCACGGTCACCGGCAGCTCGCGGAATTTCTCGCAGGCGCGCCTGGTGATGGCCAGGTCCTGGCCCTGGAGCTCGGGATGCCTGGCCAGGAAGGCCTTGGAGTAGCGCTTCATGAAGGGGTAGTCGAGGGCCCAGAAGGCCAGGCCGAGCAGGGGTACCCAGATCAGCTGCTGCTTGAGGAAGAACTTGAAGTAGGGCGTCTTGCGGTTGAACGCCTGCACCAGGGCGGGGATGTCGACCCAGGACTGGTGATTGCTGATCACCAGGTAGGAGGTGTCCTGGCGCAGCGCGCCGCCGCCGCGGATGTCCCACACCGTGGGCAGCAGGCGGGCGAAGATCAGCTTGTTCAGCTCCGCCCAGGTCTCCGCCACCCACATCACCCCGCGCGAACTGGCGGCCTTGAGGCGGCGGCCGGGCAGGACGAACTTGCCGAGGGCGATCAGCAGCAGCGGGCCGATCAGCAGCAAGGTGTTGAGCAGCAGCAGCAGGGTGACGCTCAGGCCGGTCAGCGGGCGGCGCATGGCAACTCCTTGTGGGCGCGGCACGGGGCCGGCCATGATAAGCAGGCCGGTCACGCCCTCCAAGCCGCCGCACCGCAAGGCGGGCGAAAATCCCCTGCGCGGAGCTTGCCTTTCGCGTCTTTGGCTTATGCTTACTCCGGTCATCGGTCCGCGCAGTGGTCATCGCCGTGCTCAAACGCATTCCCGTCACCGAGCTGCTCCAAGGCATGTACATCCATGAGCTGTGCGGCTCCTGGATGGAGCACCCGTTCTGGAAGACCAGGTTCCTGCTCAACAGCGGCAAGGACCTGCAACGCATCCTCGACAGCGGCATCCGCGAGGTGTGGATCGACACCGGCAGGGGCCTGGACCTGTCGAGCGGCAAGACGCTGGAGCAGGCCCAGATCGAGGCCGAAGCGGTATTGCTGGCGGCCGCCCCTGCCGCCCCTGCCGGCGAGGCGCCGCGGGCAGGCGACCAACCCACCCTGGAGGAGGAAATCCAGCGGGCGGCCAAACTGTGCGACAGCTCCAAGCGCGCGGTGATGGCGATGTTCGGCGACGCGCGCATGGGCCGGGCCATCGAGGTCGGCCAGGTGGGCGAGCTGGTGGAGGAGATTTCCGCGTCCATCCTGCGTCAGCCCAATGCGCTGATCAGCCTGGCGCGGCTCAAGCACGCCGACGAGTACACCTACATGCATTCGGTGGCGGTGTGCGGCCTGATGATCGCCCTGGCGCGCCAGCTCGCGCTGCCCGAGGCGCAGGTGCGCGAGGCCGGCATGGCCGGGCTGCTGCATGACATCGGCAAGATGCGCATGCCCGCGGAGGTGCTGAACAAACCGGGCAAGCTGAGCGATAGCGAGTTCGCCACCATGCGCGCTCATCCCGAGGCCGGCGCGCGCCTGCTGAACGACAGCAAGCCGATCAGTGCGGTGGTGTTGGATGTCTGCCTGCACCACCACGAGAAGGTCGACGGCAGCGGCTACCCCCACCGCCTGGCGGGCGAGCAGATCAGCCTGTTCGCGCGCATGGCGGCGGTGTGCGACGTGTACGACGCGATCACCTCGGACCGCCCCTACAAGGCCGGCTGGGAGCCCGCCGAGTCGATCCGCAAGATGGCCGGCTGGAAAGGCCACTTCGACGAGCGGGTGTTCCAGGCCTTCGTCAGGACCATGGGCATCTACCCCACGGGTTCCCTGGTGCGCCTGCAGAGCGGGCGCCTGGGGGTGGTGCTGGAGCAGCACGAACATTCCCTGCTGACGCCTAAGGTCAAGGTGTTCTTCTCGGCCAAGAGCAAGCAGCCGATTCCCCAGGAGGTCATCGACCTGAGCAAGCTGGCCGGTCGCGAGCGCATCATCGGCCGCGAGTCGGCCGCCGACTGGGGCTTTCGCAACCTGGACGAGCTGTGGAGCGGGCTGCCGTCGCGCTGATCGCCACGCCGTAGGCCTAGCCCGCCGGGGCGCCGGTTTTCCGCCAGGGCGCCTGCCGGCCGCGTGCGCAAGCAGCACCCGGCGGTTCGGCCAGGGCTCTGCCGCGGTCTGCTGCGGCAGTCCGGCGTAATTATTGCTTCGTTGTCGGCCTTTGCCGCCGCCGTTGCCGGTCGTGGCCTGGATTCGGGGAGACATCGCTATGACCGGAGTACTCAAGCCGGGCGCTCGCCTGCTGGAGCGTTTCAGCTTCGCGCGCAAGTTCCAGCTGCTGTTCGCGCTGTTCGTCCTGCCGCTGGCCTATGCCTTGTGGGGGATCAGCAGCGACCACCTGGTCCGCCTGGACCTGCTCGACCGCAAGCTCGAGGGCATGCAGGGGGTGCAGGGGCTGGCCACCGTGGAGCGGGCGCTGATCGAGCAGCAGACCCTGTTGTCGCGCTGGAAGGGCACCGATGCCCAGGCCGAGCAGCTGCTGCGGCAACGCGCGAGCGCTCTCGACCAGGCCCTGGAGCAGGCCGCGAGTGCCCTGGCCGCCAGCCGGCCGAGCAGCATGGCGACCAGCCAGCTGGCCGAGCTGCAGGGCGGGCGTCCGCAGCTGACGGCCGAGGTGCTGGGCAAGATGGCGTTACCGGATGCCCTGGCGCGTTACCAAAGCACCCTGATGCAACTGGCCGCGCTGCGCGAGCAGCTGGCTACCGACAGCGGCCTGATCCTCGCCGCGGACCTCGACACGGCCCTGCTCACCGAGCAGCTGACCCTGACCCTGCCGCTCATGCTGGAGCGCCTCGGCAGCTTCGTGGCGCATGGCTATGGCGCGGTGTTGTCGCAGCGCTTCACCCTGCAGAATCGCCTGCTGATCGGCGAGCTGCGCCGCGGCCTGGAGGAGTCCCAGAGCCAGCTGCTCAAGGCGCAGGCCAGCCTGGAGCAGAGTGCCCCCGGGGTGATGGTGGCGCTGCGGGAGCCCTTCGCCCGGGCCCGGAGCGGCCTCGAGCGGTTTCTCGCCGAGGTCGACCGCGACATGTTCGCCGCCAGTCCCATGAGCCTCAGTCCCGAGCAGCTGGTGCAGCGCACCGAGGCCCTGCAGCAGCCCTTGCACGGGCTGCAGCAGGCGCTCTACCAACAGTTCGCCGCGAGTCTGGGCGACTACCGCCGCGACGCGCAGCTGGCCATGGCCCGGATGGTCGGCCTGTTCGCCGGGCTGACCCTGCTGGCGCTCTACGTGCTGCTGTGCCTGAACGCCTCGATCCGCCGCAGCACCGCCGGGATCATCGCCGCCGCCGAGGGGCTGCGCGACGGCGACCTGCGGGTGCAGATGCAGGTGCACGGCGCCGACGACCTGGCCGGCATCGCCCAGGCCCTGAATACCGCGGTGGCGCAGTTGCGCGGCTCGCTGCAGGGGGTCAATCGGGAGAGCGAGCAGCTCGGCGGCACCGTGCAGACGCTCAGCGGCCAGGCGCAGGGCGCCCTGGTGGCGGTGGAGCAGCAGCGCCAGCAGATGAGCCAGATCGCCACCGCCGCCACGCAGATGGCGGCCACCGCGCAGAGCGTGGCGCAGAGCTGCGAGCAGGCGGCGACGGAGGCCGGGCAGACCCGCGAGATCGCCAGCCAGAGCAACCAGCGCAGCCAGCGCACCAGTGCCAGCATGCGCCAGCTGAGCAGTCGCCTGGGCGACAGCGCCACCGCCCTGCAGCAGCTGCGCGAGCAGACCGAGCAGATCACCCGGGTGGTCGACGTGATCAAGGGCATCGCCGAACAGACCAACCTGCTGGCGCTCAACGCGGCCATCGAGGCGGCGCGGGCCGGCGATCAGGGCCGCGGCTTCGCCGTGGTGGCCGACGAGGTGCGCTCGTTGTCGCAGCGCACGCAGAACTCCACCGCGGAGATCGCCCAGACCGTCGCCGACCTGCACAAGGTGGTCGGCCAGTCGGTCGGCCTGATGGAGGAGGCGGTGCGCCAGGCCGAGGGCGACGTCGGCAGCGTGCTGGCCATGGGCGAGGACCTCGACGGCATCGTCCAGTCGGTGCAGCGGGTCAGCGACCGCCTGGCACAGATCGCCACCGCCGCCGAGCAGCAGGCGGCCACCGCCGACGAGGTCAGCGGCAATATCCAGCAGGTCGACCAGGCGACCAGCGCCCTGCTCGACGGCGCCCAGGCGGTCAGCGGTGTCGCCGAGCAGCTGCGCCGCGGCAGCCAGGGGCTGGTGCAGAACACCGGGCGCTTTCGCCTGGAGTGAGCGCGGCGGCGCCCCGGCTTGACGCTCGGGGCGCCGCTGGCGCAGTCTGCCGGCCGACACCGCCGCGCCGCAGGACGCCATATGCCGCACATTCTGATCGTCGAAGACGAGGCCGCGATCGCCGACACCCTGGTCTATGCCCTGCAGGCCGAGGGGTTCGCCACCACCTGGCTGAGCCTGGCCGGCGAGGCGCTGGAGCGTCTGGCCCGCGAGCCCTTCGACCTGCTGATCCTCGATGTCGGTCTGCCGGACATCAGCGGCTTCGAGGCCTGCCGGCGCCTGCGCCGGTTCTCCGAGGTGCCGGTGATCTTCCTCACCGCCCGCGATGGCGAGATCGACCGGGTGGTGGGCCTGGAGATCGGCGCCGACGACTACGTGGTCAAACCCTTCAGCCCGCGCGAGGTCGCCGCCAGGGTCCGGGCCATCCTCAAACGCGTGGCGCCGCGCCCGGCCGAGGCCGCGCCGGTTGCCCACGGCAGCTTCCGGGTCGATACCCGGCGCTACCAGATCCACTACCTCGGCCATCTGCTGGCCCTGACCCGTCACGAGTTCCGCCTGCTGCAGACCCTGCTCGGGCAGCCCGAGCGGGTGTTCAGCCGCGAGCAGCTGCTCGAGGCCCTGGGCGTGGCCCGCGATGTCGGCTACGAGCGGACCATCGACAGCCACATCAAGAGCCTGCGCGCCAAGCTGCGCCAGGTCGCCGCCGCGCGCGAGCCGATCCAGCCCCACCGCGGCCTGGGCTACAGCTGCAGCCCGGAGCGCTGAGATGCCGCTGGGCGTACGCATCTTCCTGGTCTACTTCCTGTTCGTCGGCCTGGCCGGCTGGTTCGTGCTGAGCACGGTGATGGAGGAGATCCGTCCCGGCGTGCGCCAGTCCACCGAGGAGACCCTGGTGGATACCGCCAACCTGCTGGCGGAGATCCTGCGCGACGAGGTCAAGGCCGGCCGCCTGGCCCAGAGCCGCCTGCCGGCGCTGCTCGAGGCCTACGGCCGGCGCCGGCCCGAGGCGCAGATCTGGGGCGTGGAGAAGACCCGGGTCAACCACCGCATCTATGTCACCGACGCCGCCGGCATCGTCCTGCTGGATTCCAGCGGGGACGCGCTGGGGCAGGACTACTCGCGCTGGAACGACGTGTTCCTCACCCTGCGCGGCCAGTACGGCGCCCGCTCCAGCCGCGAGGACCCGAACGACCCGGACTCCTCGGTGATGTACGTGGCGGCGCCGATCAAGGACGGCGAGCGGATCATCGGCGTGGTCTCGGTGGCCAAGCCGAACCGCAGCCTGCAGCCCTATATCGAGCGCTCGCAGCGGCGCCTGGGCTGGCTCGGCGGTGGCCTGATCGGCCTCGGCCTGTTGCTGGGCGCGCTGCTGTCCTGGTGGCTGAGCGGCTCGCTGCGCCGGTTGACCCACTTCGCCCAGGCCGTCAGCGCCGGGCAGCGCGCCGAGCTGCCGCGCCTGCAGGGCGGCGAGCTCAGGCAACTGGCCGAGGCGCTCGAGCGCATGCGCAGCGCGCTGGAGGGCAAGGCCTACGTCGAGCGCTACGTGCATACCCTGACCCACGAGCTGAAGAGCCCGCTGGCGGCCATCCGCGGCGCCGCCGAGCTGCTGGCCGATGACATGACGGCCGAGCAGCGCCGGCGCTTCGTCGGCAATATCGATCAGGAGGCCGGGCGCATGCAGCAGCTGATCGAACGCCTGCTGCAGCTGGCCCAGGTCGAGCAGCGCCAGGGGCTGGAGGAGCAGGTCAGGGTGCCGCTGCGCACAGGATTCGAGGCCTTGCTGGAGCAGCAGGCGGTGCGCATCGAGCGCGGCGGCCTGCGCATCGACAACCGGATGCCCGCCGAGCTGGCGGTGCGCGGCGAGCACTTCCTGCTGCGCCAGGCGCTGGCCAACCTGCTGGACAACGCCCTGGACTTCACCCCGCCGGGAGGGCTGATCCGCTGCAGCGCCGAGGTCCGCGACGGGTGGGTCGAGCTGCGCCTGTTCAACCAGGCCGAGGCCATCCCCGACTACGCCCTGGGGCGGCTGAGCGAACGCTTCTACTCCCTGCCGCGGCCCGGCGGCGGGCGCAAGAGCAGCGGCCTGGGACTGAACTTCGTGACCGAGGTGGCGCAGCTGCACGGCGGCGCGCTGCGCATCGGCAATGTCGAGGGCGGGGTCGAGGCGTTGCTCAGGCTGCCGGAGGCCTGAGCCCGGGCCTCACAGCAGGACCAGGCTGGCCAGGCCGAGAAAGGCGAAGAAGCCGACGATATCGGTCACCGTGGTGAGGATCACGCTGCCGGCCAGGGCCGGGTCGATGCCCATGCGCTCGAGCAGCAGCGGGATGCCCCAGCCCGCCAGGGCCGCGCACAGCAGGTTGATCAGGATGGCGCTGCCGAGCACCGCGCCCAGGCCCCAGTGGCCGAACCAGAGCACGGCCAGCAGGGCGATGACCACGGCCCAGAGCAGGCCGTTGAGGATGGAGATGCCCAGCTCGCGGTTGAGCAGGATGCGCAGGTTGCCCTTCTGCACCTGGCCCAGGGCCAGGCCGCGGATCACCAGGGTCAGGGTCTGGCTGCCGGCGATGCCGCCCATGCTCGCCACGATGGGCATGAGCACGGCCAGCGCCACCAGCTGCTCGAGGGTGGCCTGGAACAGGCCGATCACCCAGGCCGCGCTGAACGCGGTGATCAGGTTGATGCCCAGCCACACCGCGCGGCGCCGCGAGCTGACCAGCACCGGGGCGAAGATGTCGGCTTCGTCGTCGAGACCGGCCATCTGCATCAGGGTGCGCTCGGAGTCTTCGCGCATCAGGTCGGCGACGTCGTCCAGGGTGATGCGGCCGATCACCCGGTTGTCCTCGTCCACCACCGGGGCGGACAGCAGGTCGAGTTCCTTGAAGCGCTGGTCCACCTCGCTGCCGCTGGCCGTGGCGGCGATGCCGACGATGGCGCTGTCGAGCAGCTCGGCCACCGGCCGCTCGAGGTCGGCGGTGACCAGCACGCTGAGGCGCAGCCCGCCCTGGTAGTGGCCCTTGCGGTCGACCACCATCAGCAGGTCGGTCTGCGGCGGCAGGGTCTCCAGCAGGCGCAGGTAGCGCAGCACGGTGCTGACCCTGACGTCGGCGCGGACCTGGATGACGTCGGCGTTCATCAGGCCGCCGGCCGAGTCCTCGGGGTAGGCCAGCATCGACTCCAGCTGGCTGCGCTGGCTGGCGCTGCTGGCGCGCAACAGCTTGGCGCCCAGTTCGCCGGGCAGGGTCTGGATCAGGTCGACCCGGTCGTCGAGCTCGAGGTGGGCGGCCGAGGCGATCAGGTCGTCGAGGTCGAGCTCGAGGGCCAGGGCCACCCGGATCTCATCGTGCAGGTAGATCAGCACCTTACCGGCGCGCTCGGTCTCGACCATGCTCCACACGCTGCGCCGCTCTTCCGGTGGCAGCGCCTCGAGCAGGCCGGCGACCTTGGCCGGGTGCATGCGATGGAGAATCCTGCCGACCCGCTTGAGCTTCTTCAGCCCCAGGGCCTCGCGAATGGCCTCCAGGTGGTTGATTTCGCCCTTGCCGGCGTGCGGCGCCGAGTCTTCGCCGGCGTGCGGCACATCGGCCGAGTCCCCGGCCAGCTCGCGGCGCAACTGGATACTCAGGTGCGGCAGGATGCGGCCCTCGCGCGCCGGATCGATCTGCTGCCACAGCGCCAGGCGCTGCTCGGCCTCGAGTACCTCGAGCATGGCGGCGATCTTCGCCGGGTGCATGCGCCCCAGCAGTTTGCGCGCCCGCTTGTTCTTGCCGGCATCCAGGGCCTGGATGATCTGCTCGCTGTCGCTGCGGGCGTCTTTGGCGTGGCGAGCGTCGGGGTCGGTCGGAGTCATAGTGGCCAGGGTCGCGCGGGAGGATGAGGGTGTTGGCTTCCGGCGCCAGCGGCCCGCCGTCGCGGCGAGCGGGTCGGGCTGCTGTGGGCGTTGCCGGTGCTGGGAGTATGGCTCAGGGACGCGGCGTCCTGGCCGATGCCGTGAGACTACAGAGGTTCCTGTCGGCCAAACAAGGCTTGCTTGCCCGGCGGGGTGATTTCCCCAGGTGCGCCATGGCGCTCGCGCATTGTCGGCCGGCGCGCCGGGATTCGCCGGAGCGGGCCGATGGCCCGAGGGATTTGGCTATTATTGAAGACGCCGCGCCTTATACCTCCTCACTTCCGGGAAGCCTCCTATGAAGACAGTCGCCGAGATCCTCCGCAGCAAGCTGCACGCCGCGGTCTACAGCGTCAGCCCCGAGACCTCGGTGCTCGATGCCGTCAAGCTGATGGCCGAGAAGGGCATAGGCGCCCTGGTGGTGCTGCGCAACGGGCGCCTGGCGGGCATCGTCAGCGAGCGCGATTACGCCCGTAAGGTGGCCCTGCTGGAGCGCTCGGCGTTCTCCGCCCAGGTCAGCGAGATCATGACCGCCGAGGTGATCACCGTCGGCCCCAGCCAGTCGGCCCAGGACTGCATGCAGTTGATGACCGACCGCCACCTGCGTCACCTGCCGGTGATGGCCGAGGGCGAGCTGATCGGCCTGCTGTCGATCGGCGACCTGGTCAAGGAGACCATCGCCGAGCAGGCCAGCCTGATCCAGCAGCTGGAGCAGTACATTCGCGGCGAGTAGGGGCGAGCGGCGCCTGGCGGACGGCAACGTCCCGTCGGGCGCGTCGGCGAATCTCCACACAGTCTCCATCGTAGCCGCATAAAACCACCCCAGGGCCTGGCCAGACTCTCCCCACCTTAGTCATTGCGGAGAGCTGCACCATGAACCGACCCCTGGCCTTCAAGCTGGGCACCATCGCCTTGCTGATCCTGCTGCTGCTGATCCCCCTGTCGATGATCGACGGCCTGGTCGGCGAGCGGCAATACCTGCGCGAGGGGGTGTTGCAGGACATCGCCCGCAGCTCCAGCTACCGCCAGCAGATCACCGGACCTATCCTGGTGTTGCCCTACACCAAGGTGCTGCACGAATGGCAGACCCAGGCCAAGACCGGCGAGCGCTATCTGCAGGAGCGCCGGCTGCGCGGCCGCCTGTACTTCCTGCCGGAGCGCTTCGCGCTCGACGGCGTGGTGGCCACCGAGTCCCGGGCCCGGGGCATCTATGCGGCGTTGCTGTACCGCAGCGACAACCGGTTCAGCGGCGCCTTCAAGCTGCCGGCGCGCCTGGGCCTGGGCGACGACCTGGGCCTGTACCAGTTCGAGCGGCCCTTCCTGGCGGTGGGTATCAGCGATGTGCGCGGCATCGCCAACGACCTGCAGCTGCGCTTCGACGGCGCGACCCTGAGTTTCGCCCCGGGCAGCGGCGACGAGCGCTTCGGCGCCGGCGTGCATGCCCGCCTGCCGGCCCTGGACAGCCAGGGTGGGCAGCTGCTGGAGTTCGCCTTCGAGCTCAAGCTGCAGGGCACCGAGCAGCTCAGCGTGGTGCCGGTAGGTCGCGACAGCCGCGTCTCGCTCGCGGCCGACTGGCCGCACCCGAGTTTCGTCGGCGAGTACCTGCCCAGCGCCCGCGAAGTGACCGCCCAGGGCTTCACGGCGCAGTGGCAGACCAGCTTCTTCGCCACCGACCTGGAGCAGGGCCTGCAGGCGTGCGTGGGCAAGGGCGAATGCAAGGGGCTGCTCGGGCGGAACTTCGGGGTCAGCTTCATCGACCCGGTGGACCAGTACCTGAAGACCGAGCGGGCGATCAAGTACGCGCTGCTGTTCGTCGCCCTGACCTTCGCCGTGTTCTTCCTGTTCGAAGTGCTCAAGCGCCTGGCCGTGCACCCGGTGCAGTACGCCCTGGTCGGCCTGTCTCTGGCGCTGTTCTACCTGCTGTTGCTGTCGCTCTCCGAGCACCTGGGCTTCGCCCTGGCCTATGGCCTCTCGGCCACGGCCTGCGTGGCCCTGAACGCCTTCTACGTCAGCCACGTGCTGCGCAGCCGTCTGCGCGGCGGCGCCTTCGGCGGGCTGCTGGCGGCACTCTACGCCTTGCTCTACGGACTGCTCGGCGCCGAGGACTACGCCCTGCTGATGGGCGCGCTGCTGGTCTTCGGCGTGCTCGGCGGCGTCATGGTGCTGACCCGCGACCTCGACTGGTACGGCGTCGGCAAGGGCGCGGCGAGCACGCCGGCCGGCAGCCGTTGATCCATTTCGGCGCGGCCCTGGTCGCGCCCTGTCGGGAGAGCATGACGATGCGCCTGTTGCTGCAATTCCCCACCTGTTTCGCCCTCGGCCTGCTGGTCGCCGTGCTGCTGGTGCTCGGCCCGATGTTTCTCGGCGAGTTCGGCCTGATCGATGCCCTGCTGCTTAGCGGCAGGCCCCTGGCGCGGCAGGCCCTGGGGCTGCTGCCGGAGCCCTTGCGGGGCGGGCCGGCGAACGCCCCGCAGCTTCGCGCGGTGCAGTCCTTCCCGCAACTGTGCGCGGCCCTGGGCCAGGCCGGCGCGCTGCTGGCGCTGGGCTTCATGCGCCTGTGGTACCGCGCATGAGCGGCCCTGTCGGTCTGCGCGAGGAGGCCCGCGCCGGGCATCTGCTGGCACGGCGCATCGCCCGGCTGTTCAGAACGCCGGCGCCGGCCCGGAGGCTCAGGCCGGAGGAGTGCTCGCCTGCAGCGACGGACGCTGGCTGACTTCGGCGTACCAGGCGGCCAGTTGCGGGCAGCGCTGGCGCCAGGCCAGCTCGGGCTGGCGCAGGTCCAGGTAGCCGAGGGCGCAGGCCACGCCGATGGCGGCGATGTCGAAGCGGCTGCTCAGCTCGGCGATCGCTTCGCGCTCGAAGTGCAGCAGGCTCTGCTCGATCTTCGCCCGCTGGCCGTCCAGCCATTCCGGCCAGCGCTTGTCCGCGGGACGCAGGACGGCCTCGTAGCGCATCAGCACCGCGGCATCGAGGATGGCATCGGCCAGCGCCGCCAGGCTCAGACGGCGCCAGCGGGCGCTGCCGCCGGGCGGAATCAGCGGCTCGCCGACATGCTGCTGGTCGAGGTATTCGAGGATCACCCGGCTGTCGACCAGCACGTTGCCGTCGGCCAGGCGCAGGGCCGGGATCTTGCCGGCCGGGTTCTGCGCGTTGACCGTCGCACTGGGCGCGGTCGGGGTCAGTTGCACTTCCTGCAATGCGACGCGGTCGAGCTGGCCGGTCTCGTGCAGAAGCACCAGGACCTTGCGCACGAAGGGCGAGGTGGCGGAATAGAGCAGGGTCATGCTGGGGCTGGACATGGGCGCTCCTCGATCAAGGGTGCCGGCAGGTTAGCAGTGCGCCGCTGGCAGCACTAGCCGCGTCGCCGCCCCGCGCCGCCGTATTCGACCTTGGTCGTACGCCGCCGCCGCGGCAGTGGCTCTGGGCCCCGGGCGTCGCCGGCGGCGGGCCCCGTGGCGGCGGCACTCGACCAAAGTCTCACAGCCGTTTGCCAGGGGTGCTGCTAAGTTGAAAGTGTCAAAACAACAAAAACTCTCGAGGAGTCCCTCATGTCCGCTAGCAAGCAAGAGGCCGCGACGGCCTACTGGAAGGACAACCTGCGGTTGATGCTGATACTGCTGGCCATCTGGTTCACGGTGTCGTTCGGCTGCGGGATCCTGTTCGTCGAGCAGCTCAACGCCATCCAGTTCTTCGGCTTTCCCCTGGGCTTCTGGTTCGCCCAGCAGGGTTCCATCTACGTGTTCGTGGCGATGATCTTCTTCTACGTGTGGAAGATGAATCAGTACGACCGCAAACACGACGTCCACGAAGACTGAAGGCGCCGAGCATGGATACCCAAACCCTGATCTACCTGTTCGTCGGCGCGACCTTCGCGCTCTATATCGGCATCGCCCTGTGGACCCGTGCCGGTTCCACCAGCGAGTACTACGTCGCCAGCAAGGGCGTGCATCCGGTGCTCAACGGCATGGCCACCGGCGCCGACTGGATGAGCGCGGCGTCCTTCATCTCCATGGCGGGGATCATCTCCTTCGTCGGCCTCGACGGCAGCGTCTACCTGATGGGCTGGACCGGCGGCTACGTGCTCCTGGCCATGTGCCTGGCACCCTACCTGCGCAAGTTCGGCAAGTTCACCGTGCCGGACTTCATCGGCGAGCGCTACTACTCGCAGACCGCGCGGCTGGTGGCGGTGGTGTGCGTGATCTTCATCTCCTTCACCTACGTGGCCGGGCAGATGCGCGGCGTCGGCATCGTCTTCTCCCGTTATCTGGAAGTGGACATCAACACCGGCGTGATCATCGGCATGTGCATCGTGTTCTTCTACTCGGTGCTCGGCGGCATGAAGGGCATCACCTACACCCAGGTGGCGCAGTACTGCGTGATGATCTTCGCCTACATGGTGCCGGCGATTTACATCTCCATGCTGATCACCGGCAACCCGATCCCGCAGCTGGGCTTCGGCAGCGAGGTGGTGGGCACCGGCCAGTCGGTGCTCGAGCGTCTCAACGGCCTGGGCACCGAGTTGGGCTTCGGCACCTACACCGATGGCAGCAAGTCGACCATCGACGTGTTCTTCATCACCATGGCGCTGATGGTCGGCACCGCCGGCCTGCCCCACGTGATCGTGCGCTTCTTCACCACCCCGACCGTGCGCGCGGCCCGTCAGTCCGCCGGTTACGCCCTGCTGTTCATCGCCATCCTCTACACCACCGCGCCGGCCGTGGCGGCCTTCGCCCGCACCAACCTGCTGACCACCATTCCGGGGATCAGCTACGAGGAAGCGCCGCAGTGGATCAGCAACTGGGAGAAATCCGGTCTGATCGCCTGGCTGGACAAGAACGGCGACGGCAAGATCCAGTACGGCCCGGGTGCGCCGTTCGCCGGTGCGCCGACCTTCGCCGAGGAACGCGGCGAGCATGGCCAGCGTCTGGTGAACAACGCACCGACCGAGGCGGCTACCGAGCTGTACGTGGACCGCGACATCATGGTCCTGGCCAACCCGGAAATCGCCAACCTGCCGGGCTGGGTGATCGCCCTGATCGCCGCCGGTGGCCTGGCCGCGGCGCTGTCCACCGCCGCGGGCCTGCTGCTGGTGATCTCCACCTCGATCTCCCACGACCTGCTCAAGAGCAGCATCATGCCCAACATCAGCGAGAAGGGTGAGCTGCTGGCAGCCCGTATCGCCGCCGGTGTGGCGGTGGTGGTGGCCGGTCTGTTCGGCATCTACCCGCCGGCCTTCGTGGCCCAGGTGGTGGCGTTCGCCTTCGGCCTGGCGGCGGCCTCGTTCTTCCCGGCCATCGTCATGGGCATCTTCTCCAAGAAGATGAACAAGGAAGGGGCGATCGCCGGCATGGTGGTGGGTCTGGCCTTCACCTTCAGCTATATCGTCTACTACAAGTTCATCAACCCGACCGCGGGCCCGAACGAGTGGTGGTTCGGTATCTCCCCTGAGGGCATCGGTACCCTGGGCATGATCTTCAACTTCGTCGTGTCGCTGATCGTGTCCAAGGTCACCGCCGCGCCGCCGGAGCATATCCAGCACATCATCGAGGACATCCGCATCCCCCGTGGTGCCGGTGCCGCCATCGACCACTAAGCCAGCGCGCTGGCCCGCAACCCACAACGCCCCGGAAACGGGGCGTTGTCGTTTTCGACGGGGACGCGGCGGGGCGCCGGCGCTGGACGAAAAACGACCGGTGCGCGCGGGGCCGCGCCGGCCCTGGCCTGGGTGCCCGAGGGCACAGCTTATCCACAGGGCGATGCACAGATACTGTGCCTAAGTGCAGGGCTAAGGTGTTGAAATGGCTCAATAAATAGCCAGATCGCGGGAGGCCTTGCGGCGCCTGGGTCGCGCGCCTGTCGCTACAGCTTGTCCACAGCGCTATCCACCGCCGCCGTGGATAACGCTTGGGGTGCCAGTGTCCTGTCCCGAAAATAACTGCTCAATTCGGATGGCGTCCTTTCCCGCCATCCGGCGTTGCCGCTCCTCGCCATAGCCCTGCTATGACTCGTCGCGGCGCCTTGGCTGCCAGAAAAGTTCGCTCACCAGTTCTTGAGCGCATTTCCAGGGCAGGACACGCGCTAGGCGTCGACATGCTCGATGGTCCCCAGTATCTGCCGGGGGCTGGCCAGGGCGGGGGCCATGGTCCAGCGCCGGTACCTGTCGTTGCCGATGCGCAGCATGCCGGTGTGGTTGTTCTTGTCGGCGTCGAGCAGCGGGTCGGGGTCGTAGAAGCCGAGGCTGTAGCGCAGCTGTTCGACCTCCTCCGGGGCGCCGGTGAGGAACAGCCAGCCGGGGCCGATGCGTTGCTGCCGGACGTACTCCGCGAGCACCTCGGGGCTGTCCAGCTCCGGCTGCAGGCTCAGCGAATAGAAAAACACCCGGCGGCCGACGCGCTCGCCCAGCAGCCTGTGCACCTGGCGCAGGTTGGCCGTGGCCGTGGGGCAGATGCCGCTGCAGGCGACGTACATCATGTTGATGGCGACGACCTTGTCGCGCACCAGGTCGTCGTAGAAGCGCACCGTCTTGCCCGTGTGGGTCTGCAGCAGGACATTGGCCAGGCGGCGGTCGCCGGCCCTGGCGCGCCCGCCGGCGTGCAGGCCGAGCGCGGCGACGCCCAGGGCGCCCATGCCCAGCAATAACTCTCTGCGTGTGTTCATCTGACGTTCACCTCGTGGGTGAGGGTTGTGGTCAGGCGCCGATCAGGCGTCTTGGTCGACCTCGACGTCCCAGCGCACCATCATCGCGTGATCCTCGTGGATCACGTTGTGGCAGTGCATGACGTACTTGCCGTGGAAGTCGCGAAAGCGCACCAGCACCTTGACGGTCATGGTCTGGTCGAGCTCGAACACGTCCTTGCGCCCGCGTTCGTGGGGCGGTATCGGTACCTCGACGTCATCCACGCTCTTGCTGAGGATGCGGCCTTCCTCCAGGTGCAGGTGGATGGGGTGGGACCAGCCGCCGGACTCGCCCACCAGCTCCCAGATCTCCGCGCTGCCCTGCTTGATCCGGGCCCTGGGGACATGCCTGTCGAACAGCCGGCCGTTGACCATCCACAGGCCGTTCTTGCGGTCGAACTCCCAGCGTCGCACCTTGAGCCTGGCGAGTTCCTCGGCCGTGGGCAGGTCCGGCAGCGGCCGCAGCGTGGCGGGCACCTGACTGAGGTCCTGCCGTGGCGGGGGGCGGTCGACGATGAACTTCAGCACCCGGGTGCCCGGCGCCCTGACGTCCTTGGGCTTGCGCGTGCTCTCCTGGCGCAGGCGGTTGACCAGGTACAGCTCGGTGCCGATCGGGTAGCGGGCGAAATCCACGACTATGTCGGCGCGCTCGGCCACCGCCAGACGCACCCGGCGCTGGTCGAGCAGCGGCGCCGGCAGCAGGTTGCCGTCGTTGGCGATATAGGTGAAGCGCTGCAGCCTGTCCCGGGTGTCGACCAGGTAGAACTCGTAGAAGCGGCTCGGCCCGGTGTTGAGCAGGCGCAGGCGGTACTTGCGCGCATCGACGCGCAGCACCGGCTCGATCTTGCCGTTGACCGTGACCTTGTCGCCCAGCACGCCCTCGACATGGAACTCGTCCCAGAACAGGTAGCCGTCGGGGTCGAAGCGCTTGTCGCCGAAGGCCAGGGGGTAGTCGTAGGGATGGCTGGGCAGGCGCAGGGCCGTCGCGCTCGGGTCGGCTTCATTGCCCGAGTCGATATGGTCGAACAGCAGGTAGAAGCCCGCCAGGCCGCGGTAGACGTTCGGCGCGGTGAAGTCTTCGGTGTGGTCGTGGAACCAGAGGGTGCCCAGGGCCTCGTTGGGGTCGCCGATGCCGCCGCCGTGCTCGGCTCGCCAGTCGTCATAGCCGGCATAGACGTTGGGGTAGAAGTGGTCCTTGAAGGTGCCTTTGCCGCCGTTGGGGCCGATGTCCTGCAGGGTCGGCCCGGCCTTGTCCTCGCGGTAGTAATCGGCCGGATAGCCGTCGCAGCCGGAGGACATGTGCAGGTTGTGCAGGTGGGTGGAGATCACCGGGCTGCCGAAGCCCATATGGTCTTTCGGCAGCTCGTTGTGGAAACGGCAGACGATGGGGTGCCCGTACTCGGCGAAGATGGTCGACGGCAGGGTCGCGTCGTCGTCATCGCTGACGTAGGTCCAGGCGGTCTGGGCCGGCAGGTCCGGGTGGAAGCGCCAGGGTACGGCCTTGGCCGTCAGCGCGTAGAGCGTCGGCCCTCCCAGGGCGGCGATGATCTCGTCGAAGCGCTGGTGCGGTTCGCGCCCGGCTTCCTTGTCGTCGAACTTCGGCTGCGCCTCGGCCGACGGGTCCAGGGCGTCGGCGGGTGGCACCGGGACTATCGCCCGGGGCAGTTCCTCCAGCCAGGGGCGGGTCGGCGGGCTGGGCGGGAACACCGGTTGCGGCGTGGTGATCCACACGGCGGCGTCGCCGGGACGAGTGTTCAGCAGCAGCGGGGCCGCCATGGCCGTCGCGGACAGCTTGAGGAAGCTGCGCCTGGAAGGGCCTGCGGCCGAGTCGGCGGCAGGCGCGCCGCTACGTTTCTTGCGTTTCCCGTTCATCACGACGCTCCCCCTTCCCGCCAGGCCGCCGACGGAAAGCCTGTAGTTGGACGAATGGAGAACGGCTGTGAAACGAAACAGCGCAGCGGCCCCTCCAGCATGGCGCGTGGGGACAACTAACACGTGCTTGCCATTCAACTAAAGTCAGGAGACTCGCGACTGTCAATTTATCGTCTGTTTTTCGTTGTTGATTGTTATGTTCTCTTAAGTAGTTGTTTTATATGAACAATATTGTTGCTAATAATATCTGGAAGCAGACCGCCGTGCCCTAGTGCGAAAAGCATCTAGTGTCCTGTCCTGGAAATGCGCTCAAGAACTGGTGAGCGAACTTTCCTGGCAGCCAAGGCGCCGCGACGAGTCATAGCAGGGCTATGGCGAGGAGTGGCAACGTCGGATGGCGGGAAAGGGCGCCATCCGAATCGAGCAGTTATTTTCGGGACAGGCCACTAGGCCGGCGCGGCGGAGGAGGGCTGGCTAGAGCGACTGCACCCGATGCCGCCGTCGCCAGCTCCGCAGCCGCTGCTGCAGGACCGGCAGGCTGTCCAGCTGCTGGCGGCGCGCCTGGCTGAGCAGGATCAGCGCCAGCTCGGCGGTGACCAGGGCGTCGGCGCTGGCGTGGTGGCGCTGCTGTGCCTGCAGGCCGAAGTGGCGCGCCCAGTCGTCCAGGCCACCACGGGCAACCTTGGCCTGGGGGCAGAGCAGCGGCGCCAGCTCGGCGACGTCGAAGAACCGATGGTGCAGGCGCTGGCCCAGGTGCTGCTTGAGGGCGCGGCCGAGCATGCGCTGATCGAAGGCGGCGTGGAAGGCCAGCAAGGGGCTGCTGCCGACGAACTCCATGAAGTCCAGCAGGGCCTCGGCCGGCTCGCTGCCGGCGGCGATGCTGCTGGGCGTCAGGCCGTGGATCAGCACGCTGGCGCCCAATGGCCGGTCGCAGCACAGGGTGCGTTCGAACTGCTGGGCCAGGTCGATGGCGCCGTGTTCGATCACCACCGCGCCGATCGACAGGACCCGGTCGCGGCGCATATCCAGGCCGCTGGTCTCCAGGTCCAGCACCACCAGGCGTTGCTCGGCCAGCGGCCGTTCGTCCAGCGGCGCCGGCGGCGCCAGGCGGGCGCGGCGATCCAGCTGGGCTTCGCGCAGGGCCGGGCCGCGGCCGGTCAGCCAGGCGAACTGGGTCACAGCTGGTAGCGCAGCGCCAGGCTGCCCTGCAGGCGCTGGGCCTGGCGGAAGGACTCGCGCAGGATGCGCCGGTCCAGGTGGTTGAGGCTGTCCGGGTCGAGGCGGTTGGAGTAGGGCTGGTGGGCGCGGGCCTGCAGCTGGTGCTGCTGCATGCGGGTCTGCTGGATGAAGTGGTAGGCCTCCTCGAAGGCGGCGCCGTCGAGGGGCTCTATGACCTTCTTGGCGATCAGCTCGCGCAGCCGCTCCAGGGTATTGCAGGTCTCGATGCCGTGGGCCAGGGCGAGCAGCCGGGCGCCGTCGACGAAGGGCGTCAGGCCCTGCACCTTGAGGTCCAGGGTGTCCTTCTCGGCGCCCTTGCGGGCCACCACGAAGTCGCGGAAGCGCCCCACCGGCGGGCGCTGGCGCAGGGCGTTCTCGGCCATCATGCGCTGGAACAGGCTGTGCCCGTGGATGCGCCGCAGCAGTTCCTCGCGGACCCGCTCGCAGCCCTCCGGAGGCCCCCAGACCACGCGCATGTCGAAGTAGATGCTCGAGGCCAGCAGGTTCTCCGGCGTCGCCTCGTCGATGAAGCCGGCGAAGCGCCGGCTCCACTCCTGACGCGACAGGCACAGCTCGGGGTTGCCGGCCATGATGTTGCCCTTGCACAGGGTGAAGCCGCACTGCGCCAGGCGCTGGTTGATTTCGCCGGCCAGCGGCAGCAGGCGCCGGCGCATCTCGGCGGCCGCGGTCTTGTCCGCGGCCTCGAACAGGATGCCGTTGTCCTGGTCGGTGTGCAGGGTCTGTTCGCGGCGTCCCTCGCTGCCGAAGCACAGCCAGGTGAAGGGCACGCCGGGGTCGCCCAGGTCCTCGATCGTCAGCTCGATCACCCGGCACACCGTATGGTCGTTGAGCAGGGTGATGATATGGGTGATCTGGGTCGAGCTGGCGCCGTGGGCGAGCATGCGGTCGACCAGCTGGCGGATGTCGCCGCGCAGGGCACTCAGGGTCTCGATCCGTCCGGCATGGCGGATGGTGCGCGCCAGGTGCACCAGGTCGACCCGCTGCAGGGAGAACAGGTCGCGCTCGGAGACCACGCCGCAGAGCTTCTCGTGCTCCACCAGGCAGACGTGGGCGATGTGCCGCTCGGTCATGGCGATGGCGGCGTCGAAGGCGCTGGCATCCGGCGGCAGGTGGAAGGGCCGGAGCGTCATCAGGCGCTCGATCGGCTGCTCCAGCGACTCGCCGTCGGCGATCACCCGGCGCAGGTCGCGCAGGGTGAAGATGCCCTGGGACCTGTGTTCCGGGTCGACGATGACGATGCTGCCGACGTGCTGCTCGTGCATCAGCTTGACCGCCTCGCGCAGCGGCGTACCGGGGGCGCAGGCGATCGGCTGGCGCATGGCCAGCTCGCCCAGGCGGGTGTCCAGGGAGTACTGCGCGCCGAGGGTCTCCACCGCCCGCAGTTGCACCTGCTGGTTGACCTGGTCGAGCAGGCTGCTGACCCCGCGCAGGGCGAAGTCGCGCAGCGGGTTGGACACGCCGAACAGCTTGATGAAGGCCGCCTTGCCCAGCAGCAGGCAGAAGGTGTCTTCGGCGGCCAGGTGCTCGGTACGGGTGGCGCGCTCGCCGATCAGTGCGGCCAGGGGGAAGCACTCGCCGCTGCTGATCTCGAAGGTGGTCTCCGTGCCGCGCCGCGCCGAGTGCGGCCGCTCGCCGTGGACCCGGCCCTGCTTGACGATGTAGAAGTGTTCGACCGGGCCGTCGGCCGGCTTGATGATGGTCTCGCCCTCGCCGTAGAAGCGCAGCTGGCAATGCTCCACCAGGTAGGCCAGGTGGGCCGTGTCCATCTGGTTGAAGGGCGGGAACTTCTGCAGGAACTCCATGGTGCCGTGGATGTTCTGCATCACCGCGGCCTTGCCCGCCTGGGCGAAGGCGTCCGCTTTGCTCATGGGCGGTCTCGACTGTTCACTGGGGGGCTATGGTCGACCGCAGGGGGGCGGCTGCCCATTGGACCTAAGTCTAGAGCATAAAAAAACCGCCCCGGAGGGCGGTTCCTTGGCGCAGCAGGTGCAGGTTACAGGCCGTTCTTCGCCTTGAACTCGCGGCGACGGCGGTGCAGCACCGGTTCGGTGTAGCCGTTGGGCTGCTTGGCGCCTTCGACCACCAGTTCCAGGGCGGCCTGGAAGGCGATGTTGCTGTCGAAGTCCGGCGCCATCGGCCGGTACAGCGGGTCATGGGCGTTCTGCCGGTCGACCACCGGGGCCATGCGCTTGAGGCTCTCGACGATCTGCGCCTCGCTGGCGATGCCGTGGCGCAGCCAGTTGGCCAGCAGCTGGCTGGAGATGCGCAGGGTGGCGCGGTCCTCCATCAGGCCGACGTCGTGGATGTCCGGCACCTTGGAGCAGCCGACGCCCTGGTCGATCCAGCGCACCACGTAGCCGAGGATGCCCTGGGCGTTGTTGTCCAGTTCGTTCTGGATCTCCTCGGCGGACCAGTTGGTGTCGGCCGCCAGGGGGATGCTCAGGATGTCGTCGACCGAAGCCGGTGTGCGCTGGGCCAGTTCGGCCTGGCGGGCGAACACGTCGACCTGGTGGTAGTGCAGGGCGTGCAGGGTGGCGGCGGTCGGCGAGGGTACCCAGGCGGTGTTGGCGCCGGACAGCGGATGGGCGACCTTCTGCTCGAGCATGGCGGCCATCAGGTCGGGCATGGCCCACATGCCCTTGCCGATCTGCGCGCGGCCCTGCAGGCCGCAGGCCAGGCCGACGTCGACGTTGTTGTTCTCGTAGGCGCCGATCCACTTCTCGCCCTTCATCGCCGCCTTGCGCACCATGGCGCCGGCCTCCATGGAGGTGTGGATCTCGTCGCCGGTGCGGTCGAGGAAACCGGTGTTGATGAACACCACGCGCTCGCGGGCGGCCTGGATGCAGGCCTTGAGGTTGACCGTGGTGCGCCGCTCCTCGTCCATGATGCCGACCTTGAGGGTGTGGCGCGGCAGGCCGAGGACGTCCTCGACGCGGCCGAACAGCTCGTCGGTGAAGGCGACCTCTTCCGGGCCGTGCATCTTCGGCTTGACGATGTACACGCTGCCGGTGCGGGTGTTGTGGCGGCTGGTGTTGCCGTTGAGGTTGTGGATGGCGATCAGGCTGGTGACCAGGCCGTCCATCATGCCTTCCGGCACCTCGAAGCCCTGGCCGTCGACGATGGCGTCGATGGTCATCAGGTGACCGACGTTGCGCACGAACAGCAGGCTGCGACCGTGCAGGGTCAGCTCGCCGCCGTCCGGCTGGGTGTAGACGCGGTCCGGGTTCATGGTGCGGGTGAAGGTCTGGCCACCCTTGGACACCTGCTCCGTCAGGTCGCCCTTCATCAGGCCCAGCCAGTTGCGGTAGACCACCACCTTGTCATCGGCATCGACCGCGGCGACCGAGTCCTCGCAGTCCATGATGGTGGTCAGGGCGGCCTCCATCAGCACGTCCTTGACCCCGGCGGCATCGGTGCTGCCGATCGGGCTGCTGGCGTCGATCTGGATCTCGAAGTGCAGGCCGTGGTGCTTGAGCAGGATGGCGAAGGGGGCGTGGGCGTCGCCCTGGAAACCGACCAGCTGGGTGTCGTCGCGCAGGCCGCTGTTGCTGCCGCCCTTGAGGCTGACCAGCAGGCGGCCGCCCTCGATGCGGTAGCCGCTGGCGTCGGCGTGGGAGCCGGCGCCCAGGGGCGCGGCCTGGTCGAGGAAGGCACGGGCGAAGGCGATGACCTTGTCGCCGCGGACCTTGTTGTAGCCCTTGCCCTTCTCGGCGCCGCCTTCCTCGCTGATCGCGTCGGTGCCGTACAGCGCGTCGTACAGCGAGCCCCAGCGGGCATTGGAGGCGTTCAGGGCGAAGCGCGCGTTCATCACCGGCACCACCAGCTGCGGGCCGGCCAGGCGGGCGATTTCCTCGTCGACGTTCTGCGTGCCGACCCGGAAGTCGGCCGGCTGCGGCTGCAGGTAGCCGATCTCCTCGAGGAAGGCCTTGTAGGCCGCGGCATCGTGGGCCTGGCCGGCGCGGGCCTGGTGCCAGGCGTCGATCTGCGCCTGGATCTGATCGCGCTTGGCCAGCAGGGCACGGTTCTTCGGTGCCAGCTCGTTGATCACGGTCTCGACACCGCTCCAGAACCTGTCGGCGGCGATGCCGGTTCCAGGGATGGCTTCGTTGTTCACGAAGTCGAACAGCACTTTGGCGACCTGCAGGCCACCGACTTGAACGCGTTCAGTCATCACTTGCCTCACTCTGCTCAGCTCTTCAGCTCTACTCAATAGCCGCTTGGAACCTGGGGTTGACGTCTTGTAGTCCGTGGCGCGGCATACTACATCAAGATATTCGGAAAATCAGCGGGTGCGCGTCGCTCCGCGACCGTAAAGTGCTTTGCAGTCACGTATGGGCTGTTTTGTTCTCAGGATCTGTAATTATTGTTTCATAAAAATAATGGAACGGTACACGGCTAATTGTCGGCGTCGCCCTCGCGTGGCCGCGGCCTATACTGCGGGCTCCATCATCCGGAGTCTAACGATGCCCATAACGGCGGCCACCACGGCAGATCTCGACGAACTGGCAGGACTGTTCGCCGCCTATCTGCAGTTCTATGAGGTGGACAGGCCGCTGCCGCAGGTGCGCCGCTTTCTCGCCGAGCGCCTGGCGCGGGGCGATTCGGCGCTGCTGCTGGGACGCGATCCGGCCGGGCAGGCGCAGGGGTTCGTCCAGCTCTATCCGTTCATCGCCTCCCTGGCACTGCGGCCGGCCTGGCTGCTGAGCGATCTCTATGTGGCACCGGCGGCACGCCGGCGCGGCCTCGGCGAGGCGCTGATGAATGCCGCCCGTGCCCATGCCGAGGCGTCCGGAGCCTGCGGCTTGCAACTGGAGACGGCGAAGGACAATCTGGAGGGACAGGCGCTGTACGAGCGCCTGGGCTATGTGCGCGACGACATGTTCTATACCTACTGGCTAGGCCTGCCCGAGCACGGCGGCCGCTGACGACGAGGGGCTTTCCATGGATCATCTGGTACTTACAGTCATCGCCCAGGACCAACCGGGCCTGGTCGAGCGGGTCGCCCAATGCGTGGCCAACCACGGCGGCAACTGGCTGGAGAGCCGCATGTCGCGCATGGCCGGGCAGTTTGCCGGGATACTGCGCGTCGCCGTGCCTGCCGAGGCCCGTGCCGCGCTGGTCGGCGAACTGCAGGGGCTCTCGGCCCAGGGCATTCGCGTGCTGCTGGCGGAGAGCGGCAGCGAGCCGTCGAGCGGCTGGAAGCCCATCCACCTCGACCTGGTCGGCAACGACCGGCCGGGCATCATCCGCGACATCACCAGCCTGCTCACCGGGCAGGGGGTCAATCTGGAGAGCCTGATCACCGAGGTCATGCCGGCGCCCATGAGCAGCGAGCCGCTGTTCCATGCCGAGGCGCTGCTGGCGGTGCCGCAGGGCCTGGCGCTGGAGGTGCTGCAGGCCAAGCTGGAGACCCTCGCCGACGACCTGATGGTCGAACTCAACCTGCGCAGCGAGGGCTAGCCGACGCCGGCGTGCGATATCCACGGCCCCAGTGCGTATCGCTGTGGATAAGCTGGGGAGTGCCGGCGCCGCCGCTAGTGCCTCGAGGCGCGCCGCGAATCGATCAAAAAATCAGCAAATTCAACGGCTTGTTCACAAAGGCCGGGGATCGTTCTGTGGATAAGCACGGGATGACTGGCGCGACCCCAGGCGCGCCGCGGGGTGCGCCAGCCTGGGTGTTTTCTGGCCAGTGCCCGGGCCCCGCCGGCCGTGATCGGGCGGCGCCCTGCGTCGCGCCGGTAATCGCCAGTGCTCAGCTCCGTCCCCGGCGCCGCAGGGTCAGCCAGGCATCCAGGCTGTACAGCGCCAGGCCGGCCCAGATGCAGATGAAGGCCAGCAGGCGGCTCGGGTCGAACTGCTCGCCGAACACCCATACCGCCAGCACCAGCACCAGGGTCGGGGCGATGTACTGCAGGAAGCCCAGGGTGGTGTAGGGCAGGTGTCGGGCGGCGGCGTTGAAGCACACCAGGGGCACCAGGGTGATGGGGCCGGCGGCGATCAGCCAGAGGGCCTCCGAGCTGCTCCAGAAGGGCGCCTGGCTGCTCACCGCCGCGGGGTTCAGCAGCAGCCAGCCGAGGGCCAGCGGCAGCAGCAGCCAGGTTTCCACCACCAGGCCGGGCAGCGCGGCGACCGGCGCCTGCTTGCGGATCAGCCCGTAGAAACCGAAGGTCAGGGCCAGGGCCAGGGATACCCAGGGCAGGCTGCCGACCTGCCAGACCTGCTGCGCCACGCCCAGGGCGGCCAGGCCCACGGCCAGCCATTGCAGGCGGCGCAGACGCTCGCCGAGTAGCAGCAGGCCGAGCAGCACGTTGACCAGCGGATTGATGTAGTAGCCCAGGCTGGCCTCGAGCATGCGCTCGTTGTTCACCGCCCAGACGTAGATCAGCCAGTTGCTGGCGATCAGCACGCCGCAGGCCGCCAGCACGGCGAGGCGCCTGGGGTTGTCGCGCAGCTCGCGCAGCCAGCCCGGGTGCTTCCACAGCAGCAGCAGGGCGCCGCCGAACAGCGCGGACCAGAGCGCGCGATGGACGACGATCTCCAGGGCGGGAACGCTCTGGATGGCTTTGAAATAGAGGGGGAACAGGCCCCAGATGATGTAGGCGGTGAGGCCGAGAAGATACCCGCGGCGCGGGTTGACGGTGGCCATGCAGAGTCCTTGCTTAGGCAGCTAACTAAGGCCCTGGATTCTAGTCGGCCGCCTCCGCGCTTGTCTGCGGCCGCGGCGCTTTTCTTCCGGGCCGCGGCGCGCCGGCTGTAACGCGGTCGTTACAGCCCCGCCCAGGATCGTCAGAACAGCTTCAGCGGCTCCTCGTCCAGCGCCGCCAGCTGTTCGCGCAGCATCAGCACCTGCTCGCCCCAGTAGCGTTCGCTGCCGAACCAGGGGAAGCTCGGCGGGAAGGCCGGGTCGTCCCAGCGCCGCGCCAGCCAGGCACTGTAGTGCATCAGGCGCAGGGCGCGCAGGCCCTCGATCAGGGCCAGCTCGCGGGGGTTGAAGTCGTGGAACTCCTGGTAGCCGTCCATCAGCTCGGACAGCTGGCCGAGGCGCTCGTGGCGCTCGCCGGCGAGCATCATCCACAGGTCCTGCACGGCCGGCCCCATGCGGCAGTCGTCGAGGTCGACCATGTGGAAGGTGTCGTCGCGGCACAACAGGTTGCCGGGGTGGCAATCGCCGTGCAGGCGAATCCCCTGCACCGGGGTGTCGGCGAACAGGCGGTCGAGGCGCCCGAGCAGGTCGCGGGCCACCGACTCGTAGGCCGGCAGCAGGCTGCGCGGCACGAAGCCGCCGTCCAGCAGGGTGGCCAGCGAGGCGTGGCCGTAGTTGTCCACGCCGAGGTGTTCGCGGTGGGCGAACGGCCGGGTCGAGCCGACCGCGTGCAGGCGACCGAGCAGCTGGCCGAGGCGGTACAGCTGGTCCAGGTTGCCCGGCTCCGGGGCGCGACCGCCGCGGCGCGGGAACAGGGCGAAGCGAAAGCCGGCGTGCTCGAACAGGGTCTCGCCAGCGCGGGCCAGCGGCGCCACCACCGGTACCTCGCACTCGGCCAGTTCGAAGCTGAAGCTGTGTTCCTCGCGGATCGCCGCGTCGCTCCAGCGCTGCGGACGGTAGAACTTGGCGATCAGCGGCGCCTGGTCTTCGATGCCCACCTGGTAGACGCGGTTCTCGTAGCTGTTGAGCGCCAGTATCCGTGCGTCGCTGAGGTAGCCGAGGCTTTCCACGGCATCCAGGACCAGGTCGGGGGTGAGGGCGTCAAAGGGGTGGGACATGGGCGACTCCGCGGCGGTGATCGCACAGTGTACTCCCTGCGGCCGTCGCGGCGGCGAGCGTTCAGCGCTCGCCCGGCCTGGGCGTGCGGGCCAGGCAGTAGACATCGACCCGGGCCGCGCCGGCGCGCTTCAACAGACGGGCCAGGCTCTCGGCGGTGGCGCCGGTGGTCAGCACGTCGTCGACCAGGGCCAGGTGCCGCCCGGCCACCCGGCTCTCGGGCGCCAGGGCGAAGGCGTGGCGCAGGTTGCGCCGCCGTGCCGCGGCGTCCAGCTGTTGCTGGGCCTGGGTCTCGCCGGTGCGCCGCAGCCAGTGCGCCTGCTGGGGCAGGTGCAGGCTCTGGCTCAGCCATTCGGCGAGCAGCTGCGCCTGGTTGAAGCCGCGCCGGCGCTGGCGGCGCGCGGCCAGGGGCACCGCCAGCAGCAGCTCGGGGCGGGGCAGGCCGTCCGCGAAGGCGTGGCGCAGGTGATGTGACAGGAGCTCGCCGAGCAGGCGTCCCAAGGGCCACTGGGCCTGGTGCTTGAAACGGGTGATCAGGCTGTCCACCGGGAAGGCGTAGCGCCACGGCGCGGTGACCCGGTCGAAGCTCGGCGGCCGGTGCAGGCAGGCGCCGCAGGTCAGCCCGGCAGCGGACAGTGGCAGCGCGCAGACCTGGCAGTGTTCGCCCAGCCAGGGCAGCTCGCCCTCGCAGCTGCTGCACAGGGCGTGGGGCAGGTCGGCGGCTTCATCGCACAGCGTGCAATATTGTTTGTTTTTCAGCCATTGGTAAACCGCAGGCTGCTTGCCAGGTTGACAGCGCATAGGCCTTCCATAAAGATGCCGCACATCCGTGTAGTGCCTGTCGACTCTAGCAGGCCGTTGCCCCCAACAAGGAATCATCCATGAGCGCTACCACCGCCGCCAACCTGCGTCACGATTGGACTCCCGCCGAGGTCAAGGCGCTCTTCCAGCAACCCTTCAACGACCTGCTGTTCCAGGCGCAGACCGTGCACCGCGCGCATTTCGACGCCAACCGCGTGCAGGTCTCGACCCTGCTGTCGATCAAGACCGGCGCCTGTCCGGAAGACTGCAAGTACTGCCCGCAGTCCGGCCACTACAACACCGGCCTGGACAAGGAAAAGCTGATGGAGGTGCAGAAGGTGCTGGAGGCGGCGGCCGAGGCCAAGGCCATCGGCTCCACCCGCTTCTGCATGGGCGCGGCCTGGAAGCACCCCTCGGCCAAGGACATGCCCTATGTGCTGAAGATGGTCGAAGGGGTCAAGGCCCTGGGCCTGGAGACCTGCATGACCCTGGGCAAGCTGAGCAAGGAGCAGACCCAGGCCCTGGCCGAGGCGGGCCTCGACTACTACAACCACAACCTGGATACCTCGCCGGAGTTCTACGGCAACATCATCACCACCCGCACCTATTCCGAGCGCCTGGAGACCCTGGCCCACGTGCGCGAGTCGGGTATGAAGATCTGCTCCGGCGGCATCCTCGGCATGGGCGAGTCGCTGGACGACCGCGCCGGCCTGCTGATCCAGCTGGCCAACCTGCCGGAGCATCCGGAGTCGGTGCCGATCAACATGCTGGTCAAGGTCCAGGGCACGCCGCTGGCGGATGAGCAGGACGTCGACCCCTTCGACTTCATCCGCATGCTCGCCGTGGCGCGGATCATGATGCCCAAGTCCCACGTGCGCCTGTCCGCCGGCCGCGAGGCGATGAACGAGCAGATGCAGGCCCTGGCCTTCTTCGCCGGCGCCAACTCGATCTTCTACGGCGAGAAGCTGCTGACCACCGCCAACCCCCAGGCCGACAAGGACATGCAGCTGTTCGCCCGCCTCGGCATCAAGCCCGAGGAGCGCCAGGAGCACGCCGACGAGGTGCACCAGGCCGCCATCGAGCAGGCGTTGACCGAGCAGCGCGACTCCCAGCTGTTCTATAACGCCGCGGTCTGAAGTCGGGCGGTGGATGAGCTTCGCCTCATCCACCCTACCTAGTCCTCTGTCGGGTGGATAACCCGCCTGCGGTTATCCACCGGGTCTTGCCATGAGTTTCGATCTCGCCTCCCGCCTCGCCGAGCGCCGCGCCGCCCAGCTGTATCGCCAGCGGCCGTTGCTCGATTCGCCGCAGGGCCCGCAGGTCAGGGTCGACGGCCGCGAGCTGCTGGCCTTCTGCTCCAACGACTACCTCGGCCTGGCCAATCACCCTCAGGTGATCGAGGCCTGGCAGGCCGGCGCCCGGCGCTGGGGCGTCGGTGGTGGCGCCTCGCACCTGGTGATCGGCCACAGCACCCCGCACCACGAACTGGAGGAGGCCCTGGCCGCCTTCACCGGGCGGCCCCGGGCACTGCTGTTCTCCACCGGCTACATGGCCAACCTCGGCGCCGTCACCGCGCTGCTCGGCCAGGGCGACACGGTGCTGGAAGACCGTCTCAACCACGCGTCCCTGCTGGACGCCGGGCTGCTGTCCGGCGCGCGCTTCTCCCGTTACCTGCACAACGATGCCGCCAGCCTGGCCGGCCGCCTGGAGAAGGCGGCCGGCAACACCCTGGTGGTGACCGACGGGGTGTTCAGCATGGACGGCGACCTGGCCGACCTGCCGGCGCTCTGCGCCGCGGCGAAGAAGCGGGACGCCTGGGTGATGGTCGACGACGCCCACGGCTTCGGCCCGCTCGGGGCCAACGGCGGTGGCATCGCCGAGCACTTCGGCCTCGGCACGGACGAGGTGCAGGTGCTGGTCGGCACCCTGGGCAAGGGCTTCGGTACCGCCGGTGCCTTCGTCGCCGGCAGCGAAGAGCTGGTCGAGACCCTGGTGCAGTTCGCCCGGCCCTACATCTACACCACCAGCCAGCCGCCGGCGCTGGCCTGCGCCACCCTCAAGAGCCTGGAGCTGCTGCGCGCTGAAGGCTGGCGCCGCGAGCACCTGAATGCCTTGATCCAGCGCTTTCGCCAGGGCGCCACAGAGATCGGCTTGACCCTGATGGACAGCGCGACGCCGATCCAGCCGATCCTGGTCGGCGACAGCGGCCGCGCCCTGCGCCTGTCGCAGCTGCTGCGCGAACGCGGCCTGCTGGTCACCGCGATCCGCCCGCCGACCGTGCCGGCCGGCAGTGCGCGCCTGCGGGTGACCCTGTCCGCGGCCCACAGCCTGGCGCAGCTGGAGCTGCTGCTGGAGGCCCTGGCCGAGTGCTGGCCGCAACTGGCGACTGATGACGAGGAGAGCGGCCATGCGTGATCGCCTGATCCTGTTGCCCGGCTGGGGCCTGGGCACCGCCCCCCTGGAACCCCTGGCCGAGGCCCTGCGCGGCCTGGATCAGCGCCTGCGGGTGCAGGTCGAGCCATTGCCGCCGCTGGCCAGCAGCGACCCCGAGGCCTGGCTCGACGAGCTGGACGCCAACCTGCCCGAGGACGCCTGGCTGGGCGGCTGGTCGCTGGGCGGCATGCTCGCCGCCCAGCTGGCGGCGCGGCGGGGCGAGCGTTGCAGCGGGCTGCTGTGCCTGGCCAGCAATCCGCGCTTCGTCGCCGACGGGCAGTGGCCCGCGGCCATGCCGGCGGAAACCTTCGCCGCCTTCCGCCAGGGCTGCGCCCAGGATGCGCGGGCCACCCTGAAGCGCTTCGCCCTGCTCTGCGCCCAGGGCGCCAGCGACGCCCGCGGGCTGTCGCGCCAGCTGCTCGGCGCGGCGCCCCAGACCGGGGCCGATGCCTTGCTGGCCGGCCTCGATCTGCTCGCCGCGCTGGATGGCCGCGCCGCGCTGCAGGCCTTCGTCGGCCCGCAGCTGCACCTGTTCGCCGGGCGCGACGCGCTGGTGCCGGGCCAGGCCGCGGCGGCCCTGCTCGACCTGCTGCCGGACGTCGAGATCGGCCTGATCGATGCGGCCAGCCATGCCTTCGTCCTGGAGCGCCCCCACGAGGTGGCGGCGGCGATCCAGGCCTTCCTGCACGAGGCCGGTGATGACTGATCAGGCCCAGACGGGGCTGCCGGACAAGCGCCAGGTCGCCGCGTCCTTCTCCCGGGCGGCGGACAGCTACGACAGCGTCGCCGCGCTGCAGCGCAGCGTCGGCGCGCAGCTGCTGGCGCGACTGCCAGCGGACCTGGCGCCGCGCCGCTGGCTCGATCTGGGCTGCGGCACCGGCCATTTCAGCCGCGCCCTAGGCGCGCGTTTCGCCGCGGCCGAGGGCGTGGCCCTGGATATCGCCGAGGGCATGCTGCGCCACGCCCGTCCCCTGGGCGGGGCGCGGCAGTTCATCGCCGGCGATGCCGAGTGCCTGCCGCTGCGCGATGCGTCTTGCGACCTGCTCTACTCCAGCCTGGCGCTGCAATGGTGCGGGGACTTCCAGGCAGTACTGGGCGAGGCCCGCCGGGTGCTGCGCCCCGGCGGCGTGCTGGCGTTCAGCAGCCTGTGCGTCGGCACCCTGCAGGAGCTGCGCGACAGCTGGCAGGCGGTGGACGGCTTCGTCCACGTCAACCGCTTCCGCCGTTTCGCCGATTACCAGCGGCTGTGCGGCGCCAGCGGCCTGGGCCTGCTGAGCCTGGAAGCACGGGCCGAGGTGCTGCATTTTCCCGACCTGCGCAGCCTGACCCATGAGCTCAAGGCCCTCGGCGCCCACAACCTCAATCCCGGGCGCCCCGGCGGCCTCACCGGGCGGGCGCGCATCCTGGCGCTGCGCGAGGCCTACGAAGGCTTCCGCCAGCCCCAGGGCCTGCCGGCCACCTACCAGGTGGTCTATGGCGTGTTGCGCAAGGAGAGTTGAAATGCCCGGCGCCTGCTTCGCTAGCGGCGCCGGCACCCCGCTCTTTGGTAGGGCGGCGGCAAGACCACCCCTTGGGGAAGCTTGATATGGCTCAGGCCTACTTCGTCCCGGTTTTCGGTAGGGCAGCGGCAAGACCACCCCTTGGGGAGAACTGATATGGCACAGGCCTACTTCGTCGCCGGCACCGACACCCCGGTTTTCGGTAGAGAGGCGGCAAGACCACCCCTTGGGGAGAATTGATATGGCACAGGCCTACTTCATCACCGGCACCGACACCGAGATCGGCAAGACCACCATCGCCGCCGGCCTGCTGCATGCCGCGCGCCGCGCCGGCCTGAGCACCGCGGCGGCCAAGCCGGTGGCCTCCGGCTGCGTGCAGACCCGCGAGGGCCTGCGCAACGAGGATGCCCTGGCCCTGCTCGGCGAATGCAGCCTGGCGTTGCGCTACGAGGAGGTCAATCCGCTGGCCTTCGAGCCGGCCATCGCCCCTCATCTGGCGGCCCGCGAGGTGGGCGTGCAGCTGGATGTGGCGACGCTGCTCGGGCCGGTGCAGGCGATCCTCGACAGGGGCGCGGACCTGACCCTGGTCGAGGGCGCCGGCGGCTGGCGCGTGCCCCTGGCCGGCGGGGCGTCCTTGTCCGACCTGGTGATGGCCTTGCGGTTGCCGGTGATCCTGGTGGTGGGCGTGCGCCTGGGCTGCATCAACCAGGCGGTGCTGACCGCCGAGGCGATCGCCCGCGACGGCCTGCCCCTGGCCGGCTGGGTGGCCAACGTGGTCGACCCGCAGACCTCGCGCCTGGAGGACAACCTGGCGACCCTGGCCGAGCGCCTGCCGGCGCCCTGCCTGGGCCGTGTGCCGCGTCTGCCCCGGCCGTCCCCGGCGGCGGTGGCCGAGTACCTCGACCTGGCGCCGCTCGGCATCGCGTTATAACCCGGCCGGGGGCCATCGCCAATTGCCAGTAGGTCGCCGGGGGGTTTTCTGCTTCAATGCAGGGCATCAACCAGTTTCCCTGCGGGAGTCGGTCAATGGAAATTTCCGCTAACGCCTTCGGTGCGGGCATCGCCAGCATTCAGACGGGACAGCGCCGCATCGACCAGGCGGCGACGCAGATCGCCGACGCCGCCCTGGCACCGCCACAGTCGCAGCCACAACAGGCCCGGGTCGACGCCGTGCCCGCGTCCGACACGCGCGCCCCGGCCGACCTGGAGGAAAGCCTGGTGGCCCTGCGGGTCGGGCAGCATGAGGCACAGGTCGGCGCGCGCCTGGTCAAGACCGCCGACGAAGTGCTGGGCACCCTGATCGACACCCAGGCATAACCACCTGCCCGGGGCCGCAGCGGCCTCCGAGCCCGGGCGCCTTCCCGCGCCAGGCAGCCCCGCCCTGCGGCCGACAGCCAGGAGGGACCGATGCAGATCGGCGGCCCTAGCCCTTATCCGCTTCAGGGCCTCGCCCTGCGCGCCGCGGCCCCATTCTCGTCTGCCGAGCGCTCCGAGCAGTCCGCCGCGCCAGCGGAGCCTGCCGAGCGCGGCGCCGGCCAACAACCCCAGCAACAGCAGCAGATAGCCGAACTGAGCAGCCGCGATCGCGAGGTGCGTGCCCATGAGCAGGCCCATGCCGCGGTCGGCGGCCCCTATGCCGGGGCGCCGAGCAACAGCTATAGCCGCGGCCCGGATGGCCGGCGCTATGTGACTGCCGGCACGGTCGCCATCGATGTCGGCCCTGTAGCCGGAGACCCCGCAGCCACCCTGCACAAGATGGAGGTGGTCCTGCGCGCCGCCCTGGCTCCGGCCGAGCCGTCCGCCGAGGACCGTCGCGTGGCGGCGCAGGCCCAGGGCCAGATGGTCCAGGCCCGGATCGAACTGGCCGAGCGACAGCGTGATCAGCGCGCGCGGCCAGCCACTGCGCTGCAGTCCAATGGCCAGGCCGAGCATGGGTCGGGGCCGGGGCAACTGCTCGACCTCAGGGCCTAGCCCGTCATCCGCCGATGCTTGACAAGGGGGGGGGCGTAAACGTATGTTTCAAACACGCGTTTGATTGTTCGTTGGCCAACCGGGCCGGCGAGCAGTCGGGAATGACCCGCAACCGACCGTATTTCCGGTCACCCAAACACTCAGAGTCCACCGCAGAGGTTAACCGCTATGCCTGATTACAAGGCCCCCTTGCGTGATATTCGCTTCGTTCGCGACGAACTGCTCGGCTACGAAGCGCACTATCAGAGCCTGCCTGGCTGCCAAGACGCTACTCCGGACATGGTCGACGCCATCCTCGAAGAGGGCGCCAAGTTCTGTGAGCAGGTACTGTCTCCGCTGAATCGTGTGGGTGATACCGAGGGCTGTACCTGGAGCGAGTCCGGCGTCAAGACGCCGACCGGCTTCAAGGAAGCCTACAAGCAGTTCGTCGAAGGCGGCTGGCCGAGCCTGGCCCATGATGTCGACCACGGCGGCCAGGGCCTGCCGGAGTCCCTTGGCCTGGTCATCAGCGAGATGGTCGGCAGCGCCAACTGGTCCTGGGGCATGTACCCCGGCCTGTCCCACGGCGCGATGAACACCATCGCCGCCCACGGCACCGACGAGCAGAAGCACGGCTACCTGACCAAGCTGGTGTCCGGCGAGTGGACCGGCACCATGTGCCTGACCGAGCCGCACTGCGGCACCGACCTGGGCATGCTGCGCACCAAGGCCGAGCCCCAGGCCGACGGCAGCTACAAGGTGTCCGGCACCAAGATCTTCATCTCCGCCGGCGAGCACGACATGGCCGACAACATCGTCCATATCGTCCTGGCCCGCCTGCCCGATGCCCCCGCCGGCACCAAGGGCATCTCGCTGTTCATCGTGCCCAAGTTCCTGCCCAATGCCGACGGCGGCGTAGGCGAGCGCAATGCGGTCACCTGTGGCTCGATCGAACACAAGATGGGCATTCACGGCAACGCCACCTGCGTGATGAACTTCGACGGTGCCACCGGCTACCTGATCGGCCCGGCGAACAAGGGCCTGAACTGCATGTTCACCTTCATGAACACCGCCCGCCTGGGTACCGCGCTGCAGGGCGTGGCCCATGCCGAGCTGGCCTTCCAGGGCGGCCTGAAGTACGCCCGCGAGCGTCTGCAGATGCGCTCCCTGACCGGCCCGAAGGCGCCGGACAAGGCCGCCGACCCGATCATCGTGCACCCGGACGTGCGCCGCATGCTGTTGACCATGAAGGCCTTCGCCGAAGGCAACCGCGCCATGGTCTACTTCACCGCCAAGCAGGTGGACATCGTCAAGTACAGCCAGGACGAGGCCGAGAAGCAGCAGGCCGACGCGCTGCTGGCCTTCCTCACCCCGATCGCCAAGGCCTTCATGACCGAAGTGGGCTTCGAGGCCGCTTCCCATGGCATGCAGATCTATGGCGGCCACGGCTTCATCAGCGAGTGGGGCATGGAGCAGAACCTGCGCGACTGCCGCATCTCCATGATGTACGAAGGCACCACCGGCGTGCAGGCCCTGGACCTGCTCGGCCGCAAGATCCTCATGACCCAGGGCGAGGCGCTGAAGGGCTTCACCAAGATCGTCCACAAGTTCTGCCAGGGCAACGAGGGCAACGAGGCGGTCAAGGAGTTCGTCGAGCCCCTGGCCAAGCTGAACAAGGAGTGGGGCGAGCTGACCATGAAGGTCGGCATGGCCGCCATGAAGGACCGCGAGGAAGTCGGCGCCGCCTCGGTGGACTACCTGATGTACTCCGGTTACGCCTGCCTGGCCTACTTCTGGGCCGACATGGCGCGCCTGGCTGCCGAGAAGCTGGCTGCCGGCACCGAGGACGCGGCGTTCTACAAGGCCAAGCTGCAGACCGCGCGCTTCTACTTCGCGCGCATCCTGCCGCGGACTCGCACTCACGTCGAAGCCATGCTGTCCGGTGCCAGCAACCTGATGGACATGAGCGAGGACGACTTCGCCCTGGGTTACTAAGCCCTCGGTGAGTTCGAAGAAAGCCGCTGCCTTAACCGGCAGCGGCTTTTTTTGTGGGCTACTTTTCAGGAGCGGCGACAGCGTAGGCGACTGGTCGCCTTGCGCATCGTCTCCGGTGCTTAAGTGCCTGGGCTTAGGCAAAATGCCAGCTCTGCCGATCCCGTTGTCGCCCCTGGAGCTTGCCGTGTCGCGCCTCGCCGCTGTGCGTTTCAGTCACTTCCTGCCGTCGCTGCTGCTGCTCGCCGGCGGAGTGCTGGCGGCCGCGCTGCCGAGCCTGAGCGAGTTCTTCACCTCGTTGTTCAACGTATTGCCGACCCTGCTGCTGTTGCTGGGCGGCAGCTTCTGCCTGGTCTACGGCCGCCAGCGCGAGCTGTTCCTGCTGCTGGTGCTGTACCTCGGCTATTTCCTTCTGGATATCCAGCTCGACCATTACCGTGCCGAGGGGCGCGTGCGCGACGATGCGGCGCTGGTCTTCCATCTGTGCAGCCTGCTGCTGCCGCTGCTCTATGGCCTGTACGCGGCGTGGCAGGAACGCACCCACCTGTTGCAGGACCTGGTCGCCCGCGCCGCGGTGCTGCTGGCGGTGGGCGGCGTCGCCCTGGCGCTGGCGCAGCGCTACCCGCAGGCGGTGCTGCAGTGGCTGGCGCTGATTCGCTGGCCCACCCTGCACGGCGAGTGGATGAGCCTGGTGCAGCTGGCCTATCCGCTGTTCCTGCTCGGCTTCGTCCTCCTGCTGCTGCAGTACCTGCGCGCGCCGCGCCCGCTGCATGCGGCGCAGCTGCTGGGGCTGAGCGGCCTGCTGTGGATGCTGCCGAAGATCTTCAGCCTGCCCCATGCCCTGAACGTGATGAGCAGCCAGGTGATGCTGATGCTGGTCGCGGCGGTGGCCCACGAGGCCTACCAGATGGCCTTTCGCGACGAGTTGACCGGCCTGCCGGGGCGGCGCGCGTTGAACGAGCGCCTGCAGCGCCTGCCGCGCCACTACGTGATCGCCATGGCCGACGTCGACCACTTCAAGAAGTTCAACGACAGCCATGGCCACGACGTCGGCGACCAGGTGCTGCGCCTGGTCGCCAGCCAGCTGCGCAAGGTCGGCGGCGGTGGCCAGGCCTACCGCTACGGCGGCGAGGAGTTCACCCTGGTGTTTCCCGGTCGCACCCTGGACGAGTGTCTGCCGCACCTGGAGGCGGTGCGCCAGGCGGTGGAGGGCTATCGCCTGCAGCTGCGCGACAAGCAGCAGCGGCCCAGGGACGACAGGCAGGGCCGGGCCCGCCGTGGCAGCGCCGCGGCCGGCGAGGTGTCGGTGACGCTGAGCATGGGGGTGGCCGAGCGCGAGGCCCGGCAGGGCAACCCGGAAGAGGTGATCAAGGCCGCGGACGAGGCGCTGTACAGCGCCAAGAGTGCCGGGCGCAACTGCATCCGCAGCCACGGCCAGCGCCGTGGCGCGGTCAGGCTGGTCCGTCCATCGCCTTGAGCGCTTTTGCCGGCGCATGCAGCGCGGCCAGGGTCGTTGTCAGGGGCGGCCACGGCTTCATCCGCGAGTGGGCATGGAGCGGCTGGTGCGCGACTGCCGCATCGCGCCGCTCTACGAGGGCACCAACGGCACCCAGGCCCTCGACCTGCTCGGGCGCAAGCTGCTGCGCGGCTTCGCCCAGATCGTCCACACCTTCTGCCAGGCCCAGGCCGAGCACTTCGCCTTCTGACGAGCGGTCGAGCGTCTGGGCGCCCGTCGTGCGGCAGGCCCTGGCAATCGGCGGCCTGCATGACCGTATATGACTAAAGGGTCATAACGCGACGCTATGTGTCTTAAAAGTTGTTGGGGTAAGCTCCAAGGCCTGATGCAAACCCGTTGGTTCGTTCGAGGATTCCCCCATGGCTGACTACCAAGCTCCCCTGCGCGACATGCGCTTCGTGCTCAATGAAGTGTTCGAGGTTTCCAAGCTGTGGGCCGAGCTGCCGGCCCTGGCCGAGGTGGTGGACGAAGACACCGCCAATGCCATCCTCGAGGAAGCCGGCAAGGTCACCGCCGGGGTGGTCGCACCGCTGAACCGCAGCGGCGACGAGGAAGGCTGCAGCTGGGACAACGGTGCCGTGCGCACCCCGGCCGGCTTTCCCGCGGCCTACAGGACCTATGCCGAGGGCGGCTGGGTCGGCGTCGGCGGCGATCCGCGCTTCGGCGGCATGGGCATGCCCAAGGTGATCTCGGCCCAGGTCGAGGAGATGGTCAACTCGGCCAACCTGTCCTTCGGCCTCTACCCGATGCTGACCGCCGGCGCCTGCCTGTCGCTCAACGCCCACGCCAGCGAAGAGCTCAAGGAAAAATACCTGCCGAACATGTACGCCGGCACCTGGGCCGGTTCCATGTGCCTGACCGAGCCCCACGCCGGCACCGACTTAGGCATCATCCGCACCAAGGCCGAGCCCCAGGCCGACGGCAGCTACAAGATCAGCGGCACCAAGATCTTCATCACCGGCGGCGAGCACGACCTGACCGAGAACATCATCCACCTGGTGCTGGCCAAGCTGCCGGACGCCCCGGCTGGGCCCAAGGGCATCTCGCTGTTCCTGGTGCCCAAGTTCATGGTGGGTGCCGACGGCAGCCTGGGCGAGCACAACAGCCTGTCCTGCGGCTCCATCGAGCACAAGATGGGCATCAAGGCCTCGAGCACCTGCGTGATGAACTTCGACGGCGCCACCGGCTGGATCATCGATGCGCCGAACAAGGGCCTGGCGGCCATGTTCACCATGATGAACTACGAGCGCCTGGGCGTCGGCATCCAGGGCCTGGCCACCGGCGAGCGCTCCTACCAGAGCGCCATCGAGTACGCCCGCGAGCGCATCCAGAGCCGCGCGCCGAGCGGCCCGCAGGCCAAAGACAAGGTCGCCGACCCGATCATCGTGCATCCCGACGTGCGCCGCATGCTGCTGACCATGAAGGCGCTGAACGAGGGCGGTCGGGCCTTCTCCAGCTACGTCGCCCTGCAGCTGGACACCGCCAAGTTCAGCGAGGACCCGGCCACGCGCAAGCGCGCCGAGGAGCTGGTAGCGCTGCTGACCCCGGTGGCCAAGGCCTTCCTCACCGACATGGGCCTGGAGACCACCCTTCACGGTCAGCAGGTGTTCGGCGGCCACGGCTTCATCCGCGAGTGGGGCCAGGAGCAGCTGGTGCGCGACTGCCGCATCACCCAGATCTACGAGGGCACCAACGGCATCCAGGCCCTCGACCTGGTCGGGCGCAAGGTGGTCGGCAGCGGCGGCGCCTTCTACCAGCACTTCGCCGAGGAAATCGCGCGCTTCACCGACTCGGCCGACAGCAGCCTGGCCGAGTTCACCGAGCCGCTCAAGGCCGCCATCGCCAACCTGGAGCAGATGACCGCCGACCTGCTGGAGCGGGCCAAGACCGACCCCAACGAGATCGGCGCCGCCTCGGTCGAGTACCTGCACGTGTTCGGCTACACCGCCTACGCCTACATGTGGGCGCTGATGGCCAAGGCGGCCCTGGGCAAGGCCGGCGAGGACGACTTCTACGCCAGCAAGCTGGGCACCGCGCGCTTCTACTTCGCCCGCATCCTGCCGCGCATTCACTCGCTCAGCGCCTCGGTCAAGGCCGGCAGCGAGAGCCTGTACCTGCTGGACGCGTCGCAGTTCTAAGCGGTCTTCAGCAAGCCCAAAGCCCCGGCCCAGTGCCGGGGCTTTTGCTTTCGGGGCTTGCATGGGCGCTCTGGCCCTAGGCCTGCCTCGATGCGCGCGAGACCACTTAATTTGTCGTTCCTGACACCAAAAAACCTTGCGCCACGGTCTTTCGCCCCACAGGCCCCGGGCTTGCGGCACGGGCAGCTTTTTCCTCGCCAGCGACGACAAAAATCATAATTTCGCGAATCCCTGCGCCTGACCAGAATGCGGCCAACACCCATCGACAGCCGCAACCGATCAGGATCAGAGGAAGCAAGCCATGACCGATCTCAACCAAGCCTGGCCGCCATGTATCGGCCAGTCCCTGGAAACCCTGGAAATCGACACCCTGGTGGTCGGCGCCGGCCAGGCCGGCGTGGCCATGAGCGAGCACCTCAGTGCGCTCGGCGTGCCGCACCTGGTGCTGGAGAGAAACCGTATCGCCGAGGCCTGGCGCACGGGGCGCTGGGATTCGCTGGTGGCCAACGGTCCGGCCTGGCACGACCGCTTCCCGGGGCTGGAGTTTGACGATCTCGACCCCGACGCCTTCGCCCCGAAGGAGCGCGTGGCGGCCTATTTCGAGGCCTACGCCGAGAAGTTCGCCGCGCCCATTCGCACCGGCGTCGAGGTGAGGAGGGTGGTGCGCAATGCCGATCGCCCGGGTTTCACCATCGAGACCTCCCAGGGCGTGATCCGCGCCCAGCGGGTGGTCGCCGCCACAGGCCCCTTCCAGCGCCCGGTGATTCCGGCCATCGCGCCGCAGGACGAGGGGCTGTGCCAGATCCACTCCGCCGCCTACTGCAACCCGCAGCAGCTGCCCGCGGGCGCGGTGCTGGTGGTGGGGGCCGGTTCCTCGGGCGTGCAGATCGCCGACGAGCTGATGCGGGCCGGGCGCCGGGTGTACCTCTCGGTCGGCCCCCACGACCGCCCGCCGCGCACCTACCGCGGCCGCGACTTCTGCTGGTGGCTGGGCGTGCTCGGCCTGTGGGACGCCGAGGAAGTGCAGCCGGACCGCGAGCACGTGACCATCGCCGTCAGCGGCGCCCGCGGCGGCGAGACCATCGACTTCCGCCGCCTGGCGGGCGAGGGCATGACCCTGGTCGGCCTGACCCAGTCCTTCGACGGCGGCCGGGTGACCTTCCGGGACGACCTGGTCGGCAACCTGGCCGCGGGCGACGAGAACTACCTGGCCCTGCTGGATGCGGCCGACGCCTATGTCGTCCGCAACGGCCTGGACCTGCCGGAGGAGCCGGAGGCGCGCCGCCGCTACCCGGATGCCGAATGCGTGCGCGAGCCGATTCGCCAGTTGCACCTGGCCGAGGCCGGCATCCGCTCGATCATCTGGGCCACCGGCTATGCCGTGGACTTCGGCTGGCTGCAGGTCGACGCCTTCGACGCCCAGGGCAAGCCCCAGCACCAGCGCGGCGTGTCCCGCGAGCCGGGCGTGTATTTCCTCGGGTTGCCCTGGCTGTCGCGGCGCGGCTCCTCGTTCATCTGGGGCGTGTGGCACGACGCCAAGCACATCGCCGGGCATATCGCCACGCAGCGCAGCTACCTCGCCTACCGCGATGCCGAGCAGCGCCAGAACGCCTGACTCAACCCACAGATTGAAGGACGCACAGCCATGCCGACCCATACCCGCATCCGCATGTTCAACACCCAAGACACCTATCCCAACCAGAGCCTGGACAACGACCTGTGCCAGGCCGTGCGCGCCGGCAACACCGTCTATGTACGCGGCCAGGTGGGCACCGACTTCGACGGGCGCCTGGTCGGCCTGGGCGATGCCCGGGCCCAGGCCGAGCAGGCCATGAAGAACGTCAAGCAACTGCTGGAGGAGGCCGGCAGCGACCTCAGCCATATCGTCAAGACCACCACCTACCTGATCGACCCGCGCTACCGCGAGGCGGTCTACCAGGAGGTCGGCAAATGGCTCAAGGGCGTGTTTCCCATCTCCACCGGCCTGGTGGTGAGCGCCCTGGGCCAGCCGCAGTGGCTGATGGAGATCGACGTGATCGCCGTCATTCCCGACCACTGGCAACAGTGAGGCGCGCGCCATGACCTTCTCCATCGTCGGCCGCTGCGCCGAAACCGGGCAGTTGGGCATCGCCATCAGCTCCTCGAGCATCGCCGTGGGCGCGCGCTGCCCCTGGCTGCGCGCCGGGGTCGGCGCGGTGGCCAGCCAGAACATCACCCTGCCGGCCCTCGGCCCGCAGATCCTCGATGCCCTGGAGAGCGGCCTGGAGCCGGCGGCGGCCCTGGACCAGGCGCTGACCCGCAACGGCTACAGCCAGTACCGCCAGGTGGCGCTGCTCGACAGCCAGGGCCGCAGCGCGGTGTTCACCGGCAGCCAGGCCCTGGGCGTGCACAACGCCCAGGCCGGCGAGCAGTGCGTGGCCGCCGGCAACCTGCTGGCCGACCGCGGGGTGGTCGAGGCCATGGTCCACGCCTTCGAACAGGGCAGCGGGGTGCTGGCCGAGCGCCTGCTGGCCGCCATGCGAGCGGCCATGGCCGCCGGCGGCGAGGCCGGCCCGGTGCACTCGGCGGCGCTGCAGGTGGTCGACGACCTGACCTGGCCGCTGGTCGACCTGCGGGTGGACTGGGCCGAGCAGGACCCCATCGGCGAACTGGACAGGCTGTGGCGCGCCTACCGGCCGCAGATGCGCGACTACGTGACCCGCGCCCTGGACCCGACCCGCGCGCCGAGCTACGGGGTGCCCGGGGATGAGTGAGATGAGCAGCCGCGAGCTGCTGGCCGAGCTGGTGGCCTTCCCCACGGTCAGCCGCGACTCCAACCTGGCGTTGATCGCCTTCATCCGCGCCTACCTCGAGGGCCTGGGGCTGACCTGCGAACTGGACTACAACGCCGAGCGGACCAAGGCCAACCTCTATGCCCGCCTGGGCCCGGACGGCCCGGGCGGGGTGATGCTGTCCGGGCACAGCGACGTGGTGCCGGTGGACGGCCAGGCCTGGACGGTCGAGCCGTTCCGTCTGAGCGAGCGCGACGGCCGCCTGTACGGCCGCGGCACGGCGGACATGAAGGGCTTTATCGCCTGCGTGCTGGCCAGTCTGCCGCGCTTCCTCGCCCGGCCGTTGCGCCGGCCGCTGCACCTGGCTATCTCCTACGACGAGGAGGTCGGCTGCCTGGGCGTGCGCAGCCTGGTCGCGGCGCTGGCCGCGCGGCCGGACAAGCCGGCGTTGTGCCTGATCGGCGAGCCCACCGAACTGCGCCCCGTGCTCGGTCACAAGGGCAAGCTGGCCATGCGCTGCCAGGTACGCGGCGCCGCCTGCCATTCGGCCTACGCCCCCCTGGGGGTCAACGCCATCGAGTACGCCGCCCGGCTGATCGGCAAGCTGGGCGAGATCGGCCAGCGTCTGGCCACCCCCGAGCGTCAGGATGTGCGCTTCGACCCGCCGTTCTCGACCGTGCAGACCGGGCTGATCCAGGGCGGTCGGGCGCTGAACATAGTGCCGGCCGACTGCCAGTTCGACTTCGAGGTGCGCGCCTTGCCGGCGGACGATCCGCAGCAGGTCGCCGACGCGCTGCGCGACTACGCCGAGACCGAGCTGCTGCCGCAGATGCGCGCGCGCAGCGACGCCAGCGCCATCGACCTGCAGCCGCTGTCCGCCTACCCGGGCCTGGCCACCGCGCCGGACGGCGAGGCGGCCGAGCTGCTGGCGCTGCTCAGCGGCCGCCGCGACTTCGGCACCGTGGCCTTCGGCACCGAGGGCGGGCTGTTCGCCGAGGCCGGCATCGCCACGGTGATCTGCGGGCCGGGCAGCATGGCGCAGGGCCACAAGCCGGACGAGTACGTCAGCCTCGAGCAACTGCAGGGCTGTGATGCCCTGCTGGTGCGCCTGGCCGACTGGTTGCAGCGCTAGGCCGCGTTAACCTTGGCCCGCCACCCGACTCACGGCCGGGCGCCTTTGCTTCTGGGGCAGAGGGGCGCTCGCCCTGCAGCGCTCCCGGCTTCGCGCCGGGTGGACAGCCGCGCAGCCTTTTCCACAGGTGCCCAGCCAGGCGAGCCCTGCACCGGCGACAAAGTGTGCCTGCGAAAAACAGCACAGCTGTAAGGCGTCGAGCGCCCGGCCGATTGGCTACTGTCGAGTTCGACGCGCTGCCATGGTGGCTGGCGGCGAGCGACGGGGGCGCAGAGCGATGCTGGAACCGCAAACCTTGGCGATATTTCTCGGGGCCGCGACCCTGCTGTTGCTGGTGCCGGGGCCCAACATGCTGTTCGTCGTGAGCCATGGCGTGCACTACGGCTGGCGCGGCGGGGTGGCGGCGGCCCTGGGCATCGGCCTGGCGGACCTGATTCTCACGCTGCTCACCGCCGCGGGCGTCACCGGCCTGGCGGCGGCCTGGCCGCCGTCCTTCGACCTGATCCGCTACTGCGGCGCCGCCTACCTGCTGTGGATGGCCTACCGCAGCCTGCGCAGCGTTGGCCCGCCTGCAGCGGCGGGCTGCGAGCGGGCGCCCCTGCAGGCGGTGGTGCTGCGCGCCATGTTCAACAGCCTGCTCAATCCCAAGGCGCTGCTGTTCTTCATCCTGTTCCTCCCGCAGTTCGTGGTCCCGGGAGAAGGGACCCTGGCGGGCCAGCTCCTGCTGCTGGGCGGGCTGTTGACGCTGCTGGCCCTGGTCTTTCACGCAGCCCTGGGCCTGTTCGGCGGCGGCATAGGCCGCGCTCTCGGCGGCCGGGAGCGGCTCGGGGGGCTGCACAGGTGGGGCCTGGCCGGTGTACTCGGCCTGCTGGCGCTGCGCCTGGTGCTGATGCCGCGCCCCGGCTGAGCGGCTATCCTGGTCGTGTCGGGCCGGCCGCCGTCACTCGACGTTGGTCTGCCCCAGCCGCTCCTTGCAGAACTCGACGAACAGCTGCGCCGGTTTGGTCAGCTGGGCGCGCTTGAGCCAGGCGGCGACCAGGCCGGAGCCCTGGACCTCTTCGGCGATCTCCACCGCCACCACCCGCTGGCCGTCGTAGGTGCACTCCGAGTGCGGGCGGGTGACCAGCAGGGAGAAGCCGAAGCCCTGGCCGACCATGCCGCGCACCATCTCGATGGACGGCGAGCTGAAGACGATGTTCGGCGTCAGGCCCAGCTCCTCGAACAGGCTGACGAAGTAGGTGCGACTCGGCTGCACGTCGAGCAGGATCATCGGCTCCAGGCACAGGTCGCGCAGCGACACCTGGGCCTGGCCGGTGAAGCGGTGGCCCTCCGGCAGCAGCGCGTAGGGCTTGGCCGGCGTCATCAGCGGCTCGCACGCGATGGTGCCGTCGAGGTCGTGGGCGTAGAGGATCGCCAGGTCGAAGCGCCCGGCGGTCAGGCCCTGCACCAGTTCCTGCTGCTCGCCGTCGCGCAGGCGGATCTCCACTCCGGGGTAGAGCGCGTTGAAGCCGGCGATCAGCCGCGGCAGGTAGAGCGGGGCGACGGTCTCGAAGCAGCCGATGTCGATCTGCCCGGCCACCACGTCGTTGTCGGCCAGGGCGTTCTGCTCGAACTCGTGGGCCAGGCGCAGCAGCTCCTGGGCCTTGCGGTAGAAGCGCGCGCCGCTCGGGGTCAGGGATACGCCCTGGGCGTGGTGGCGAATGAACAGCTGCACGCCGAAGCTTTCCTCCAGGCCCTTGATCGCCGTGGAGATCGACGGCTGGGCGATGTACAGCTTGCGCGAGGCCTCGGCCACGCTGCCGCACTCCACCGTGGTGACGAAATACTTGAGCTGGCGCAGGGTATAGGTCGCCATGGCTACCTCTGTCGCGGCTCTGCTGAGCCGTCTTGTCATGGAATACGAGGCCCCAACATACCCCAGGGCGGTTGCCGGGCTGCCCAGTTTTTTCATGGCCTGCGAGCATATATTTACTAATTTTCCTGAGCCCGGGGCTGGGCCACCATCGACCTCGACCACTACTGAGACCGCCACGTCGGTCGGGACGAGGAACGATGTTGCAACTGCGCGACTGGCAGCAGCGGGCTGCCCAACAAGGCTTTATCACCCAGGCACTGATCGATGGCCAGCTGCGCCCGGCGGCTTCCGGCGTCACCTTCGCCTCGATCAACCCGGCCACCAACCAGTGTCTGGCCGAGGTGGCCGCCTGTGGCGAACTGGAGATCGACGCCGCCGTGCGCAGCGCCCGCCGCGCCTTCGAGCTGGGCCCCTGGCCGCGCATGGCGCCGCGCGAGCGCAAGGCGGTGCTGTTGCGCCTGGCCGAGCTGATCCTGGCCCACCGCGAAGAGCTGGCCCTGCTCGACTCGTTGAACATGGGCAAGCCGGTGCGCGCTGCCTACGAGCTCGACGTGCCCGGCGCGGCCCAGGTGTTCGCCTGGTACGCCGAGAGCCTGGACAAGCTCTACGACCAGGTGGCGCCCACCGCCGCCGACGCCCTGGCCACCATCCGCCGCGAGCCGCTGGGGGTCATAGGCGCGGTGGTGCCGTGGAACTTTCCCCTCGACCTGGCCGCCTGGAAGCTGGCGCCGGCGCTGGCGGCCGGCAACTCGGTGGTGCTCAAGCCCGCCGAGCAGTCGCCGTTCTCCGCCCTGCGCCTGGGCCAGCTGGCCCTGGAGGCCGGCCTGCCGGACGGGGTGCTGAACGTGGTGCCGGGCCTGGGCGAGACCGCCGGCAAGGCCCTGGGCCTGCACATGGATGTGGACTGCCTGGCCTTCACCGGCTCCACCGAGGTGGGCAAGTACTTTATGGCTTATGCCGCTCAATCAAACTTGAAGCAAGTGTGGCTGGAGTGCGGCGGCAAGAGCCCCAACCTGGTGTTCGCCGACTGCCAGGACCTGGACCTGGCGGCGGAGAAGGCCGCCTTCGCCATCTTCTTCAACCAGGGCGAGGTCTGTTCGGCCAACTCGCGGCTGCTGGTCGAGCGCTCGATCCACGATGCGTTCGTCGAGCGCCTGGTCGCCAAGGCCCGCGACTGGCAGCCGGGCGACCCGCTGGACCCGGCCAGCGCCATGGGCGCCATAGTCGAGGCGCGGCAGAGCGAACGCATCATGGCCTGCATCGACCAGGCCCAGGGCGAGGGCGCGCGCCTGGCCTGCGGCGGCCGGCGGGTGTCGATCAATGGCTGCGACAACTTCATCCAGCCGACCCTCTTCACCGGCGTGCGCGCGGACATGCGCCTGGCCCGCGAGGAGGTGTTCGGCCCGGTGCTGGCGGTCAGCGCCTTCGACAGCGAGGAGGAGGCCGTGCGCCTGGCCAACGACAGCCCCTACGGCCTGGCCGCCTCGCTGTGGAGCGACGACCTCAACCGCGCCCACCGCGTGGCCCGCCGCCTGCGGGTCGGCACCGTGTCGGTGAACACGGTGGACGCCCTCGACGTCTGCGTGCCGTTCGGCGGCTGCAAGCAATCCGGCTTCGGCCGCGACCTGTCGCTGCAGGCCTTCGACAAGTACAGCCACCTGAAAACCACCTGGGTCCAGCTGCGCGGCTGAGCCGCGCACGGACCTTTTGCGTTCCCCCTGGCACAACAACAAGATCGCAGGAGAACTCCCCATGTACGATCCCGATATCAGTCTCGCCCCACCGCTCGCCGACGGCGCTCCGCTCGCCGCCCGGCGCAAACCCAGCCTGGGCCTGGGGGCCCTGCTCGCCGTGGCCATCGGCCTGGTGGTGTCCCAGGGCGTCATGGTGCTGATGCTGCAGGGCGCGGGCATCGCCGGCCTGGGCTTCCTCATCCCGCTGGCGCTGGCCTTCCTGCTGGCCCTGACCTACATCTGTTCCTTCTCCGAGCTGGCGCTGATGATCCCCCGCGCCGGCAGCCTGAGCAGCTACACCGAGGTGGCCCTGGGGCACTTCCCGGCGATCCTCGCCACCTTCTCCGGCTACGTGGTGGTGGCGATGTTCGCCCTGTCCGCCGAGCTGCTGCTGCTCGACCTGATCGTCGGCGAGGTCTACCCGGGGCTGTTTCCCTCGATGAGCGTCGCCTTCGGCGTGCTGGTGCTGTTCACCCTGCTCAACCTGCTGGGCATCGACATCTTCGCCCGCCTGCAGTCGGTGCTGGCCCTGGTGATGGTCGTGGTGCTGCTGGCCCTGGGCCTGACCGCGATGACCGAGAGCGGCAGCCAGCCGGCGCTGACCCAGGCCCTGACCCACGACTGGAACCCGCTCGGCGCCGGGGTGCTGACCCTGGTGGCGCTGGCCATCTGGGGCTTCGTCGGCGCCGAGTTCGTCTGCCCGCTGGTGGAGGAGGCGCGCGAGCCGGAGCGCAGCATTCCCTGGTCGATGATGCTCGGCGCCGGGGTGATCTTCATCACCATCGCCCTGTATTCCATCGGCGCGCTGTTCTATGTGCCGCAGGACGAGCTGGCCGGCGCGGCGCTGCCGCATTACCTGTTCGCCACCGCCCTGCTCGGCGAGGGCGGCAAGGTCTTTCTGGTGATCGCCGCGACCGCCGCCACCTGCAGCACCCTCAACACCTCGCTGGCGGCCATTCCCCGGATGCTCTACGGCATGGCGGTCAACGGCCAGGCCTTTCCGCAGTTCAAGCGGCTCAGCCAGCGCCACAACACGCCCTGGGTGGCGGTGCTGTTCGTCGCCCTGATCACCGGCGCGCCGGTGCTGCTGATGGGCGACCGGCCGGATGCGATCAACCTGCTGCTGCTCGCCGCGGCCATCGCCTGGCTGCTCGCCTACATCATCTGCCACCTCGACGTGATTGCCCTGCGCCGGCGCTATCCCGACCTGGCGCGGCCGTTCAAGACGCCCTTCTACCCGCTGCCGCAAGTGCTCGGCATCGCCGGCATGCTGGTGTCGATCTACTACGTGTCGCCGGCGCCGGAGATGACCGCGTCGATCTTCACCTCTGCCGGCCTGGTGCTGGGCCTGGTGGCGCTGGTCGCGGTGCTGTGGATCAAGCTGGTGATGCGCAAGCCGCTGTTCACCCCGGAGCCGCTGGACCAGGTGCTGGCGCGCAAATGATTTCCCGCCGGGGCACGGCCCCGGCCTTCGATAACCCCAGACAGGCGAGGTCGCTGCCATGACAGTCTTGCAAACCCCCACCCGCACCACCCGCGATTACCAGGAACTGGACGCGGCCCACCACATCCATGCCTTCGTCGATCAGAAGGCGCTGAATGCCGAAGGCCCGCGGGTGATGGTCCGCGGCGAGGGCCTGCACATCTGGGACAGCGACGGCAAGCGCTACCTGGACGGCATGTCCGGGCTGTGGTGCACCAACCTCGGTTACGGCCGCCAGGACCTGGCTGCCGCCGCCAGCCGCCAGCTGGAGCAGCTGCCGTACTACAACATGTTCTTCCACACCACCCACCCGGCGGTGGTGGAACTGTCCGAGCAGCTGTTCGGCCTGCTGCCCAGTCACTACAGTCACGCCGTGTACACCAACTCCGGCTCCGAGGCCAACGAGGTGCTGATCCGCACCGTGCGGCGCTACTGGCAGATCCTCGGCCAGCCGCAGAAGAAGGTGATGATCGGCCGCTGGAACGGCTACCACGGCTCCACCCTGGCCAGCACCGCCCTCGGCGGCATGGGTTTCATGCACGAGATGGGCGGCATGCTGCCGGACTTCGCCCATATCGACGAGCCCTACTGGTACGCCGCCGGCGGCGAGCTGAGCCCGGCCGAGTTCGGTCGCCGCTGCGCGCTGCAGCTGGAGGAGAAGATCCTCGAGTTGGGCGCCGAGAACGTCGCGGCCTTCGTCGCCGAGCCGTTCCAGGGCGCCGGCGGCATGATCTTCCCGCCCGAGAGCTACTGGCCGGAGATCCAGCGCATCTGCCGCCAGTACGACGTGCTGCTGTGCGCCGACGAGGTGATCGGCGGCTTCGGCCGCACCGGCGAGTGGTTCGCCCACCAGCACTTCGACTTCGAGCCGGACACCCTGTCGATCGCCAAGGGCCTGACCTCGGGCTACATCCCCATGGGCGGCCTGGTGCTGTCCAGGCGCATCGCCGAGGTGCTGGTGGAGCAGGGCGGGGTCTATGCCCACGGCCTGACCTACTCCGGCCACCCGGTGGCGGCGGCGGTGGCCATCGCCAACATCAAGGCGCTGCGCGACGAGGGTGTGGTCGAACGGGTCAAGGCCGACACCGGCCCCTACCTGCAGCAGTGCCTGCGCCAGGTGTTCGGCGAACACCCGCTGGTCGGCGAGATCCAGGGCACGGGCCTGGTCGCCGCCCTGCAGTTCTGCGCGGACCAGGCCAGCCGCCGGCGCTTCGCCAACGAGACGGACATCACCTGGCGTTGCCGCACTATCGGCTTCGAGGAAGGGCTGATCATCCGCGCCACCGGCGGCCGCATGATCATGGCCCCGGCCCTGGTGGCGAGCCGGGCGGAGATCGACGAGCTGGTGGCCAAGACCCAGCTGGCGGTGGACCGCACCGCGATGGAAATCGGCGTGCTCTAGGCGCGGCGTCAGGCGCTGGGCAAGACCCTGCTGTAAGCCAAGGCTTACAGCAGGTGCCGGAGATCGCCACTACTGGCCCTGTTCGCAGCGGCGTAATCTGCAAGCCATGGACGTCGCGCAGGAAGCGCAAATCAACTTACAGGGACACGCTGGATTGCCGCCAGGATGGCGCGCCGATCACGGATGTCAGGAATCAGTCTGCAAAGGCCCCGCTCAAGCGGGGTTTTCTTTTTTGGGCGTTCGCCCAGCCCTTCTTCGCCGGCCATTTAACGCCCGAGGGCCTGCGCTCAGGCCGCCTGCTGCCGCGCCTGGAGCTGGGCGAACCAGTCCAGGGCCTCGTCCCACAGGACCTGGGCGGCGGGGCGGAAGTAGCCCATATGGCCGATGGCCCCGAGCCTGCCGTCACGCACCTGGATGTCCCGCGCCTGGTAGGGCGCCGTGCTGTAGGCCGCCATGAAGGCATCGCGCGAGCGCGACGGGGCCCACAGGTCGTCCAGGGCGTTGGCGGCCACTATGGGGGCGCGCACCGCGGCGAAGCGCGCGGCCAGGCCGGGCAGCTGCGGGTCGTCGAAGAAATAGCGCGGGTAGCCGCACCAGCGCTTCCACTTGCGGTATACGCCCATGGGCAGGTCCTCGCCCATGCCCAGCTTGCTCCAGGCCAGATAGCCCTTGTAGCGGGTCATCAGCGGGCCGATCAGCCGCCACATGGCCAGTACCCGCAGCTGCTCCAGCCCGGGCATCCAGCCGTGCCAGCCGGCGCCGGTGCCGAAGGTGTAGAGGCCGGCCACCTGCTCATGGTTGGGCAGCAGGCCGAAGGCATGGCCGCCGAAGGAGTGGCCGACCAGGTACAGCGGGCGCTGCTCATCGAGGTGCAGGTCGACGGCGGCGGCCAGGTCGAGCTCGGCCCAGTCCAGGTAGTCCATCTCGAAGCCGCGCAGGCTGTCCGGCTTGGACTGGCCGACGCCGCGGTAGTCCAGGGTCAGGGTATTGAAGCCGCGTCGGGCGGCGTGCTCGGCGAAGCGCCGGTAGAAGCCCTGGGGCACGCCGGTGGCGCCGGCGACCAGCAGCTGCGCCACCGGCCGGGGCGCCTGGTAGCGGGTGGCCCCTAGGGGATAGCCGTCCAGGGCCGGCAGGCGTAGGGTCTCGCTGTGGATGCTCTGTTGCTCGGCGGTCATGCGGCGTCTCCTCCCGGAGGTTGTTGGCGGGTCAGGTTGAACAGGGCGTCGGCGGCGCGCCTGAGCGGCTCGTTGCTGCCGGCCACGCGCGCCTGGAGCAGGCCGCCTTCGTACAGGGCGACGAACAGCGCGGCCAGGTTGTCGGCCTGCTCGGGCGCGTGGCCGTGCCGGTGCAGGTGCCGGGCCAGGCCCTGGCGCAGGGTGGCGAAGCAGCGCGCCAGGGCGGCGCGAATCTCGACGTCTTCGGGGCCGCTTTCCAGGGCCACGGTGGCCAGCGGGCAGCCGCGCTCGAACCGGCTGTTCTGCAGTTGCTGCAGGGCGCCCTGCAGCCAGCTGTGCAGCGCCTGCAGGGGATCGGGCTGCTGGGCGAACAGGCGGGCGACGAGGTCGTCGATGCGCCGGCCGATATGCTCGATGGCCGCCACCGCCAGCTCGGCCTTGCCGCCCGGGAAGTGGTGATACAGGCTGCCCTTGGGCGCACCGGCGATCTCCAGCAGTTCGTTCAGGCCGACGCCGTGCAGGCCCTTGCGTTGCAGGGCGTCGGCCATGGCGTGGATCAGTTTGTCGCGGGTGGTGATCTTGGTCATGAGGAAGTATATAGACCAGTCGGTCTAGTGGCGGCAAGGGGTTTCCTTATCATTCATCCGCTGTATGGTCGCGGATCAGGGCCGCTGTGGACGGGTTGCAAGGGCGATCAAGCGGCGCCCGCGCCCGGCCCGGATACTGGCAGCAGTTTTTGTGAGAGCCACCTATGGACCCCGTTGGCAAAGCCCTCTGGCTGATCGAAACCGAACTGGATCGCCCCCTCGACCTGCGGCGCGTCGCCGAGGTCTGCGGCCTGTCGCGCTTCGTCCTGGCGCGGGCCTTCGCCCGGGCCACCGGCTGGCCGGTGATGCGCTATGTGCGGGCACGGCGCCTGAGTCGGGCGGCGCATCGGCTGGCGGCGGGGGCGACGGATATCCTCGCGCTGGCCCTGGAGGTCGGCTATGGCTCGCACGAGGCATTCACCCGCGCGTTCCGCGAACAATTCGGGCTGACCCCCGAGGCGTTGCGGGCGAGCGGCAATCTCGGTGCAATCGCTTTGCGGGAGGCCATGCGTATGCCAGCGACAACGACTTTCGAACTATCCGGACCGCGCTTCGTGGATGAGGGCCCCTTGCTGATCGCCGGGCTCGGCGAGCGCTTCAGTGTCGACCAGAGCCAGGGCATCGCCGCGCTGTGGCAGCGTTTCGTGCCGCATATCGGCCGGGTGCCGGGGCAGCTGGGCGGGGAAACCTTCGGCCTGTGCTGCAACCCGGACGAGGACGGCGGCTTCGAGTACATCGCCGGGGTCCGGGTGAGCGGCCTCGACCGGTTGCCGCCGGGCTTCAGTAGCCTGCAGTTGCCGGCGCGGCGCTATGCGGTGTTTCTCCATCGCGGGCATATCTCCGCGATCCACGAGACCTTCGCCGCGATCTTCCAGCGCTGGTTGCCGGCCAGCGGCCTGGCGGTGGCGGATGCGCCGGAGTTCGAACGCTACAGCGCCGACTTCGATCCGCTGGCCGGCACCGGTCGGGTGGAAGTCTGGGTGCCGCTCGCGGGCTGAGGCCGGTGCCTCAGCGGGTCATCTTCTTGACGAACACCACCACGAACAGGGCCATGGTGAAGCTGCCGACGAAGGCCTCGAAGGCGGCCAGCGGGCGTGCCAGGCCATGGGGGCTGATGTCGCCGTAGCCCAGGGTGGTGAAGGTGACCACGCTGAAGTACAGGCAGCCGAGCAGGTCCATGAGGTTGGCCAGCAGGCCATGGCCGAGGTCCAGGCCCAGGCGCTGGTCGCCCTGCTCGACCCCGACCAGGAAGTACAGCAGGCCGCAGAGGCCGATCAGCCCCAGGGAAAACAGCACGACGTTGAGCGGCTTCTCGCCGTAGCCGCTGAACAGGTCGACCAGCCAGGACAGCAGGCGCCGGCCCGAATAGCGCGGCAGTTGCAGGCGCCGCACCACCATCTCGCGGTGGAAGAACAGCCCGGCCTGCTCAAACAGCCCGGCCCGCTCCAGGTGCAGGCGCAGGTTGCGGTAGGTTTCCTCGGCTTCCTGAAACAACTGCAGGGCGGCGGCCAGGTTGCCGCGCTGGGCCAGTTCGCGGCCCTTGCGTTCCTGCAGCAGCTGGCGGTCCCAGATGACGTTGTCCAGCCGTGCGCCGTCCAGGCGCACGCCCAGCAGGTTGCAGTCGCGCAGGTCGGCACAGTGCAGGTTGGCATGGCGCAGGTCGGCCTTCATCAGCGAGCTGCCGCGCAGGTCGAGGGCGAACAGGTGGGCATTCTGCAGGTTGGCGCGGTACAGATCGGCCTTGTGCAGGATGAAGCCGTGGTGGCCGCCGTGGTTGACCAGGTTGACGCCGTTCAGCTCGGCGCCCTTGAGCTGGAAGCCCGGCATCGGCCGGCCGCTGCGGGCACGCCGCTCCAGGGCGGCGCAGAGGTCGCCGTGTTCACGCTTGTCCAGGGTGGCGTCCAGCCAGAAGCTTTCCTCGTGCTGCATGGCGGCCATCTGTCGCCCTCCGGGTCGCCCAGCCGCGAGCGGGGATCATCCCTTGGCGTGCTGCTCCACCCACTGCGCATAGGCATCGATGAACTTCTGCAGGAACGGCTTGATGCCGTCGCCGAGCATGCCGGCCTCCTCGAAGAAGCTGCCGGCGCCGCCGAGGTAGGCCTCGGGCTGCTGCATCATCGGCACGTCGAGAAAGACCATGGACTGGCGCAGGTGCTGGTTGGCGCCGAAGCCGCCGATGGCCCCCGGCGAGGCGCTCAGCACCGCCCCCGGCTTGCCGCTGAAGGCGCTCTGGCCGTAGGGGCGCGAGCCGACGTCGATGGCGTTCTTCAGCGGCGCGGGCACCGAACGGTTGTACTCCGGGGTGACGAACAGCAGCGCGTCGGCCGCCTTGAGCTTGTTGCGAAACTCGCTGTAGGCCTGCGGCGGCCGCTCCTGATCGATGTCCTCGTTGTACAGCGGCAGGTCGCCGATCTCGACGATCTCCAGCTTCAGCGAGGCCGGCGCCAGTTCGGCCAGGGCCAGGGCCAGCTTGCGGTTGATCGAGGCCTTGCGCAGGCTGCCGACCAGTACGGCGACGTGATGGACCTTGCTCATTTCACCTCCTAGGCAGGGGGAGTGCGTGGGGAAGAGCTGAAACTATAGACCCCCGCGGCGCGGGCCGGGCCCGGCTGCCGCGGGGCTGTACCCGCATCCCCCCCGCTGGTCAGTGGAAGGGGAAGATGTAGTTCATCCAGGCCGACATGCGCAGGAGGATCTTGCGCATCACCGCCACATGGCGGAAGTGCTGGCTGTAGATCGCGGTTTGCGCATAGGCGCCACCCGGTACATAGGCGCTGTAGGCGGCGAACTGCGGATCGGTGATCTCGATGCTGACCGGCACCCGCCCCGGCGGCTGAGCGCCGTTGAAACCGGTCAGGTTGCCCGAGGGTTGGACCTGCCCCTCGGCGATCACCGTGAGCACCTGTTTCACCCTGGCGCTGAAGACCTTGCCGGGGATGCCATCGAAGGCCACCTCCGCCTCGTCGCCGGCACGCAGGCGCAGCAGGCTGTTCTGGCGCATCCAGGCCGTGTAGTAGTAGCCCTCGGCGGGGACGAAGACCATCGACGGGCGCAGCGGCAGCCTGGCGGCATACATGCCGGGCCGCAGCGAGACGTGGGTGACGAAGCCGCGGCTCGGCGCCCGCACCACGCTGTGCTCGAGCTCGTACTGGGCAATGCCGAGCTGCGCCTGCAGGTCGCTGACCCTGGCGCCGAGCACGTCGACGTCGCGGCGGTTGCCCATGCCGCGCTTGGCCAGGGTGCTGGCGCGGAGCAGGTCGGCCCTGGCCGCGCTGAGCTGCGCCTTGAGCGACTTCACCCGGTTGTCGAAGGGCAAGGGGTCGATGCGGAACAGGACGTCACCCTTTTCCAGCGGCTGGTTGGGCTGCACCGGCACCTCCAGCACCTGGCCGCTGACCACCGGTATCACCGGTGTCGAGACGAAATACAGACGGCTGGATTCCGAGTAGGGATGGTTGTAGTTCATCAGGAAGATCAGCGTCCCGATCAGCACCACGCCGCCGAGGAACGCGGTGGGTACGCTCCACTTGTTCAGCGGGATGCGAAAGACCTTGAAGATCGCGGTGCACAGTGCCGCATAGGTCAGGATCAGCAGCAGGTCCATGGCTCAGGCCTCCGGCTCGTCGGGGCTGGCGGCGGCGCTGGCAGCCGGCTGCTCCAGTGCGCTGACCCGCTGGCGCAGCTCGGCCAGTTGTGCTTCGAGCTGGCCAAGTCGCTCGGGCTCTGGCGGCTGCTGAGCGAAGCCCCAGCCCCGGTCCTGGCGATACAGGGTGGCCCAGATCCACAGGAAGGGCCAGATCAGGTGCAGGGTGAACAGGCTGACCCAGCCGGCGACGTGGATCGCATCCTGGTGGGGGTGCTGGCGTCTGGCGGCAATCTCATAGGGGATGTCGTGGATGACGATGATGCCGTAGAACAGTACCAGGCCGACGAAGACCAGCAGGCCGAGGGCGAAGTAGTCCAGCATGGCGATCGCTCCTTGCGTGGTGGGCGAGGGGGCGGTTGCCGGCGCTGTCGCCCGGCACTGCCGTTGCGTTCAGCGTAGACGCTCTTCGGGCACTCTCGGGCCGGCCTTGCCCCGTGGCCGGTGCGCGCAGCGGTGGCCTGGTCTAGAGTCAGTCGGGCATATGTCAACGGAGCATGCCGCTATGCAGATGAAAGCCCTCGTCGTCGCCGGCCTGGCCGCCGCCCTGCTCGCCGGGTGCGCCAGCGACACGACCCAGCCCGCCCAGTACTCGGGATTTCTCGGCGACTACTCGAAACTCCAGCCGGCGCAGTCCGCCAGCGGCGTCAGGGTCATGCGCTGGGTGGCGGCGGATTTCGAGCCGCAGCGTTATGCCGCGGTCCTGGTGGAAAAACCGCAGTTCTACCCCAGGCCACAACCCAGCCAGCAGGTCAGCCAGCAGACGCTGGATGAGATCGCCAGCTATCTGCAGCTGGCGCTGCAGCGGGAGCTGGCCGGACGCCTGCGCATCGTCACCCAGGCGGGCCCGGATACCCTGGTGCTGCGCTCGGCGATCAGCGCCATCCACCTCTCCCCCGAGGGACTCAAGGTGTACGAGGTGGTGCCCATCGCCCTGGTCGCCGCCGCCGCCAGCACGGCCGCCGGCACGCGTGACCTGGACAGCGAGATATTCGTCGAGCTGGAGGCGCGGGATGGGCGCGACAGCCGCGTGGTCGCCCAGGTGGTGCGCAAGGGCCATGGCCTGCCGTTGGAGAACGACCATACCCAGTTGCGCCTGGAGGACATCCGTCCCGCTCTGGACGCCTGGGCCCAGGATGCGCGCAACTTCAGACCCTAGGGTCGAAGGCACCTAGCAGGTCGTCGACGAAGGCCCGCTGCGCCTCGCTCGGCTGCCGGCCGCGGTGGCTGGCCAGGTGGAACTGCACGCTGAAGCCGAGGACCTCGGGCAGCAGGGCGCGCAGTCGCCCGCGGGCCTCCCAGGGGGCGGCGATGTGCCGGGGCAGGTAGCCGATATGGGCGCCGGACAGGACGAAGGCCAGGGTGCCCTCGACCTGTTCGCTGCGCGCGCTGCTGGCGGCGGCCTGCCAGGGCTCGTCGGCGCCGATGAAACGGTAGGGGTGATGCACGCCGTCCTGCTCCTGCAGCGACTCGGCGCCGAACCCGGCCTGCTCGAACAGCGGGTGGTCGCGGCCGCAGAACAGCGCCTGGGGCTCCTCGAACAGCGGCCGGTAGTCCAGTGCGTTCTGGACGCCGGAGAAGTAGCCGATGGCCAGGTGCAGCTGGTCCTGCAGCAGGCGCCGCTCCAGCTCGGCGGGCATGGCGCTGAGCAGCTCGATCTGCACGTCCTGGTTGCGCCGGCGGAAGGCGCCGATGGCCGCGCCGACCCGCGCCAGCACCTCGTCGTCGAGGGCCTCGGACAGGCCGATGCCGAGCGAGCCGAGCAGCTTGTCGGCCATGCCCTGGGCCTCGCCCCTGAAGGTCTCGACGGCGGCGAACAGCTTGCGCGCGGCCAGCAGCACCTGCTCGCCCTTGGGGGTCAGGCGGAAGCCGGCCTTGCCCCGCTCGCACAGGCGAAAGCCCAGGCGCGTCTCCAGCTTGGCCATCTGCGTGCTGATGGTCGACTGGCCGATGCCCAGCTCGCCCTGGGCGGCGCTGAAGCCGCCGCTTTCCACCACCGTGAGGAACAGGCGCAGCAGTTGCAGGTCGAGGTCGCGTACTTGGCTGAGCATGGCATTCAAGCATCGATAACTGTCGATGTCAGAGTAGATCACTTCGTATTTATTCGAAGCAAGCGCCGGCGCAGGATGAGCCTACCGAGCCAATCCGAACGAGGTGATCGCCATGCGTCTTGCTGCGAGCGTGCTGCTCCTGGCCTGTGCCCTGCCGCTGCAGGCCGAGGAGCGGGTGCTGAATATCTACAACTGGGCCGACTATGTGGCGCCCCAGGCGCTCGAACGCTTCCAGCGCGAGCGTGGCATCCGGGTCAAGTACGACACCTTCGACAGCACCGAGGTGCTCGACAGCAAGCTGCTCACCGGGCGCAGCGGCTACGACGTGGTCTTCCCGGCTTCCAGCGGTCTGGCGCGGGCGATCAAGGCCAAGGCCCTGCAACCGCTCGGCGCCCTGAGCAATGCCGGCAACCTCGACCCGGAGCTGCTGGCCAAGCTGGCCAGCGTCGATCCGGGTAACCGCTACGGCGTGCCCTACACCTGGGGCACCGTGGGCCTGGGCATCAATCGTCAGGCCCTCGAACGGCGCCTGCCCGGCGTGGCGCTGGACAGCCTCGACCTGCTGTTCAAGCCGGAGTACGCCGGCAAGCTCAAGGACTGCGGCATCGCCGTGCTGGACTCGCCCCAGGAGGTGATCGCCATCGCCCTCAACTACCTGGGCAAGGACCCCTACAGCAATGCGCCCGCCGACCTCGAGGCGGCGCGGCAGTTGCTCGCCCAGCTGCAGCCGAACCTGCGCTACGTCGGCAGCGGCCGGCATATCGACGACCTGGCCAGGGGCGAGATCTGCCTGGCGCTGACCTATACCGGCGATGCCGGCATGGCCGCCGCCCGCGCCGCCGAGGCGCAGCAGCCGTTCGAGGTGCTGTTCCGCATTCCCCGGGAAGGCACCCTGATCTGGTTCGACACCATGGCCATTCCGGTGGAAGCGCCCCATCCCGAGGCCGCCCGCGCCTTCATCGACTTCATGCTGCAGCCCGAGGCCATCGCCGAGCTGACCAACGCTCTGTACTTCGCCAACGCCAATGCCGCCGCTACGCCCCTGCTGGACGCGGCGGTGCGCGGCGACCCGGACATCTACCCGCCGGCCGCGGTGCGCGCCCGGCTGTTCGCCGAGCAGATCCAGCCGCTCAGGCAGCAGCGCCAGCGCACCCGCCTGTGGACCGCCTTCCGCACCCAGTATTGAGGAGACGCCGACCATGGATCACAGCTTCGACAACGACCAGGCCATCACCCGCGACAGCCTCTACGGCACCGCCGCCGAGCCGACCTACGCCGGCATCACCAGCTTCATGCGCCGGCGCTACAGCCGCGATCTGCGCGGGGTCGACCTGGTGGTCAGCGGGGTGCCCTTCGACACCGCCACCACCAACCGGCCCGGCAGCCGCTTCGGCCCGCGGGCGATCCGCGCCGCCTCGGTGCAGTCGGCCTGGGCCCGGCATTTTCCCTGGGAGTTCGACCCCTTCGACCTGCTGGCCTGCGTCGACTACGGCGACTGCTACTTCGACCACGGTCGCCCCGAGGCGGTGCCGGCGGCCATCCAGGCCCATGCCGAGCAGATCCTCGCGGCCGGTTGCGCGCTGCTCACCCTGGGCGGCGACCACTTCATCAGCTACCCGCTGCTCAAGGCCCATGCGAAGCAGCACGGGCCCCTGGCGCTGATCCACTTCGACGCCCACAGCGACACCTGGCCGGACGAGGAGGGCGCGCGCATCGACCACGGCACCATGTTCTACCACGCCGCCCGCGAGGGCCTGGTGGACCCGGCTCACTCGGTGCAGGTGGGCCTGCGCACCACCAACGACGACGTCATGGGCTTTGCGGTGCTGGATGCCCGCGAAGTACACCGCAGCACGCCGGCGCAGATCGCCGAGCGCATCCGCGCCCGGGTCGGCGAGCAGCCGGTGTACCTGACCTTCGACATCGACTGCCTCGACCCGGCCTTCGCCCCCGGCACCGGCACCCCGGTGTGCGGCGGCCTGTCCAGCCACCAGGCGCTGGAGATACTGCGCGGCCTGCGCGGCATCAACCTGGTGGGCATGGACGTGGTGGAGGTGGCGCCGCCCTACGACAACGCCGAGGTCACCGCCCTGGCCGGCGCCACCCTGGCCATGGAGATGATCTGCCTGTACGCCGCCCGGCATAAGCGCGGCGAGCGCTAGGCGCGGCCCTCAGCGGCCCAGCAGGCGGTCGGTCTGGGCCAGCAGGCTGTGCCACAGGGAAGCGGCGTCGCGCTGCTCGAGCAGGGCGGCGGCCTGGCCGCACCAGAGCGCCAGCAGGTCGTCGCGGCCCTGGGCCAGGGCCGCCGGCTTGAGCGCCGCGGCGAACTGGCCCTGGACCGGGTAGCCGGGCAGCCGCGCCTGGTGCGCGGCCAGCTCCTCCAGCAGGCGGTTGCGCAGGCCCCGGGCCAGGCGCCCGCTGAAGGCGCGGGTCAGCGCCGTGTCGGCGGCCTGGGGGGTGAACAGCGCCTGGCGGTGCAACTCGCTGGCGCCGGACTCGCGGCAGGCGAGGAAGGCGGTGCCGATCTGCACGCCCTGGGCGCCCAGGCACAGGGCGGCGGCGATACCGCGGCCATCGGCGATGCCGCCGGCGGCGATCACCGGGATGCGCACCGCGTCCACCACCTGGGGGATCAGCGCCAGGCCGCCGATCAGGCCGTCCTCGGGCGGGCGCAGGAAGGCCACCCGGTGGCCGCCGGCCTCGCAGCCGCTGGCCACCAGCATGTCCACCCCGGCCGCCTCCAGGGCCTGGGCCTCGGCCACCGTGGTGGCCGTGCCCAGGGTCAGGATGCCGAGACGGCGGCACCGCTCCAGCGCCTCGGCGCTCGGCACTCCGTAGACGAAGCTGAACACCGCCGGGCGCGCCTGCAGCACGGCCTCCAGCTGCTCCTCGTAGCTGGGCCAGGGGGCCGCCGCGCGGGGCGGCGGCTCCAGGCCCAGCTCGGCGAAGTAGGGGCGAAACAGCGCCAGGGTGGCAGCGTACTCGGCCCCGTCCAGGTCGTGCTGCTCGCTGGGGTGGGGCAGCCAGAGGTTGAGGGCGAAGGGCCTGGCCGTGCGCGCGCGGATGGCCGCCGCGGTCTGCAGGATGGCCGCGCCGTCCAGGTGGTGCACGCCGAACGAGCCGAGGCCGCCGGCCTCGCTCACCGCCGCGGTCAGCGCCACCGAGGACAGGCCGCTGCCGAACGGCCCCTGGATGATCGGCGCCGCCAGCTGCAGGCGCCGGGAAACTTGGGTATCGCGCCACATCTGGGCTACCTCGCGCATCAGGGTTGCAGGCCTTCGGCCGCCAGGGCCGCCCGTACCGACGGCAGTTCGCCGATGCCGGCCAGGTAGCGCTGCAGCGGCGCCAGACTGCTCAGGTCGAGGTCGACTAGGGCGCCCCAGCGGGCCACGGTGAACAGGTAGGCGTCGGCCAGGGTGAAGCGCTCGCCGCACAGGTAGGCGCGCTCGCCCAGACGCTCGGCCAGCCAGGCGAACTTGTGCAGCAGGGCCGTGCGCAGCAGCGCCTTGGCGCTCTCGTCCAGGGCCGGATTGAACAGCGGCGAGAAGGACTTGTGCAGCTCGCTGCTGATATAGGCCTGCCACTCCAGCACCCGGTAGCGCGCCGGATCGCCGCTCGCCGGCAGCAGGTCGTGGCGGCCGGCCCGTTCGCAGAGGTACTGGGCGATCACCGGTCCCTCGCTGAGCAGCTGGCCGTCGTCCAGCTGCAGCAGCGGCACATAGCCCTTGGGGTTGAGGGCGCGGAAGTCATCGCCCGCGGCGGTGCGGTGGCTGGCCAGGTCGACCCGCTCCAGAGTGCAGGGCAGGCCGGTTTCGTGCAGCAGGATGTGGGCGACCAACGAGCAGGTACCGGGGGTGTAGAACAGCTTCATGGGGTTTCTCCGCAGGGGGTGGATAAGCACAGCGGATTCAGGTTATTTGTGACGGGCTATCCGATAAATACCGGGCCTGTCATTTCACCTGATACAGGATGTAATCAATCATGCAGCGACAATTCGGCGGGGTATTGCTCGGCAGCATGGAGCTGTTCTGCCTGGCGGCCGAGCTGGGCAGCTTCACCGCCGCCGCCCAGGCGGCCGGGGTCACCCCGGCGGCGGTCAGCCGCTCGGTGGCGCGGCTGGAGGAGCGGCTGGGGGTGCGCCTGTTCACCCGCACCACCCGCCGGGTCAGCCTGACCGGGGCCGGCGACGACTATTTCCAGCAGTGCCGCCAGGCCCTGGCCCAGCTCGGCGAGGCCGAACGCCTGGTCAGCGGCCGGCAGAGCGAGCCGGCCGGCCTGTTGCGCATCAGCCTGCCCACCACCTACGGCCACTACCGGGTGCTGCCGCTGCTGCCGGCCTTCCGCGCCCGCTACCCGCTGGTGCGCGTCGAGGTGGAGCTGAGCAACCGCAACGTCGACTTCACCAGCGAGGCGTTCGACCTGGCCATCCGCGCCCGTGCCCAGGCCGACTCCAGCCTGATCGCCCGACCCCTGGAGGACGCGCCCCTGGTGGTGGTGGCCACCCCGGACTACCTGCGCCAGGCCGGCACGCCGCGGAGTCCGGCGGAGCTGGATGGACACCAGTGCATCCAGTTCCGCCTGCCCAGCAGCGGCCGCCCGGTGCCCTGGTTGTTCCGTGAGCAGGGTCGCGAGGTCGAACTGACCACCCAGGGCGACTACTGCTGCGCCCAGGACATCCTCGCCTGCGCCACCCTGGCCCGCAGCGGCGCCGGCCTGGCCCAGCTGATGCGCTTCATCGTCGAGGAGGACCTGAGCGCAGGGCGCCTGCTGCAGGTACTGCAGGACCATGGCGGCTGCAGCCGGCCGTTCTCCCTGATCTATCCCAGCGGCCGCCATCTGCCGCTGCGGGTGCGGGTGTTCATCGACTTCCTGTTGCAGGCCGTCGGTCGTTGAGGGCGATGACGTCGCCTGCCTCTGCGGCCAAAGGCGCCGCGCCCTGGCGGAGGCAAGCCGAGAAAGCGGAAAAAGAGCGCGGGCCCAAGGGCGGGCCCGCGCTTTCGCTCAAGGGTTACAGGCTGTGCTCCAGGCCCAGGCGCCCGGGCTGAAAGAGGCGGGCATCCATCGGCCTCGGCGCCCGCACTATGGGGGCGAAGTCCATGCGCGCGAGGATGTCGCGCTCCAGGTCCACGCCCGGGGCGATCTCGATCAGCTCCAGGCCGCCCAGGGTCAGGGCGAACACGCAGCGCTCGGTGACGTAGAGCACCGGCTGGCCGCGCTCGGCGGCCAGCTGGCCGGCGAAGGTGCGCTGCTCCACCGCGGCGACGAACTTGCGCAGCGCGCCGTCCTGGACGATGCGCAGGCGGCCGTCCTCGATGCGGATGTCCTGGGGCCCGGCGCTGAAGGTGCCGACGAACACCACCCGCTTGGCGTTCTGGCTGATGTTGATGAAGCCGCCGGCGCCGGCCAGGCGCGAACCGAACCGGGAGACGTTGAGGTTGCCGGCGGCATCGGCCTGGGCCAGGCCGAGGAAGGCCAGGTCCAGGCCGCCGCCGTCGTAGAAGTCGAACTGGTAGGGCTGGTCGATCAGCGCGCTGTGGTTGCTGGCCGCGCCGAAGTCCAGCCCGGAGGCCGGCACGCCGCCGATCACCCCGGGCTCGGCGGTTAGGGTCAGGCGCTCGATCACCCCTTCCTCGGCGGCCACCGCCGCCACGCCCTCGGGCATGCCGATGCCCAGATTGACCACCGCGCCGGCGCGCAGCTCCAGGGCCGCGCGGCGGGCGATCAGCTTGCGCATGTCCAGCGCCATCGGCGCCAGGCTGTCGCTGGGCACCCGGGTCTCGGCGGCGAAGGCCGGGTTGTAGGCGGTGGCGAAGGTCTGCCGGTGGTTCTGCGCCTCGGCGACCACCACGCAGTCGACCAGAATGCCGGGGATCTTCACCTCCCGCGCATTCAGCGAGCCGCGCTCGACCAGGCGCTCGACCTGGGCGATGACCAGGCCGCCGCTGTTGCGCGCGGCCATGGCGATGGCCAGGCTCTCGATGGTCAGCGCCTCGCGCTCCATGCTCAGGTTGCCATCCGGGTCGGCACTGGTGGCGCGGACGATGGCGACATGGATGGGCAAGGCCGGGTAGAACAGGTAGTCCTCGCCGTCGATCGGCAGGCGCCGCACCAGCTCTGTTGTGGTGCGGGCGTTGAGCTTGCCGCCGCCGAACTGCGGGTCGACGAAGGTGCCGAGGCCGACCCGCGACAGCTGCCCCGGCTTGCCCGCGGCGATGTCGCGGAACAGCTGGGAGATCACCCCCTGGGGCAGGTTGTAGGCCTCGATGCGGTTGTCCACCGCCAGCTTCTGCAGGCCCGGCACCAGGCCCCAGTGACCGCCGATCACCCGCCGCACCAGGCCCTCGTGGGCCAGGTGGTCGAGGCCGCGGCCCTTGCCGTCGCCCTGGCCGGCGGCATACACCAGGGTCAGGCCCCGCGGCGCCTGCTCGGCCAGAAAGCGCTGCTCCAGGGCGATGGCGATCTGTTCGGCGAAGCCGATGCCGACGAAGCCGCCGGTGGCGACGTTGGCGTTGTCGGGGATGCGCGCCACGGCTTCGGCGGCGCTCATGATCTTGCTCATTGCACGAACCTCAGAAACTGCCGAACAGGGTGCCCAGGGTGATGACCACCACCAGGGCGACCATGGGGAAGGCCACGGTGTTGACGAAGATGAACCTGTAGGACTCGCGGTGGGTGAGCTTGCAGATCGCCAGCAGCGAGATCACCGCGCCGTTGTGCGGCAGAGTGTCCATGCAGCCGGAAGCCATGGCGGCGACCCGGTGCAGCAGCTCGGGGCTGATGCCGGCGGCGCTGGCGAGGGTCAGGTACTGCTCGCCGAGGGTCTTCAGGGCGATCGACATGCCGCCGGAGGCCGAGCCGGTGATGCCGGCGAGGATGTTCACCGCCACGGCCTCGGACACCAGCGGGTTGCTCGACACGCCGAGCACCAGGTCGCGGATCACCACGAAGCCGGCCAGCGAGGCGATCACCGTGCCGTAGCCCACCTCGGCGGCGGTGTTGAGGATCGGCAGCATGGAGCCGAAGGCGCCGTCGTTGACGCTCTGCTTCAGGTCCAGCCAGCGCTTCCAGTGCAGCCCGACCAGCAGCAGGATGGCGGCCGACAGGGCGACGATGATCGACCAGATGCCGATCAGCGACTTGGCATCCTGCAGGCCGCCGTACTCCGGCTTGGCCAGGAAGCTGGCGTCGATGTGCGGCAGCACCTGCTTGGCCATGACGAAGTTGAGGACGATCACCAGCAGGATCGGCAGCAGCGCCAGCCAGAAGCCGGGAAGGTGCCCCAGGTCCTGCTGTGCGGGTTCGTCGCGGTGCGTGCCGTAGCCTTCGCCGGCGGCCATCAGCTTGCGCGCCTGGGCACTCAGCCACCAGGTGCCTAGGGCGAACATGATCAGCCCGGCGATCAGGCCCAGGCCCGGCGCGGCGAAGGCGTCGGTGCCGAAGAAGGGGTTGGGGATGGCGTTCTGGATCGCCGGGGTGCCGGGCAGCGCGGTCATGGTGAAGGTGAACGAGCCCAGGGCGATGGCGCCGGGGATCAGGCGCTTGGGGATGCCGGCTTCGCGGAACAGCGCGGCGCCGATCGGGTACACGGCGAATGCCACCACGAACAGCGACACGCCGCCGTAGGTGAGGATGCCGCAGGCCAGCACTATGGCCAGCACGGCGCGCTGGCTGCCGACCTTGGCGACTATGCCGTGGGCGATGGCGCGGGCCGAGCCGGAGTCGTCCATCAGCTTGCCGAACAGCGCGCCGAGCAGGAACAGCGGGAAGAACTGGATGACGTAGCCGCCCATGGCCTTCATGAACACCTGGGTGTAGGTCGGCAGCAGCAGGGCCGTTTCGCCGGAGAACAGCAGGGCGAGCAGGGCCAGCAGCGGGGCGAGGATCAGCACGTTGAGGCCGCGGTAGGCCAGGTACATCAGCAGCGCGAGGGAAATGAGGATACCGAGGGTTCCCATGGGTGATTCCTTTTGTTGTTGTTCTGGTGGCCCGCCTTGGGGCGGGCCCGGCTGGCCGGCGAACGGCGCCCGGAGCAGGTCGTCCGGGGGCCGTCGCACGGGCCGTGGCCTGGGTAGAGCGAAAGTCGTGCCAGGGCGTAACCCGGGTGCTCGTCAGGGGGCGGAAGGCCCGGGGCGCCTGGCGTGAGCCGCTCCGGGCGAGCTGCGGGCCGCGCTTCGCCGGCGGACCAGGTTGTCCAGCGGGCAAGACACTGTCCAGGGAGGTGGACGGTGCGACTGTCCAGGCGGCTGGACAGTCAGCCCAGGCGGTGCAGCGCCAGCTTGTTGTACAGCGCGGCGCGGGAGATGCCCAGGCGCGCGGCGGCCCGTGCCCGATTGCCGCCGGTGGCGGCCAGGGCGCGCGCGATGGCGCCGCGTTCGGCGCTGGCCAGGCTCTGCGCCAGCGGCTCGACCGCGACGGCCGGGGGCAGCGGGGCCGTCGCGGTCCGCGCGACGGCGGCCCGGGGCTGCTCCAGCTGGGCCGCCAGGTGCGCCGCGTCGAGCTGGCCGTCTTCGGCGTCGAGCTGGGCGCGTTCGAGCAGGTTGCCAACGGCGGCACCCTGTTCCTCGACGAGATCGGCGACCTGCCGCTGCCGCTGCAGGCCAAGCTGCTGCGGGTGCTGCAGGAGCAGGAGGTCGAGCCGCTCGGCTCCAACCAGGTCAAGGCGCTGAACGTGCGGGTGATCGCCGCCACCCACATCGATCTGGAGGCCCGGGTCGCCGCCGGCCGGTTCCGTGACGACCTTTACTACCGCCTCAACGTCCTGAGCCTGCGCCTGCCGCCGCTGCGCGAGCGCCGCGAGGACATCCCCGCGCTGGTCGAGCACCTGCTCGACGACATCGCCAATCGCTCCGGCCAGGCGCCCATGGAGCTCGCCGCCGATGCCCTGGCCCTGCTCGCCGGCCAGCACTGGAACGGCAACGTGCGCGAGCTGCGCAACCTGCTCGAACTTGCCCTGGCGCGCCTTGCGCTCGGCGCCGGTGAAGGCGCCCGGCGCGGTGCCGAACAGCTCGGCCTCCACCAGGGTCTCGGGAATGGCGGCGACGTTGACCGCGACGAAGGGGCCGTTGGCCCGCGGCGACAGGTTGTGGATGCCCTGGGCCAGCAGCTCCTTGCCGGTGCCGGTCTCGCCGCGCAGCAGCACCGTGGCGTCCAGCTGGGCGGCGCGCCGGGCCTGGCGCTTGACCTCGCTGGCCGCCGCGCTGGCGCCGATGAAGCCGGCGATGGTGTAGCGTGCCCGGCGCGCCTTGGCCAGCTCCTGCTGGGTGGCCAGCAGCTGGTTCTGCAGGCCGCTGTACTTGGCCATCAGCGGCTTGAGGTGGCGCGCCCGGTCGAACAGCACGAAGCCCAGGGCGCCGACCAGGGTGCCGTCCTCGTCGCGCAGGGGAATGCGGGTGACCACGAAGTGCTCGTCGCCGAAGGCCATCAGGTCGAGCATGCTCGGCAGGCCGCTCTCCACCACCTCGCGCAGGCGACTGGCCGGCAGCACCCGCTCGATTTCCTGGCCGAGCACGCTGCGCGGGTCGCCGATGCCGATCTTGGCGGCGTACTTGTCGTTGATCCAGACGATGCGCGCCTGGCGGTTGACCGCGATGGTGCCCTCGCACTGGGCGTTCAGGTGGTCGAACAGCAGGGGCATGGCCAGGGCGCGAAAGCGCTCCGGGGAGGCGCCGATGATCAGGCCGTGCTGGTCGAGATCGTCGCGGGAGATCGCCATGGCGGGGGAGTCCGGGAAGGATAGGCGGACGATTATGGGCGGCGGCGCATCTCAGCGGCAAGGTGGGGCGAGCCGGCAGGACCGCGCTCGGGGTGGCCCAGCGGGCAGGCCGGTATCCCGGCGGAGTCGCGCGGCGCCCCCGAGTGGGTGCGAGTCGCCTCCGGCGTGGCCAGGGACCTCAGGGCGCTGCCGCCTCTACTTGAAGTGCTCAAGATGAGCCTTGGTGAACTCGTGCAGGTAGTGCATGAGTTCGGCGGAAGCCGCCACCGCACGGTCCTTGTCCTGATTGACCAGGGCCTGCATCTGCGTGATGTACAGCTGGGTGCAGTAGGCCTGGTCTTCGCTCGTCGCGTAATAGCACCAGAAACGTCGGGAAAGGCCTTGGGTGGTCTTGATGGTGGACAGGATGAATTCGTTCTTCGACGAACGCGCGAGAATGTGGTGCATGCGCCGCAGCAGCGCCATGAAACCTTGGCGGTCATCGCTGGCCAGGCCTTGAAGCGCTTCGATCACCTCACGGATGGGCGGCTTGTCGTCTTCGACCAGGCGTTCGACGGCCTTCTCGATGCACAGCCGCTCGATCAGCACCCGCGGCTCCAGCAGCTTCAGCATGGTCAGTGGGTTGAGCTCGGGGATCACCACACCGGCGCGCGACAGGCGCACGAGATTCTCGTTCGCCAGTTTCATCAGTGCTTCACGCACCGGGGTGCGGCCCAGGCCGAGAAACTCGCTGATCTCGGTTTCGGTCATCACCGAGCCCGGGGCGATCCGGCAATCGACTATCGCCGCCTCGAGCTCGTCATGGGCAATTTCAGCCTTGTTTCGCTTATCTACGGTGTTCTGCATGCGTTGACCAAGTCCCAGTTGAGCTCGAGCCCGAGCCCGTGTGCGTTCTCATCGAGGCTGATCATACCGTGCTCGTCGGGGCGGAGTGGATTGAGTACCAGCTGGCGACGAAGAATCGACGGGCTGGTCGAGTACTCCAGCGGCTCGATGCGCGCCTGTGTACAGAGAAACTGGGCATTGACCGCGATGGTCAGGTCGGTGTTGTAGGCGTGGGGCACGATCCGTTTGCCATGGGGGACGAGCATGTCCCGCAGCCTCATGGCCTCGGTGACGCCACCGAACAGGGTGATGTCCGGCTGGGCGATGTCGAATGCATCGGCCGCCAGATAAGGCTGGAACTCCTTGCAGGTGGTGAAGCCAAGGTCGCCCACCCCCAGCGGAATGCTGGTGACGGCCCGCAGCCGGCGGTGATCGTCCAGGTTGTCGGCATCGAAGGGCGCCTCGATCCACTTGAAGTCCAGTGCCTGCAGGGTGCCGAGGAAGGGTTCGAGCTGCTCGAAGCGGGTGAACTCCATGGCCACATCGAGCATCAGCTCGACCTCGGGACCGACGAACTCGCGCAGCCGCTGGAGGTTGCCGATGGCCTTGGCCGAGTCCTGCCACCAGGGTTCCACGCAGATCTTGATGCGCTTGAAGCCCTGCTCCAGGCAGGCCCCGACCTGTTGCTGGAACAGCTCCGGCTCTGCCTGCATCGGGTAGAGGGTGGCGTAGACCGGCAGCTGCTTGTGCTTCAGCCCCCCGAAATAGCTGTGCAAGGGTCGCCGCGCGGAGCGCGCGAACAGATCCCACAGGGCGATATCCAGGGCGCTGATGGCATGGATGGCCACGCCATAGCGGCCATGCCAGTTGCTGCTCCGGTACATCTTGTTCCACAGGCGCAGCGGGTCATCCAGCACTTCGCCCACCAGCACGCCGGCCAGGCCGGTGGACAGGTAGTTGTAGGGCCTAGACTCGATCAGCGCCTTGATCACCTGCGGCGGCGAGTCGGTCTCGCCGATGCCGTACAGGCCGTTGTCGCCGCGCACCACGACCAGGGCATTCTGGTAGCTGCCCTCGAAGCGGACGAAGTCCGCCTGAGGGTCCTGCAGGCAGATGACCTCGACGCTGTCGATCCGCACGCTCACTGCGCGCGCCCCAGGCTGAACTGGCGGCGCTGGTAGATGAACTGCTCCAGCACATCCCAGTCCAGCTCGACGCCGAGCCCGGGCAGGCCGGTGGGGTGGATGAAGCCCTCGCTGTCCGGGCGAAACACCTGCTTGGCACCGACTTCGTACTTCTCGTAGGGCGCGGCCTGCTCGAAGAACTCGCAGTTGTCGTAGGCCAGCATCATATGCAGGTTGGCCGCCTGGGTCAGGGTATAGCCCCAGGACTGCAGCTCGGCCTTGAGGCCCTGGGCGCGGGTCACGCCCATCACCTGGGTGGCGCCGGTGTAGCCGCCGATGCTGGTGACGTCGAAACGGCTGCGGTCCCAGCAATGGTGCTGCAAGCCGTGCTTGATCAGCTGCAGGTTGGGCAGCGAGTTGCCGCCGCTGATGACGTCCAGGTCCAGTGCCGCGGCCAGCCTCCTGTAGCCATCCAGGTCCGAATCCGGCAGCGGCTCCTCATAGAACTCCCACTGGTAGCGATCGAGCAGGCGGCCCATCTGCAGGGCTTCCTGGAAGCCATAGTTGGCGTCGATGTCCAGGCTCCAGCCGATGTCCCGGCCAGCGAATTCCTCGTGCAGCGCATGGACCAGGGCCGTGTCCTCGGCGAATACGCAGCGCGGGTGAATCTTGATGGCGTTGAAGCCCTGGCCGAGCATCCGGTGGCAGTACTCGATGTAGTCATCGACCGTGGCCATGACCGGGCTGGAGGCATAGGCGCGGATCTTGTGCTTGGCCGCGCCGAGCATCTGGTAGATGGGCAGGTTCAGGGCCTTGGCCTTGGCGTCGTGCAGGGCGATGTCGAACAGCGACATCGACAGGTGCTTGAGCGGCACGTATTTGCCGGCCATGAGCTTGGCGATCTGCGGGGCCTCGTGCAGCCCCTTGCCCAGCAGGAACGGGGCCATCAGCGCCAGGCTGTGGAAGGCGGTCTGGTCGAACTCGTGCTCGGTGTAGGTGGTCAGGCCCGCGATGCCCTGCAAGCCGTTATCGAAGGTCAGGCGGGCGACGATCATGGCTTCGTACATGGGCCCCAGATGAGAAGACCAGCTGATCTTCTCTCCGTCAGGGCCAATCGCGAAGATCTCGATGCTTTGCACAATTGGCTGGGTCATATCAGGCGTGGTCTTCTTTGATGAATTTGAGGGTGCTGATCATCATCAGCACCATGATGACCATCAGCGGCAAACCGATGATCACCGAGGTGGTCTGCATGGTTTTCAGGCCGCCGAGGAACAGCAGCGCCAGGGGCAGGATGGCGATGGCGAAGCACCAGAACAGGCGGTTGGAGCGCTGCGGCTCCTGCCCCTCGGCCAGCTTGCGGGTGGTCGCGCAGGCCATCACGTAGGCGGCGGAGTCGAAGGTGGTGGCCAGCATGACGATCCCGGAGACGGCTACTGCCAGCAACACCAGGCCGCTGAGGGGCAGGGTCTTGAACATCGCGAGAATCGCCGGGGCCACGCCTTTATCATTGACTAGCTCGGACAACGCCAGGGTCTCGGTCATTTGCAGGTTGATGCCGTAGCCGCCCAGCACGATGTAGAACAGTGCACAGCCGAAAGTGCCGTAGGACAGCATGCCGACGATCACCTCGCGGATGGTGCGACCGCGAGAGATGCGGGTGACGAACATGCCCATGAACGGCGCATAGGCCACCCACCAGGCCCAGTAGAACACGGTCCAGGCCTGCGGGAAGCCGCTCTTGTCGACGCTGTCGGTCCAGGTGCTCATGCGGATGTAGTTCTCCACCATATAGCCGAGCGAATCCATGCCCAGACCCAGGATGAACTTGGTGGGTCCGACCAGCAGGACATAGACCACGATCGCCAGGGTGACCACGGTGGCGAAGGTGCTCAGGCGCTTGATGCCCTTGGTCAGGCCCAGGCCGCTACTGACGGTAAAGACCGCGGTGCAGGTGAGGATGATTGCCATATCCAGGTAGACGCTGCTGCTGACCCCCAGCACTTCGGCCAGGGCCCCACCGATCATCGGAGTGCCCAGGCCCAGCGAGGTGGCGGAGGCACCCAGCACGCCGAGGATGAACAGGTAGTTGATGAACGTCCCTACGGGGCCGTCGACCAGGTCGCCCAGCGCGCCGCGGCAGGCCTCGCTGATCTTGTAGATATGCTTCTGGCGCACGTAGTAGATGTACGACATGGCGATGGTCGGGACGCAATACATGGCCCAGGCCGTCGGGCCCCAGTGGAAGATGCCGTAGGCCTGGCCGACGGTGTACATCTCCTTGCTCTTGGCCTCCAGGCCGAACGGGGTCCAGGCGAAATGGTAGCCCCACTCGGTACCGGCCCAGAGCATCAGGCCTGAGGCGATGCCGGCAAGAAAGACCATGGTGCCCCAGCCGAACTTGGTGAACTCGGGGGCGGCGTGTTTATCGGCGCTGAGCTTTATTTCGCCGTAACGGGAAAAGGCCAGGCCCAGCACGAAAACGAGTGCGCCGAGGCCCACGGCGAGATAGACGAAGTCGAAGGTGTGCGTCACCCACTTGAACAGCGCGTCGATTGCGGTCGCGCTGTCCTCCGGGAACAGCACAAGAGGAATCGCCGCGGCAAAGATGATCAGCAGGCTGATGACCTGCATCTGCCGGTTGGTCTCGATGGGCGTGGCGATAGGCTCGACCACATCTTCCTCGATTGGAAAATCCGCTGCTTTTATATTCACTGGAGCACCTCTTGTTGTTGTAATTGCCACGGGTTAGTTGCGCAACCGGCCAGTCAACTGGTCTGCTGCATCAGAAAGGCCATATGCCCGCCTTCGATGGCCTGGAAGGACAGCTCCTCCTTGATCGCCAGGTCAGCCGCCAGCGCCGCCGCTCGGCCATATTCGAAGCACTGCGCGGTGACCCGGCAGCTGGCCAGTGCCTCGTGTTCGCTGCTCAGGCAGCGACCGGCGACGATGAGGTTCTTGCCGACCTTGGGTACCAGGGTGTGAAACGGCACCTCGTAATAGTCCTCGACCAACCACTCGGTCTTCGGCTTGGCGCCGTAGTGCAGCTCGATCGGCCAGGAGGTCTTGGCGATGGCGTCGCTGAATTTGCGCTTGTTGACCACGTCGTCGTTGGTCAGGCGCGCCACGCCATCGATGGAGCGGGTCTGGCGCACGCCCACTTCGGTGGCGTAGTCGATGAAATAGCTGTCCTCGCAACCGGGCACGTTGGCCTTCATGAAGTCGAAGAAGGCCTTGGCCTGATAGATGGAGAACTGCTCCGCCTCGCTGTGGTCGACCGGGTCGGTGACGTCCAGCGCGCGCTTGTCGAAACCGGTGATCTTGGTGGCATTGACCAGCAGTTCTCCGGGATTGACCGTGGGGAATAGCCAGACCTTCTTGCGCAGCAATTCATCCTGGGCTTCCAGCATGCTCACCACCTTGGGCGGCGAGATGGTGTCCTGGCCCCAGTAGGCCAGGTACTTGGGCAGGTCGACGTTGCCGACCTTGAACATCATGGAGGGGTTCTGAATGACCCCGTTGTTCCCCTTGGTAGTCTTCAGGCCCATCTTGTAGACCACATCCGCATCGCCGCTGGCATCGATGACCTTCTTGGCGTAGACCGCGGTGAACCCCGGCTTGGTGTGCAGCACCATGCCCTTGAGCTCTTCCTCCTCGGCGATCACATCGATCATCTGGGTGTGGTAGAGCACGCTCACCTTGGCCGCGCGCAGCATGTCGGTGGCGACCTTCTTGTACTTGGCGCAGTCGTGGGTGGCGACCCAGGTCTTGCCGTAGATCTGCGGCTCGGTGAGGCCGCCCTCGCGGTACAGGGCATCGCGAAAGCGTTCGGCGAAACCGAAGATGATCTGTTCGGGCGTTGCTTTATGTGGGTCCTGGACCGTCATGTACAGGCCGCAGATGGTGCCGGACAGCCCGGCGACAGCGGCGCCGCCGCAGAACCCCAGGCGCTCTATCAGCAGCACGCTGAGTCCGCGTTCGCCAGCCGTGACGGCGGCGGCGATGCCGGCTGGCCCTCCGCCGACGACGACCACGTCGAAGTGGCCGAAGCAGTTCAGGTCGCTCTTGAATCCAGCAGGGAGGTTTCTGGTGTAGGTCATCTGAGTGCTCGCTATTAACAATATTCAGAATATATTTTGAATATACCAAATGAGACGCCCATTCCCCGTCCATGTCAACGACCATTTGTCCTGGGGGTTGCCGGGGGGCCACGGCTCAGGCAGTTTCGACGGGGCGCTGGGACCGCCAGCTCTGCTGGGCGGCGCGTGGCGCGGCGCACACGCCGTCCGGGCGCACATCGGGAGCGTGTGATGGGGAAAGAGACTGCTGGCTTGTGGCGCTTGAGAGCGAGGGCGCCCGCTGCCGTCAGCAGGGGCGATCCAGGCGGTCGGCTATTCTGCATGCCTGGATCAGGCCTTCAGCGACGGCGGGGCGCAGGCACAGATCGGTCCGCGCATCGCGAGCGAGATGCCTGTCAGGGCGCGAGAACATCAGTCGTGCAGGTTTTGGGGGCGCGCGCAGCGGAGGGCTGCGTGGCGGCAAGAAGGAAGCGTCGTACCATGCGGTGACCGACGCCAGTCTGCCCGCAGAAAAGAAAAAGGCCAGCGCGATGGCTGGCCTAACTCTTTGTTTCATTTGGTGGGCCCACACGGACTCGAACCGTGGACCAAAGGATTATGAGTCCTCTGCTCTAACCAACTGAGCTATAGGCCCCCAGAAGGCCGGCGGATTATACCGGGCCTTGACGGTAGCGCCAACCGAATGACGTGGCTCAGGCGGTCGCTGAAAGCAGGTCGCGTTCGGTGGGAGGGATGACCGGGTGGTGGCGTGCGGGGCAACGCAAAACCCCCGGTTTGGGCCGGGGGTTTTGTTGTCACTCGTCGAGGAAGGAGCGCAGGTGCTCGCTTCGCGTCGGGTGGCGCAGCTTGCGCAGCGCCTTGGCCTCGATCTGGCGGATCCGCTCGCGGGTCACATCGAACTGCTTGCCGACTTCCTCGAGGGTGTGGTCGGTGTTCATGTCGATGCCGAAGCGCATGCGCAGCACCTTGGCCTCGCGGGCGGTGAGCCCGGCCAGCACTTCGCGGGTGGCTTCCTTGAGGCTTTCCACGGTCGCCACGTCGATCGGCGACTGCATGGTGGAGTCCTCGATGAAGTCGCCCAGGTGCGAGTCTTCGTCGTCGCCGATCGGCGTCTCCATGGAGATCGGCTCCTTGGCGATCTTCAACACCTTGCGGATCTTGTCCTCGGGCATCTCCATGCGCTCGCCCAGCTCTTCCGGAGTGGGCTCGCGACCCATCTCCTGGAGCATCTGCCGGGAGATGCGGTTGAGCTTGTTGATCGTCTCGATCATGTGCACCGGGATGCGGATGGTGCGCGCCTGGTCGGCGATCGAGCGGGTGATCGCCTGGCGAATCCACCAGGTGGCGTAGGTCGAGAACTTGTAGCCGCGACGGTATTCGAACTTGTCCACCGCCTTCATCAGGCCGATGTTGCCTTCCTGGATCAGGTCGAGGAACTGCAGGCCGCGGTTGGTGTACTTCTTGGCGATGGAGATCACCAGGCGCAGGTTGGCCTCGACCATTTCCTTCTTCGCCCGGCGGGCCTTGGCCTCGCCGATCGACATGCGCCGGTTGATGTCCTTGATCTCGGCCAGGGTCAGGTCGCACTCGGCTTCCAGGGCGACCAGCTTCTGCTGGCAGCGCTGGATGTCGGCCTGCAGGTTGCCGATGGCCTCGGCGTACTTGGCCTTGCCCTTGGCCAGCTGCTCGGCCCAGGTCGGGTCGACTTCGTTGCCCGGGAACAGGCGCAGGAAGTCGGCACGCGGCATGCGCGCATCGCGTACGCACAGTTGCATGATGGCGCGTTCCTGGGCGCGCAGGCGCTCAAGTGAACTGCGCACGTGAACGACCAGGGCGTCGTACTGCTTGGGCACCAGCTTGATCGGCATGAACAGATCGGCCAGGTCCTTCAGCTCGTCGATGGCTTGTTGGCTGCTGCGACCGTGCTTCTTCAGGGCCTTGTTGGCTTTATCCAGTTGCTCGGCGACTGCGGTAAAGCGGCGCAGGGCTTCTTCCGGGTCCGGGCCGCCATCGCCTTCGTCTTCGTCGTCGCTGCTGTCGTCGTCATCCTCGTCATCGTCGCCGTCATCGGCGGCGGCACTGTCCTTGGCCGGCACGGGGGCGGCGGCTTCGGCGGGGACGCTGCCGTCATCCGGATCGATGTAGCCGTTGAGTACCTCGACCAGGCGACCGCCTTCGGTGGTGACGCGGTTGTATTCGGCGAGGATGCTGTCGACGGTGCCGGGGAAGTGGGCGATGGCACTCATCACCTCGCGGATGCCTTCCTCGATGCGCTTGGCGATTTCGATCTCGCCTTCGCGGGTCAGCAGTTCCACTGTGCCCATCTCGCGCATGTACATGCGCACCGGGTCGGTGGTCCGGCCGATATCGGTCTCAACGGCGGCGAGCGCGGCAGCGGCCTCTTCGGCGGCGGCTTCGTCGGTGTCGGCTTCGGCCAACAACAGGGCGTCCGCATCCGGAGCACTCTCGAATACGTTGATCCCCATGTCGTTGATCATGCGGATGATGTCTTCCACCTGTTCCGGGTCGGAAATATCCTCCGGCAGGTGGTCATTGACCTCCGCGTAAGTCAGGTAACCCTGCTCACGACCGCGGCTGATCAATTCTTTCAAACGAGATTGCTGTTGCGCTTTTACGGACATAACACCCTATCCACTGAAGGTCTTGGCGGGCTGAAAACAAGCCGAGGATTATACCCGATTAAGACCCTCGCGCGCCAGTTGGGCTCGGGACTACCGGTGATGCGTTGCGGCTCAGCAGGTTGCGCAGCTGGTCTTTTTCCTCTGCGCTCAATTCACTTTGACGGGCTTTGCGCAGCAAATGTTCCAGGCTGCGCTCGCGTTGGCGGGCTACTAGGGTAGTTATAGTGTCGAAAAACTGTTGTTCAAGGTTGTCCGCCGAAATCAGCCACTCCTTTTCCGCCAGGGCCCGCAGTAGACGGCCCTGCTCGGTGCCGTGCCAGCGTGCGATCAGCTGCAGCGAGCGCAGATTCGGGTTCTTCTGCAGGGCGCCGAGCAGGGCCACCAGCAGCTGGGCGTAGGTGTCGTCTTCGCCGGCGAAGTGGCTGACGTCTTCGACCTTCTGCGCCAGCTCCGGGTGGCGCATCAGGGTGCGCAGGTTGTTGCCGGGAATCTTGTCGATCAGCGGGGCCGCCAGGGTCGCCAGGTGCGCCTTGCCTTCCAGGGAGCGCGGGTCCGCCTCTTCGCCGAGCTGCTGGAAGAAATAGTCCGCCAGGGGCTGGGCTTGTTGGTTGATGCGGGCGCGGAAGGCGTCGGTGCCTTCGCTGCGCACCAGGGTGTCCGGGTCTTCGCCGTCCGGCAGGAACAGGAAGCGTGCGCGGCGGCCGTCCTGCAGGTTCGGCAGGGTGGCCTCCAGGGCGCGCCAGGCGGCGTTGCGGCCGGCCTGGTCGCCGTCGAAGCAGAACAGCACGCTGGGTACCAGGCGGAACAGGCGCTTGAGGTGCTCCTCGCTGGTGGCGGTGCCGAGCGTGGCGACGGCGTTGCGCAGGCCCTGCTGGGCCAGGGCGATGACGTCCATGTAGCCCTCGACCACCATGATCTCCTCGAGGTCGCGATTGCTCTTGCGCGCCTCGAACAGGCCGTAGAGCTCCTGGCCCTTGTGGAATACCGGGGTTTCTGGCGAGTTCAGGTACTTGGGCTTGTCGTCGCCGAGTACCCGGCCGCCGAAGGCGATGACCCGCCCGCGGCTGTCGCGGATCGGGAAGATGACCCGGTCGCGGAAGCGGTCGTAGCGTTTGCCGCTGTCGCTATTCTCCACCAGCAGGCCGGCATCGATCATCGCCTTCTGCTGCAGGCTGTCGCCGGCCAGGTGCTTGAGCAGGTTGTCCCAGCCCGGCGGGGCGAAGCCCAGGCCGAAGTCGCGGGCGATCTCGCCGGACAGGCCGCGACCTTTCAGGTAGTCCACCGCGGCGCGGCGCTGCGGGTGGCTCTTGAGGGCCTGGCGGTAGAACTCGGCAGCGGCGGCCAGCAGTGGGTAGAGTGGCGAGTCGGTGGGCTGTCGCGGTTTGCCGCCGCGCCCGCCTTCTTCGCGCGGGACCTCCATGCCGGCGCGCTTGGCCAGGTCCTCGACCGCCTGGGGGAACTCCAGTTGGTCGTGGTCCATGACGAAGCCCAAGGCGTTGCCGCCGGCGCCGCAGCCGAAGCAGTAGTAGAACTGCTTGTCCGGGCTGACGCTGAAGGAAGGGGTCTTTTCCTTGTGGAAGGGGCAGCAGGCGGTGTAGTTCTTGCCGGCCTTCTTCAGCTGGATGCGCGCGCTGACCACTTCGACGATGTCGGTGCGGTTGAGCAGGTCATCGATGAAGGACTGCGGGATCAGGCCGGCCATAGGCACTCAGGATACTGCCGTGTGGGGCGGCTGGACAGATGCGTGGGGAGGCAGAAAAACTCCGGCCATTCGCCGGCAGGCGAAGCGGAGTGCTGGGCTAAAAACGCAAAGCCCGGCTGAGGCCGGGCACTGCTGACTGCTGCGAGGCGGTCTGTACCTGTTAGTACAGGCGCACGCTGCGGCGCTGCTCGCGCTGCACTTTCTTGGCGTGACGCTTGACGGCGGCAGCGGCCTTGCGCTTACGCTCGGCGGTCGGCTTTTCGTAGAATTCGCGGCTACGAACTTCGGCCAGAATGCCGGCTTTTTCGCAGGAGCGCTTGAAACGACGCAGAGCTACGTCGAAGGGTTCGTTCTCTTTAACTTTGACGGCTGGCATCCAGGGCGTACCTTCTTTATTACCGGGGGGTAACGTACTCCTGGCAAATGGCGCGGGAGGACGTAGGTTTTTAAGGGTTGCGGATGTTACCGTCTCGTCGCCGGGAATGCAAAGCCTCTGATCGAAAAGCGCTGGTCGGCTTCCGCGCCTGCCTATTATTATGCGCGGCTTCGATATCATGTCCCTTCAAATCAAGGCGTTGCCCATGCTGGTACTGGGATTGGAAACTTCCTGCGACGAGACCGGTGTCGCGCTCTACCACAGCGAGCGCGGCCTGTTGGCGGACGCGCTGTTCAGCCAGATCGACCTGCACCGCATCTATGGCGGGGTGGTGCCCGAGCTGGCCTCGCGCGATCACGTCAAGCGCATGCTGCCGCTGATTCGCGAAGTACTGGCCGAGGCGCAGTGTACGCCCGGCGAGATCGACGCGATAGCCTATACCGCCGGCCCCGGCCTGGTCGGCGCGCTGCTGGTCGGCGCCTCCTGCGCCCAGGCCCTGGCGTTCGCCTGGGGGGTTCCCGCGCTCGGTGTGCACCATATGGAGGGCCACCTGCTGGCGCCGATGCTGGAGGCGCAGCCGCCGAGCTTTCCCTTCGTCGCCTTGCTGGTGTCCGGTGGCCATACCCAGCTGGTGCGCGTCGACGGCATCGGCCAGTACCAGTTGCTGGGCGAGTCGCTCGACGACGCGGCCGGCGAAGCCTTCGACAAGACGGCCAAGCTGATGGGCTTGCGCTACCCGGGCGGGCCGGAGATCGCCCGCCTGGCCGTGCAGGGCTCGCCCGGCCGCTTCGTGTTTCCCCGGCCCATGACCGACCGGCCGGGCCTGGACTTCAGCTTCAGCGGCCTCAAGACCTTTACCCTGAATACCTGGCAGCAGTGCCGCGAGGCGGGCGACGACAGCGAGCAGACCCGCTGCGACATCGCCCTGGCGTTCCAGCAGGCGGTGGTCGACACCCTCGCCATCAAGTGCCGCCGGGCGCTCAAGCAGACTGGCTTGAACAGCCTGGTGATCGCCGGCGGCGTCAGTGCCAACAAGGCCTTGCGTGAATCCCTGGAGGCGATGCTGGCCGGGCTGAAGGGGCAGGTGTTCTATGCGCGCCCGGCCTTCTGCACCGACAATGGTGCGATGATCGCCTACGCCGGCTGCCAGCGGCTCAAGGCCGGGCAGCGTGAGGGGCTGAGCATCGCGGTGCAGGCACGCTGGCCGATGGAGCGCTTGCCGCCACTGTAGCGGCGGTGCGCGGAGCGGTTAACCGGCTGAGCGGGTGGTGGTTCAGAAGTGCCGTTCGCGTCCGGCGAACAGGTCGCGTAGATTGCCGCGATGGCGCCAGACGACCAGCCCGGTCAGCACGCTTACCGGCAGCAGTGCTGCCGGTTGCTGCCAGGCCAGCAGCGGCAGGGTCAGGGGGGTGGCGATGAGCGCCGCCAACGAACTGGTGCGGGTCAGGATAAAGGTCAGCAGCCAGGCGGTCAGCGCCAGGAGGGCGGCAGGGGGGTAGAGCCCCAGCAGCATGCCGGCGGAGGTGGCCACGCCCTTGCCGCCACTGAAGCGGAAGTACAGGGGATAGAGGTGGCCGATCACTGCCGCGAGGCCGACCCAGGCCTGTTGCTGCAGGCTCAGGCCGAACAGCTTGGCGACCAGCACGGGCAGCAGGCCCTTGAGCAGGTCGCCCAGCAGGGTCAGTCCGGCCAGGCGCTTTCCGGCCAGGCGCAACATGTTGGTGGCGCCGGGGTTGCCCGAGCCGCTGGCGCGAGGATCCGGTCCGCCGGCCACGCGGCTGAGCAGGATGGCGAAGGACAGCGAGCCCAGCAGGTAGGCGAAGACCGCCAGCAGCCAAAACATGGTATCCGTTCCGCGTCGAGGGATGACCCGATTCTACAGGCCGCCGCGGCCGGGAGCGAGCTAGGTCGGGGCGCCGAGAGCGCTGACAAGGCGCCCGGCCCGGCCTAGGCTGGGAGTTGCTGCAAGGTGCGTCGTAAATGGACATTCGAGTCCGCGATCAATGCCGTATAGTCCTGCGCAGCAGTGGTGCACAGGGTGCCGGCGCAGTGCCGCGGCCATGCCGCGTTGTGGAGAGTGTGCTTGGACATAGTGTTTATCGAGGGGCTGGAAGTCGATACGGTGATCGGCGCCTATGACTGGGAGCGCACCATTCGCCAGTGCCTGCGCCTGGATCTGTACCTGGGCTGGGACAACCGCCCGGCGGCGGCTGGCGATGATCTGAACGAGGCGCTGGACTATGCCGCCGTGGCCGCGCGGGTCCAGGCCTATGTCGGCGAGTCGCAATTCATCCTGGTGGAGACCCTGGCCGAGCGGCTGGCCGAGTTGCTGATGGCCGAGTTCCAGATTCCCTGGCTGCGCCTCAAGCTGACCAAGCCTGGCGCGGTGCCCGCTGCGGCGGGCGGCGTCGGCGTGGAGATCGAGCGCGGATGTCGCTGACTCCGGTTTTCCTCGGCCTCGGTAGCAATATCGAGCGCGAGGCGCACCTGCGTGCGGGGCTCGACGCGCTGGCCGGCCTGCTGAGCGACATGCGCTGCTCGCCGGTGTTCGAGAGCCGTGCGGTGGGGATCAAGAGCGGCCCCTTCTTCAATCTGGTGGTGGCCGGCTATAGCCCGTTGCCGCTGGGGGAGCTGGATCGGCGCTTGAAGTTCATCGAGGCGGACAACGGTCGTTACGCGCCGGAGCGCAAGGGGCTGCCGCTGGACATCGATGTGCTGCTGTACGGCGACCGGGTCGGCAACTTCGACGGCCTGGTGCTGCCGCGTGCGGAGATTCTCAAGAACGCCTTCGTGCTCTGGCCGCTGGCGCTGCTGGCGCCGGAAGGGGTGCATCCGGGGGCGCAACGTCGCTTCGCCGAGCTGTGGCAGGCGGCGCGGATCGAGCAGCAGTTGTGGCCCGTGCCGTTTCAGTGGCGGGACCGGGAGCTGACGCCTGCGGCACTGCTTCAGGCCTTCCCGCCGGCCGGCCTGGGTTAGTTCCCGTGGTGCTCCCTGTAGGCCTTGAGTGCCTGCAGGCGTTCGCGTTTCAGTGCCGCGCCCAGTTCCGGCCCCTTGAACCCCTGCTCCAGTAGTGGCTGCACGGCGACCGCGCAGGCTGCCTGCATGGCGCCGCGCAGGTAATCGGCCTGCGGGTAGGCGCGCCGTTCCAGGCCGCTGCGGCCGCGGGCGTCCATTTCGCAGGCGGCGATGAATTCCGCGAAGCGTTGTGGGCGGCGGTAGACGTCGAAGCTTTGCAGCAGTTCCAGCAGGGTCGTGGCCTTGAGCTCCAGGGCACGATGGCCGTGGCTGTGGAATTCGCCCACCAGCAGGGCCAGCTCCTGGCAGTCTTTCGGCGCCTTGCAGCGCTGGTTGATCGCGCGGATGGCCGGCAGGCCTCGCTGTTCGTGGGCGATATGCCGTGGCCAGTCCGCGGGCGGGGTCAAGCCCTTGCCGACGTCATGCAGCAGGCAGGCCCAGCGCACCGTCAGCGGCTGCCGGTGCTCGGCGCATTGGCGGAGAACGTCGAGGACGTGCCGGCCGGTGTCGATCTCAGGATGGTGGGCGGCAGGCTGGGGGACGCCGAACAGCCGGTCGACCTCCGGCAGCAGGGCCTGGAGCGCGCCGCAGTCACGCAGCACCTGAACGAATACGTCGGGACGCGGTTCGAGCAGGGCGCGGGAAATCTCCTTCCAGCTGCGCTCGGGGGTGAGGGCGGCCAGCTCGCCGGACTCGCTGAGTTGGCGCATCAGCGCCAGGGTCTCGGCCGCCACGCGGAAGCCGTCGGCGGCGTAGCGCGCGGCGAAGCGGGCGACTCGCAGGACCCGCAGCGGATCCTCGGCGAAGGCGGGGGAGACATGGCGCAGAATGCCGGCCGCGAGGTCGCGCCGGCCGCCGTAGGGGTCGATGATCTGCCCCTGGTCGTCTTCGGCCATGGCGTTGACCGTCAGGTCGCGGCGGATCAGGTCGTCTTCGAGGGTGACATCCGGGCTGGCGTAGAAGGTGAAACCGCCGTAGCCGCGGCCGCTCTTGCGTTCGGTACGGGCCAGGGCGTACTCCTCGCCGGTGGTGGGGTGCAGGAACACCGGGAAGTCTGCGCCCACCGGGCGAAAGCCCTGGGCCAGCAGCTGTTCGGCGGTCGCGCCGACCACCACCCAGTCGGTCTCCTCGACCGCCCGCCCCAACAGGCGGTCGCGTACCGCACCACCTACCTTGTATATCTGCATGACCACCTCCGTTGCCGCAGAGGATAGCGGCTGAGGCAGGGGCAGGGAAAAGACTTCTTCTCTCGGGCGAACTCGGGCTGGACGGCTGCGCCGTCCTGGTTGCGCCGCTTGGGAGTGGCGGCGCTGCGGTTCAGATCGGCGGAATGACCAGGTCGAGGCGGGGGTAGTCGCCCTCCTGCTCGGTCTCGCCCTTGGGCGGCACATGGTGGGTCTCGATCAGCTGGTCGCCCTGGAAGGTCTCCATGTGGATATCGAAGCCCCACAGGCGATGCAGGTGCTTCATCACTTCTTCGGTGGAGCTGCCCAGGGGCTTGCGGTCGTGCTGCTGATGGCGCAGGGTCAGCGAGCGGTCGCCCCGGCGGTCGATGCTCCAGATCTGCACGTTGGGCTCGCGATTGCCCAGGTTGTACTGCGCCGCCAGGGTCTCGCGGATGATGCGGTAGCCCGCCTCGTCGTGGATGGCCGGCACCACCAGCTCGTCCTTCTGGTCGTCGTCGAGGACGCTGAACAGCTTGAGGTCGCGAATCACCTTGGGCGACAGGTACTGCAGGATGAAGCTCTCGTCCTTGAAACTGCGCATGGCGAACTTCAGGGTGCTGAGCCAGTCGCTGCCGGCGATATCGGGGAACCAGCGGCGGTCCTCCTCGGTGGGCTCCTCGCAGATGCGGCGGATGTCGCGGTACATGGCGAAGCCCAGGGTGTAGGGGTTGATGCCGCTGTAGTACGGGCTGTCGAAGGGGGGCTGGTAGATCACGCTGGTGTGCGACTGCAGGAACTCGAGAATGAAGCCTTCGGTGATCAGGCCTTCGTCGTACAGGTCGTTCATCAGGGTGTAGTGCCAGAAGCTGGCCCAGCCCTCGTTCATCACCTGGGTTTGGCGCTGCGGGTAGAAGTACTGGGCGATCTTGCGCACGATGCGGATCACCTCGCGCTGCCAGGGCTCGAGCAGCGGCGCGTGTTTCTCCAGGAAGTACAGGATGTTTTCCTGGGGCTCGGCGGGGAAGCGCTTGCTGTCCTGTTCGCTGTCCTTGCTGGCCCCCTTGGGAATGGTGCGCCAGAGGTCGTTGATCTGCTTCTGCAGGTGCTCTTCGCGCTCCTTCTGGCGGCGGCGCTCCTCTTCGGCGGAGATCGGGTAGGGGCGCTTGTAGCGGTCGACTCCGTAGTTCATCAGGGCATGGCAGGAGTCGAGCAGGTCCTCCACCGCGTCGATGCCGTGGCGCTCCTCGCACTGAGTGATGTACTGCTTGGCGAACACCAGGTAGTCGATGATCGAGCTGGCGTCGGTCCAGGTGCGGAACAGGTAGTTGCCCTTGAAGAAGCTGTTGTGCCCGTAGCAGGCATGGGCGATCACCAGCGCCTGCATGCACAGGGTGTTCTCTTCCATCAGGTAGGCGATGCAGGGGTCGGAGTTGATCACGATCTCGTATGCCAGGCCCATCTGGCCGCGCTTGTAGTTCTTCTCGGTGCTGAGGAAATGTTTGCCATAGGACCAGTGGTGGTAGCCCAACGGCATGCCTACCGAGGCATAGGCGTCCATCATCTGTTCGGCGGTGATCACTTCGATCTGGTTGGGGTAGGTGTCCAGCGCGTAGCGCTCGGCCAGGCGGCCGATCTCGCGGTCGAAGGCGCGAATCAGCTCGAAGGTCCACTCCGAGCCGGTGGCGAGCGGCTCGCGCCGCTTCGCGCCGCCGCGGGCTGCATCGTCATAAGGGGTCATGTCACGAGCCTCCGCTGGAACAGTTCGCGGAACACCGGGTAGATATCCGCCGCCGAAACCAACTGCTGCTGGGCGAAGGTATCCTCGAAGCTTTCGCAGACCTGCTCGTACTCGAACCATAACGCCTGGTGTTCGCGCGGGGTGATCTCGACGTAGGTGAAGTACTGCACGAACGGCATGATCTGCTTCATCAGGATATCGCGACAGATCGGCGAATCGTCATTCCAGTTGTCGCCATCCGACGCCTGGGCGCCGTAGATGTTCCACTCGTTGATCGGGTAGCGCTCGGCCATGATCTCCTGCATCAGCTTGAGCGCACTGGAGACGATGGTGCCGCCGGTCTCGCGGGAATAGAAGAACTCCTCCTCGTCGACCTCCTTGGCGCTGGTGTGGTGGCGGATGAACACCACATCGATCTTGTCGTAGCTGCGCTTGAGGAACAGGTAGAGCAGGATGAAGAAACGCTTGGCGACGTCCTTGGTCGCTTGGGTCATGGAGCCGGAGACGTCCATCAGGCAGAACATCACCGCCTTGGAACTGGGATTGGGCTGCTTGACCAGCAGGTTGTACTTGAGGTCGAAGGTGTCGAGGAAGGGCAGGCGGGCGATGTGCGCGCGCAGCCGGCCGATTTCCGTCTCCATGGCCTGGATGTCGCCCAGGTTGTCGGGCTCCTCGCGCTTCAGGCGTTCCAGTTCGGCCAGCGCTTCGCGCAATCTGCTGCGGCTGCTGCCGGACAGGGCGATGCGCCGCGCATGGGCCGAGCGCAGGGTGCGGACGATATTGATGCGCGAAGGGTTGCCGACGTTGCTGATGCCGGCGCGCACCGTCTTGAAGGTGTCGGCGCCGGTCAGGTGGCGTTTGACCAGATTGGGCAGCTCCAGGTCCTCGAACATGAAGTCGAGGAACTCTTCCTGGGTGATCTGGAAGACGAACTCATCCATGCCTTCGCCGGTGTTGCTGGCCTTGCCGCCGCCCTTGCCACCGCCGCCGCCTGGCGGGCGGGGGATGTGTTCGCCGGCGATGAACTCCTTGTTGCCGGGATGGACGATGGTGCGCCGTCCGCCGCTGCCGTGGTGCAGTACGGGCTCGTCGATGTCGCGGCCGGGAATGCTGATCTGTTCGCCGTGTTCCATGTCGGTGATGGAGCGCCGGCTGACTGCCTCCTCCACCGCCTTCTTGATGTGCTCACGGTAGCGCCGCAAGAAACGCTGGCGGTTAACCGTGCTCTTGTTCTTGCCGCTCAGGCGCCGGTCGATCACATAGCTCATAGGCCCCTCCAGGGAGCTTTGCGCTGCAGACCCCAGGCTGCTGCCGCTCCGGGAGCAGCCTGAGGCCGATGGCTTGAGGCCGCGTTACTGCGATTTGCGCACCCGCAGATACCATTCGGAGAGCAGCCGTACCTGTTTGTCGGTATAGCCGCGCTCGACCATGCGCTTGACGAAGTCGTTGTGCTTCTGTTGGTCCTCCTTGCTCGCCTTGGCGTTGAAGCTGATGACCGGCAAGAGGTCTTCGGTGTTGGAGAACATCTTCTTCTCGATTACCACGCGCAGCTTCTCGTAGCTGAGCCAGGTCGGGTTCTTGCCGTTGTTGTTGGCGCGGGCGCGCAGCACGAAGTTGACGATCTCGTTGCGGAAGTCTTTCGGGTTGCTGATGCCGGCCGGCTTCTCGATCTTCTCCAGTTCCTCGTTGAGCGCCACGCGGTTGAGGATCTCGCCGGTTTCCGGGTCGCGGTATTCCTGGTCCTGAATCCAGAAGTCGGCGTACAGCACGTAGCGGTCGAAGATGTTCTGCCCGTACTCGCTGTAGGACTCGAGGTAGGCGGTCTGGATCTCCTTGCCGATGAACTCGATGTAACGCGGTGCCAGGTACTCCTTGATGAAGCGCAGGTAGCGCTCGCGGACCTCGGCCGGGAACTGCTCCTGCTCGATCTGCTGCTCCAGCACATAGAGCAGGTGCACCGGGTTGGCCGCGACCTCGTGGGAGTCGAAGTTGAACACCTTGGACAGGATCTTGAAGGCGAAGCGGGTCGACAGGCCGTTCATGCCCTCGTCGACCCCGGCGTTGTCGCGATACTCCTGGATCGACTTGGCCTTGGGATCGGTGTCCTTGAGGTTCTCGCCGTCATAGACGCGCATCTTCGAGTAGATATTGGAGTTCTCCGGCTCCTTCAGCCGCGACAGCACGGAGAACTGCGCCAGCATCTTCAGGGTATCGGGGGCGCAGTGGGCATGGGCGAGGGAGCTGTTGGCCAGGAGCTTGTCGTAGATCTTGATCTCGTCGGTGACGCGCAGGCAGTAGGGCACCTTGACGATGTAGATGCGGTCGATGAACGCCTCGTTGTTCTTGTTGTTGCGGAAGCTGTGCCACTCGGATTCGTTCGAGTGGGCCAGCAGGATGCCGCTGAACGGCAGGCCGCCGAGGCCTTCGGTGCTGTTGTAGTTGCCCTCCTGGGTGGCGGTCAGCAGCGGGTGCAGCACCTTGATCGGTGCCTTGAACATCTCGACGAATTCCATCAGGCCCTGGTTGGCGCGGCACAGGGCGCCGGAATAGCTGTAGGCGTCGGCGTCGTTCTGCGGGAATTCCTCCAGCTTGCGGATATCCACCTTGCCGACCAGGGCGGAGATGTCCTGGTTGTTCTCGTCGCCCGGCTCGGTCTTGGCGATGGCAATCTGGTTGAGGATCGAGGGGTACAGCTTGACCACGCGGAACTGGCTGATGTCGCCACCGAGTTCGGACAGGCGCTTGGTCGCCCAGGGCGACATCGCGGTGGACAGGTAACGCCGGGGGATGCCGAAGTCTTCTTCGAGGATGGTGGCGTCTTCGGCGGCATTGAACAGGCCGAGGGGCGACTCGAACACCGGCGAGCCCTTGATGGCGTAGAAGGGCACTCTCTCCATCAGCTGCTTGAGCTTTTCCGCCAGGGACGACTTGCCGCCGCCGACCGGCCCCAGCAGGTAGAGGATCTGCTTCTTCTCTTCCAGGCCCTGGGCGGAATGGCGGAAGAAGGCGACGATCTGGTCGATGCACTCTTCCATGCCGTGGAAGTCGGCAAAGGCCGGGTAGCGGCGGATCATCTTGTTGGAGAAGATACGCGACAGTCTAGAGTTGCTCGAGGTATCGATCAGCTCAGGCTCGCCGATGGCCATGAGCATGCGCTCGGCTGCCGTGGCGTAGGCGCTGCGATCCTGTTTGCACAGCTCGAGATACTCCTGGAGGCTGTATTCCTCCTGGCGAGTCGCTTCGAAGCGTTGTTGGAAGTGGCTGAAAATACTCATGACGTCACCTCGGTCGATGCTCGGAGCCGGGCGAGGGATCGGTCGTTCGGGTGCCGACACGCAGCCGATAAGACTGCCGACGAGGATCCCCCAGAAAACAAAAGGTCGTTACCGTTGGCCTGAAGCCGGGCAGCCGGCTTTCCCTGATTTTTGGATGGCCTGAGGTAAGGATAGTTCGGAATCTGGAAGAGCAAGGGTGGCGCAACGATAACAAGTTGTTGCCGTGCGCGGCGCTAGGCGCTGAAGCAGGCGCGACGCGGGGTTGCCGCGAGGCGCTGGGCGCTATTTTTTTACTCGGCCGAGCCCGGAGTGACGTCGGCGGGGTAGCTGCCGCGCCACAGCTCGAAGCCGCCATCCAGGCTATAGACCTCGGTGAAGCCCTGGCCGACCAGATAGGCGGCGGCGCTCTGGCTGGAGTTGCCGTGGTAGCAGGTGACGATCAGCGGGGCGTCGAGGTCGGCGCGGGCGATGAAGTCGGCCAGGGAGTAGTTGTCCAGATGCTGCGAACCGCTGATGTGGGCGAGGGCGAAGCTCTGCGGGTCGCGGATGTCGACCACCACTGCGCCCTGTGCGCGCAGCTCGTGCGCCTGTTGGGGGGAGATGCGCTTGAACTCGCTCATGGTCTTTCCTCGTTGCAGGCGCAGCGATGGCGTTCGCCGCTGTCGATATTCAGTAGGGTCATGGCGCCGCCCCAGACGCAGCCGGTATCCAGGGCGAACAGGCCGGGCTCGTCGCAGCGCCCCTCCAGTGCCGCCCAATGGCCGAAGACGATCTGCTGGCCGCGGGTCTTGCGGTTCGCGTGACTGAACCAGGGGGCATAGCCGGGCGGGGCGCTGTCGGGGCCTTCCTTGCTCTTCAGGTCCAGGGTGCCGTCGGCCGTGCAGAAGCGCATGCGGGTGAAGTAGTTGGTGATCACCCGCAGGCGGGGGATGCCCTGTAGGTCGCTGCTCCATCTGTCCGGTTGATTGCCGTACATGCCGTCGAGAAACAGCGGCAGGCGGCCGTCGTCGCGCAACGCCTCCTCGACTTCGGCGGCCCGGATGAGCGCCTTCGGCAGTGACCATTGTGGCGGAATGCCGGCGTGCACCAGGGCGATATCGCGCTCGGCATCGTAGTGCAGCAGCTTCTGCCGGCGCAGCCAGTCGAGCAGCTCGTCGCGGTCCGGGGCATCGAGGATTTCCTGCAGGGTGTCGGCCTTCTTCAGGCGCTCGATGTTGTGGGCAACGGCCAGCAGGTGCAGGTCGTGGTTGCCCAGCACGCAGGTCACCGCCTCGCGCAGGGAATAGACGAAGCGCAGCGTTTCCAGGGAGGCCGGGCCGCGGTTGACCAGGTCGCCGACCAGCCACAGGCGGTCCCTGGCCGGGTCGAAGGCGACGCGCTGCAGCAGGCAGCGCAGCGGCGCCAGGCAACCCTGCAGGTCGCCGACGGCGTAGGTTGCCATCAGTGCAACGAGCCCGGCACGGCGAGGCGGAACGGGGCAATGGGGGCATCGAAGCGGGTGCCGTCCTCGGCGAGCATCTGGTAGCTGCCCTGCATGGCGCCGACCCGGGTCGCCATCACCGTGCCGCTGCTGTAGGTGTGGCTCTCGCCGGGGGCGATCAGCGGTTGCTGGCCGACCACGCCGGCGCCACGCACCTCCTGCACCCGACCGTCGCCATCGGTGATCAGCCAGTGGCGCGAGAGCAGCTTGGCCGGCTGCTGGCCGTTGTTGGCGATGGTCACGGTATAGGCGAAGGCGAAGCGGTTCTGCTCCGGTTGCGACTGCTCCGGTAGGTAGCGGGTGGCGACTTCGACGTCGATCTGGTAGCGGGAATCGGGCATGCGCTGGGACTCGGTAAGCTGGAAATCCAGTCTAGTTGCTATCGGCCGGGGTGGGCTGCAGGGCCAGCTGATCGGCCAGGCGCACGAAGGCGGCGAGGTCCAGCTGTTCGGGGCGCAGGCTGCCATCCACGCCGGCGGCCTCGATGGCCGCGGCCGGCAGCAGGGCCTTGAGGGTGTTGCGCAGGGTCTTGCGGCGCTGGTTGAACGCCTCGCGCACCAGGCGTTCGAGCAGCCGGTGATCCTTGGCCGGGTGCGGCAGTGTCTCGTGGGGTATCAGGCGGACGATCGCCGAGTCGACCTTGGGCGGCGGGTTGAAGGCGCCCGGGCCGACATCGAACAGGTGTTCCACCCGGCAATGGTACTGCACCATGATCGACAACCGGCCCCAGTCGCCGCCGCCGGGCCCCGCCGCGAGGCGCTGGACCACCTCCTTCTGCAGCATGAAATGCATGTCGCGGATCTGCGCGGCGTGGTCCAGCAGGTGGAAGATCAGCGGCGTGGAGATGTTGTAGGGCAGGTTGCCGACCACCCGCAGGCTATGGGGGGCGGGCTCGAGGCTGTGGAAATCGAACTTCAGGGCGTCGCCCTGATGCAGGCGAAAGCGCGCCTCGCCGGCGAACTTGCCGTTGAGAATCGGGATCAGGTCGCGATCGAGCTCGATCACGTCCAGCTGCGCGCCGCTGCCGAGCAGGCCCTCGGTCAGTGCGCCCTGGCCCGGACCGATCTCCAGCAGACGCTCGCCCTCGCGGGGATGGATGGCGCGCAGGATGCGGTGGATCACCCCGGCATCGTGCAGGAAGTTCTGGCCAAAGCGCTTGCGCGCGCGGTGTTGGTAGGTGTCGGTCATGGCAGCGGCTCCAAGCTTCAAGCCGCAAGCTTAAAGCGAATGCAAAGGGCGGCAGTTTAACAGCAAAGGGCCGGCGAGCCGTAGGCCGCGCGCGACCCGGGGCCGCGAGACAGTCGGCTAGCGGCGGCTGGAGGCCATCTGGTAGGCGGTTTCCAGGGCGACCTGCAGGCTGCCGCTGTCGATACCGCCCTTGCCGGCCAGGTCCAGGGCGGTGCCGTGGTCGACCGAGGTGCGGATGATCGGCAGGCCCAGGGTCACGTTGACGGCGGCGCCGAAGCCCTTGAACTTGAGAACCGGCAAGCCCTGATCGTGATACATCGCCAGCACCGCGTCGCAGTGGTCGAGATGCTTGGGGGTGAACAGGGTGTCGGCCGGCAGCGGGCCGATCAGTTGCAGGCCCTCGCCGCGCAGGCGCTCCAGCGTCGGCTCGATCACCTCGATCTCCTCGCGGCCCAGGTGGCCGCCTTCGCCGGCGTGGGGGTTGAGGCCGCAGACCAGCACGCGTGGCTGGGCGATGCCGAACTTGCTGCGCAGGTCGTGATCGAGGATGCGCGCGACGCGGGCCAGGCGTTCGGCGGTGATGGCGGCGGCGACGTCCTTGAGCGGCAGGTGGGTGGTCACCAGGGCCACGCGCAGGCCGCGGGTGGCGAGCATCATCACCACCTGTTCGGTGCCGGTGAGTTCGGCGAGAAACTCGGTGTGGCCGGAGAAGGGGATGCCGGCCTGGTTGATCACGCCCTTGTGCACGGGGGCGGTGATCATCCCGGCGAAGTGCCCGGCGAGGCAGCCGCGGCCGGCGCGGTCCAGGGTTTCCAGGACATAGGCGGCGTTGTCAGGGTTCAGCTGCCCGGCTACGACCGGGGCGGCCAGCGGCGTGTCCCAGACATACAGGCTGCCGGCGGCGCTGGCGGAGTCGGGCCAGGCGCCCGGACCGACGGCGATCAGCTCGATGGCGATGCCCAGCTGGGCGGCGCGGGCGGCGAGCAGTTCGCCGCTGGCGATGGCGATCAGGGGCTTCGGCTGTGCCTGCCGGGCGAGCAGCAGGCACAGGTCGGGGCCGATGCCGGCCGGCTCGCCGGGGGTCAATGCGAAAAGCTGCGGTGCGGTCATGGGCGGTTTCTCAGTGTCCGGGAGTCGGGCTGGGCTGGCGCCTATCTTAAGCCGGAGCCGTCTGGAAACAAAAAAGCCCGGCGCTGCGGGGCAGGCGCCGGGCTCGATCGGCCTTGCCGAGGGGCCTTAGAGCTTGGTCTCGACGTAGGCTTCGTCGCGGATCTGCCGTAGCCAGGTCTGCAGCTCCTCGTCGTACTTGCGGTTGCGCAACAGGTTCAGCGCCTGCTGCTCGCGGAACTCGGCGCTGCTGTCGGTGGCGCGCCGGCCCATGACCTGCAGCACGTGCCAGCCGTAGGGGCTCTGGAACGGTTTGGACAGCTCGCCGCTGGCGGTGTTGCTCATCACCTCGCGGAACTCCGGTACCAGCACGCCGGGGTCGATCCAGCTGAGGCTGCCGCCGTTGAGCGCCGAGCCCGGGTCTTCGGAGAAGCTTTTCGCCAGCTCGGCGAAGTCTTCGCCGGCCTGGATGCGCTGATGCAGGCGTTCGATCAGGCGCTTGGTTTCCGCTTCGCTGCGAATCTCGCTGGGCTTGATCAGGATATGGCGGACGTTGACCTCGTCGCGCACCTGGGCGCCGCCGCCGCGCTTCTCCAGCAGCTTGAGCATGATGAAGCCGCCCGGGGTGCGCATCGGCTGGGTCACTTCGCCGACGCCCAGGGCGCCGAGCATGGCATCGAACGGCGGCGGCAGCTGGGCCGCCTTGCGCCAGCCCATCTCGCCGCCCTCGAGGGCGGTCTCGCTGGCCGAGCGGGCGATGGCCAGCTGGGCGAAGTCGGCGCCTTGTTGCAGCTGCTGGTAGATGTCCTGGGCCTGACGCTCCGCCGCCTGGATGGTGCTGGGGGAGGCGGCCTCGGGGACCGGGATGAGGATATTGGCCAGGCGGAACTCCTCCGACAGCTGCAGCTTGCCGAGGTCGGAGGCGAGGAAGTTCTGCACTTCCTGGTCGGTCACCTGGATGCGCTCGGCCACGCGGCGCTGGCGCACGCGGCTGATGATCATCTCGCGGCGTACCTGGTCGCGGGCGTCGGCGTAGGACAGGCCGTCCTGCGCCAGGGCGGCGCGGAACTGCTCGAGGCTCATGCCGTTGCGCTGGGCGATGGTGCCGAGGGCCTGGTTGAGCTCCTCGTCGGTGATGCGGATGCCGGAGCGGTCGCCGATCTGCAGCTGGATGTTCTCGATGATCAGGCGTTCGAGTACCTGGTCATCCAGCACGTTCTCCGACGGCACGGCGGCGCCGCGCTTGGCGATGGTCTGCTGGACTTCGCGGACCCGGGCGTCTAGCTGGCTCTGCATGATCACGTCGTTGTCGACGATCGCCACCACGCGGTCCAGGGGTTTGACCTCGGCCTGCGCCGCAGTGCCGAGGAACAGCGCGCCCAGCAGCAGCGGGCGCACGCAGTCAGTAAGCTTGGTCTTCACGTTCACGATAACCTTGAATGCCTTGGTCGAGGAAAGTCTCGACCTTGTTGCCCGTCACGCCGCCCAGGCCCTTGAGGACGATCTGCAGGAAGATGCCGGTGTCGGCTTCGTCGTTCAGCGAGGGGTTGAGGCTGACTTCGTCGTAGTCGATCCAGTAGCGATTGATCAGGCGCAGCTTCCAGCAGCAGCTGTCGTACTCGAAACCGCCGAAGGCCTCGAGGGTGCGGTTGCGGGCGTAGTCGTACTGCCAGCGGGAAATCACGCTCCATTGCGGCACGATCGGCCAGATCACCGAGAAGTCGTGCTGGCTGATCTTGTAGTAGTCCTCGATGAAGTTGGCCGTACCGGGCGTGCCATAGTCGCCGCCGCCTACCACCCAGTTGCCGCTGGCCTGGTCGTAGCGCACGGTGTCGTTGCGGTAGCGGTAGCCGGCGTTGATCACCTTGTTCGGATTGTCTTCCGGCTGGTAGTGGAACATCGTGCTGCCCGAACGGGTGCGGTGGCTGTCCGGGTCCCAGTTGAAGTCCGCGGACAGGCGCCAGTCGCGGTTGAAACGGTACAGGTATTCCAGGGCGTAGGGCGACTGCGAGGCCTGGGCGTCGGCGCGGGTGCGGTAGTCGATGCCCGGCAGCTGCACCTTGCGGTCGGCGAAGTAGTAGGCCTGGCCGATGCTGAAGCGCTGGCGCTCGAAGCCGTTGGGCTCGATCCAGCGGTTGGTCACGCCCAGCGACAGCTTGTTTTCGTCGCCGATGCGGTCCTTGCCGGAGAAGCGGTTCTCGCGCCACAGCGAGGAGTAGCTGAAGGTGCTCTCGCCGGTGTCGAACACCGGGATATCGGTCTGGTCTTCCTCGGGCACGTAGAGGTAGAACAGGCGCGGTTCCAGGGTCTGGCGGAAGGCCTTGCCGAACCACTGGCTGTCGCGGTCGAAGTACAGGCCGCTGTCGACGCTGAACAGGCCGACGCCACGGTCCTGGCTGCCCTTGAACTCCTGCTCGGCGAGCAGGGTGTTCTTGCCTTGCTGGTCGAGGCTCAGGTCGTAGTTGGTGTGCAGGTACTTGACCTGCGGCTTGAGGAAGCCCCAGCTCCAGTCCAGCGGCAGGCTGACGCCCGGCTCGAGGTGCAGGCGGTTGCCGTTGGCCCGTGCCAGGCCGCGCAGGCGGGCGTCGTACCAGAGCTGTTCGGCGACGCCATCCTCGTTGATGAAGCTGCCCGAGCGTAGGTCGCGATCGAAGCGCACCAGCTCGCTGCCGTAGCTGAAGTCCAGGCCGCCCGGGTGGACGGGCAACTTGCCGTCCAGGGTGATCTGCGGCAGGCGGTCGTAGGGGGTGATGTCGGTGATATTGGCCAGTTCGTAGGCGTGGGCATTGAGCCTGGCGGTGTAGCTGTCGCCGCGATAGGTCAGGGTGCCACGCTGGTTGACGTAGGCGGTGGTCTCGATGCCCAGGTCGGTGTCCAGGTCCTGGAAGTAGTAGGGGTCGCTGATGTCGGTGTAGTCGACCTCGGCCAGCAGTCGCGAGTCGAGGCCGCCGCGGTGCTGCCAGCTGTACAGCCAGCGCTGGTCTTCGTATTCGGACTGCAGCTTGCGGTCGTCGTTGCTGTCGTCGAGGTAGGCCGCGCCGAACTGGCCTTCGCTGCTCCTGGTCAGGTAGCGGAACTCGCCTTCCATGAGCAGGCCGCGGTCGCTCATGTAGGTCGGGTACAGGGTGGCGTCGTAGTTCGGCGCCAGGTTGAAGTAGTAAGGCGTCTGCAGGGTCACGCCGTTGTCGCTGGAGCTGCCGATGCTCGGCGGCAGGAAGCCGGACTGGCGCCGATCGTCGATCGGGAAATAGATATAGGGCGTGTAGAAGACCGGGATGTCCTTCACCCGCAGGGTGACGTTGGTCGCGGTGCCGAAGCCGGTGGCCGGGTTCAGGGTGATGTTGTTGCCCCTCAGGTGCCAGGTGTTGCTGCCTGGCTCGCAACTGGTGTAGGTGCCGTCCTTCAGGCGAATGATCGCGCTCTCTTCGCGCTTGGCATAGAGCGCGCTGCCGCGGGTGTGGCTCTTGTGCAGCACGTACTCGGCGTTGTCGACCCGGGCCTCGCCGCTGTCCAGTTGCAGCTCGGCGCGGTCGCCGACCACCAGCATGCCCTGGTCACGCAGGCGCACGTTGCCGATCAGTTCGCCGCGACTCTCGGCCTGGTGCAGGCTGGCCTCGTCGGCCTCCACCTGCATGCCGGCCTGACGCAGTACGACATCGCCGGCCAGGGTGGCGACCTGCTCCTGCTGCTCGTAGCGCGAAGCCTTGGCGGAGACGAACAGCGGTGCCTCGTCCATTGGCGTCTTGTCGTCCATCCCCGGACGGCTCGGCTCGACATAGGCTCCGGCGCAGTAGGGGGCCATCTCGGCCAGTTGGGCAGCGTTCAGTTGCTCGCGGGGCACCCAGTCCAGGTGGCTGTAGTCGGCGCTGCGCGAGGCCAGGGCCCTGCCGCCGCTCTCGGTCACCAGGGTGGTGCGCGCCGCCTTGTCGTCGCGCCCGGCGCTGGTGCCGGCGCTGATCGCCGAGCCGCTGTGGACCGGGCGTGCCGGCAGGGCGGCGGGGCTGCTCTTCGGCGCGCAGGCCCAGCCGCCGCTGGCGGATGCCTGACAGTCGAACTGCTCTGCGGCAAATGCGAATTGACCAGCGACGGGTTGAAGGGCTAGAAGACCGCCTGTGACCAGAAGTGGGAATTTTTTACGAACCGCGGGGAATTTTACTGCCATCTTGTTTTTCCGGGCTTCCTGCGCGCCATCGGCCCAGGGGCCGCACGCCTCTCGATGGGCTGAAAAAGATGCTGGATAATAAAGCATGACCCGCGCAACGGCTAGCGCCGTCGGAGACCCCTGTAATGCCTGAACAAGATGTACGCCTGCAACTCCTCGATGCCTGGCTCGACCAGCAGCTGCCCGCGGTATTCGCCGAGCGGGGCTGGGGCGCGGTACCGGCCGCGACCCTGACTGCCGCCAGCAGCGACGCCAGCTTTCGCCGTTATTTCCGCTGGCAGGCGGGCGAGCGCAGCCTGATCGTCATGGACGCGCCACCGCCCCGGGAGGACTGCCGGCCCTTCGTCAAGGTGGCCGGGCTGCTCGCCGGCGCCGGGGTCAATGTGCCGCAGATACTGGCGGCGGATCTGGAGCGCGGCTTCCTGCTGCTCAACGACCTGGGGCGGCAGACCTACCTGGAGGTGATCGAGACGGAGGACGCCGATCGCCTGATGGACGACGCGCTCGAGGCCCTGCTGGCGTTGCAGCGCCTGCCGCTGGATGGCCAGTTGCCGGGCTACGACGAGGCCCTGCTGCTGCGCGAGTTGCAGCTGTTTCCGGACTGGTACCTGCGCCGGCACCTCGGGCTCGAATTGAGCGCGGCCCAGCAGGCCGCCTGGCAGCGTACCTGCGCCCTGCTGATCGACAGTGCCCTGGCCCAGCCCCGGGTGCTGGTGCATCGCGACTACATGCCGCGCAACCTGATGCTCAGCGAACGCAATCCCGGGGTGCTGGATTTCCAGGACGCGGTGTACGGGCCGGTGACCTATGACGTCACCTGCCTGTTCAAGGATGCCTTCCTCAGCTGGCCCGAGGCGCGGGTGCGTGGCTGGCTGCAGGACTACTGGCGCCGGGCCCGGGCCGCCGCCATCCCGGTGCAGGCCGAGTTCGAGGACTTCCTGCGCGCCAGCGACCTGATGGGCGTGCAGCGTCACCTCAAGGTGATCGGCATCTTCGCGCGCATCTGTCACCGCGACGGCAAGCCCCGCTACCTGGAGGACGTGCCGCGCTTCTTCGCCTATATCCAGGCCGTGCTGGCGCGGCGTCCCGAACTGGCCGAGCTGGGCGAGCTGCTCGCCGACCTGCCGCAGCCCGCAGCGGTGCCGGAATGAGGGCGATGATCCTCGCCGCCGGCAAGGGCGAGCGCCTGCGTCCCCTGACCCTGCACACGCCCAAGCCGCTGGTGCGGGTCGCCGGCGTGCCGCTGATCGAGCATCACCTGCGGGCCCTGGCCGGTGCCGGCTTTTCCGAGGTGGTGATCAACCATGCCTGGCTGGGCCAGCAGATCGAGGCGCACCTGGGCGACGGCGCGCAGTTCGGTCTGAGCCTGCGCTATTCCGCCGAGGGCGAGCCCCTGGAGACCGGCGGCGGCATCTTCCGGGCGCTGCCCCTGCTCGGCGACGAACCCTTCTTGGTGGTCAACGGCGATATCCTCACCGACTACCCCTTCGCCGAGCTCGGGCGCCCGCTGGCCGGGCTGGCGCACCTGGTGCTGGTGGACAATCCGCGGCATCACCCCGTGGGCGACTTCTGCCTGGCGCATGGGCGCGTAGGCGATGCCGCTGTAGGCCAGCCTAGCCTGACCTACAGCGGCATCGCCGTGCTGTCGCCGGCGTTGTTCGCCGGCTGCCAGCCGGGCGCCTTCAAGCTGGCGCCGCTGCTGCGTGGCGCCATGGCCGCGGGGCAGGTGAGCGGGGAGCGCTTCGCCGGTCGCTGGGTCGATGTCGGCAGCCACGAGCGCCTGGCCGAAGCCGAACGGCTGCTCGCGCAGAGTCGTTGACATGCTCTGGCCCCTGACCCTGCTGGGAGCCGTCGCCGGCTGGTCCGTGGCCAGCATTCCCGGCGCCCTGCTCGGCGGCCTGCTCGGCCAGGCGGCGGACCGGCGCCTGCGCCTGCACGGCTGGGCCGAATTGCGTGAACGGCTCGGCGGCGCGCCGCTGCCGGGGGACGAGGTGCTGCTGTTCATCCTGCTCGGGCGCCTGGCCAAGAGCGGCGGCACGGTGTTGCAGGCCCATATCGACCAAGCCCGGGCGGAGATGAAGCGCCTGGGCCTGGACCGGGATGCGCAGCGGCGGGCGATCGATGCCTTCGCCCGCGGCAAGACCGGGCGCGACAATCTGCGGGCGCCGTTGCGTCGGCAGCGGGGGCGTGGCGAGGCCCTGTTGCGCGCCTGCTGGCGCATGGCCTGGGTGGATGGCCGGGTCAGTCAGGCCGAGCGCGAGCTGATCCTGTTGTGGGGCAAGTGGCTGGAGGTTTCCGGCGCGACCCAGGAGGCGCTGAGCGCCGCCTATGCGCCCCGTTCGGGGCCGCTGCCCTCGGCCCAGGGCGGCAGCTACCAGGCGGCGTTGCGCCTGCTCGGCGTGACCGCCGACAGCGAGCCGGCGCAGATCAAGCATGCGTACCGGCGCCTGCTCAGTCGTCACCACCCGGACAAGCTGGCTGGTAGCGGGGCGACGGCCGAGCAGCTGCTGGAGGCCACGGAGCGGACCCGTGAACTGCGTCAGGCCTACGGGCTGATCCGCCAGCGCCGCGGCTTCCGCTAGCGGCGCCCGCTCGCCTGCGAGGCGCGCGAGTCGCCTTGCCGCTGGCGCTCGAGCCAGCCGCGCAGGCGGCGGAACAGCTGCTCCTGCTCGATGGCGGGATTGCCGGGCAGGACGTCCAGGGCAACCTGGCTGTAGGCCGGGTGGCTTTGGCGCTGGCCCGCGAGCAGGCGTGCGTGCGCGGCATCGCGGTCACGCGCCTGGTTCCGGTAGTAGAAGTCACCGGTGGCCGGTTGCGGGTCGGCTATCAGCTCCTCCAGGCCGGGGCTGAGCCCCGGCGGCTGCGCGGCGGCTACCAGCAGCAGGTGGCGGATCTGTGCCGGCCGGCGCTCGGCCAGGTAGCGCGCGGCCCAGTAGGCGCCGCTGCCGTGGCCGAGGAGGACGACGGGCTGCGCCTGTTGCCGCTCGGCGAAGGCGACGGCCGCGTCGATGCGCGCCAGCACCCGCACCGCATGGCCCTGGCGCGGCGCGCTCGCGGCTGTCGGCGTGGGTGCGGCAGCGCCCGCTTCGGCACTGCCGAGCTCGGCGGCGGGGGTGGCCGCCAGGGGCGCGTTGTCGCCGGCGCCGGCCGCAGGGACGTCCGCCGGCGTGTCGTCCTGTGCGGGCTCGCCCGGCTCGCGCCGCGCCGCCGCATCGCTCGGGGCGTCGGGCAGGCTCAGGCTCAGGCTGTGCCAGCCGCTGGCCGGCAGCTTGCGCCGCAGCGGGCCGACGCTGCGCGGCCAATCGGCGCTCTCGCCGGCGCCCGGCAGCAGGATCACCGTGCCCTGTGGCGCGTCGGTGTGGGCCGGCCGCCAGAGGGCGAGAAACGCCTCGCCATCGGCCTCCAGGTGCTGCTGCTGCGGTTCCGGCAATTGGCGCTCGAGGGCCCGGGCGTCGGCCTGGCTGCGCTCGAGAAGAGGCGCGCGGGTCTCCTGGGGCGGCACGGCTGCGGCCTCGGCGTTCGCGTCCGCCTGCTCGGCGCCTTGGGCGTGGGGGCCGAGCAGGAGCAGGCTGAGCGCGAGGCTGGCGGGGCGCAGGGGCATGGGGCGTCTCCGGTGAGGGGGAGGCGCTCAGCCTAGCGGTTTGCAGGGGGCTTGTCAGGCGCCGAGTGCGGCTTTCGGTGACGGCCCGGGCTGCTACAATGCGCGCCTTTCGTGTATGCCCTGAGGTGCGCCATGCAACCCTTCGCCATCGCCCCGTCGATCCTTTCCGCCGACTTCGCCCGCCTGGGCGAGGAAGTGGACAGCGTCCTCGCCGCCGGCGCCGACATCGTCCACTTCGACGTGATGGACAACCACTATGTGCCGAACCTGACCATCGGCCCCATGGTCTGCGCGGCGCTGCGCAAGTACGGCATCACCGCGCCGATCGACGCCCACCTGATGGTTAAGCCGGTGGATCGCATCATCGGCGACTTCGTCGAGGCGGGAGCCAGCTACATCACCTTCCATCCCGAGGCATCCGAGCACATCGACCGTTCGCTGCAGCTGATCCGCGACGGCGGCGCCAAGGCCGGCCTGGTGTTCAACCCGGCGACGCCGCTGGACTGCCTCAGGCACGTGCTGGACAAGGTCGACATGATCCTGCTGATGAGCGTCAACCCCGGCTTCGGTGGGCAGAAGTTCATTCCCGGCACCCTCGACAAGCTGCGCGAGGCGCGGGCGCTGATCGATGCCAGCGGTCGTGCGATCCGCCTGGAGATCGACGGCGGGGTCAACGTGCAGAACATCCGCGAGATCGCCGCGGCGGGTGCCGACACCTTCGTCGCCGGCTCGGCGATCTTCAGCCAGCCGGACTACAAGGCGGTGATCGACGCCATGCGCGCGCAACTCGCCCAGGTGCGCGGCTGATGGTCCTGCGCCAGCTGTTCGCCGGCGACCTGCCGGAGCTGGTGATGTTCGACCTGGACGGCACCCTGGTGGACTCGGTGCCGGACCTGGCCGCCGCCGTGGACCAGGTCCTGCTCGGCCTGGGCCGTGCCCCGGCCGGCCTCGCGCGGGTGCGCGACTGGGTCGGTAATGGCGCCCGGGTGCTGGTGCGCCGCGCCCTGGCCGGCGGCCTGCAGCACGAGCGGGTCGGCGAGGCGGAGGCGGAGCAGGCGCTGGCGCTGTTCATGGCCGCCTATGCCGAGAGCCATGCGCTGACCCGGGTCTATCCCGGGGTGGTAGAAACCCTCGACTGGCTGCGCGAGCGGGATATCCCCCTGGCCATCGTCACCAACAAGCCGGAGCGCTTCGTCGCGCCGCTGCTGGACGAGAAGGGCCTGGGCAGCTATTTCCGCTGGATAGTCGGCGGCGACACCCTGCCCCAGCAGAAACCCGATCCGGCCGCTCTGTTGCATGTGTTGCGTCTGGCCAGGGTCGAGGCGCGCCGGGCCCTGTTCGTCGGTGACTCGCGCAACGATGTGCTGGCGGCCAGGGCGGCCGAGGTGCCCTGCGTGGCGCTGAGCTACGGTTACAACCATGGCCGGCCGATCGCCGAGGAGGGGCCGCTGCGGGTGCTGGACGATCTGCGCCAGCTGTTGGCGGCGGCCGCGCCGGCATCCGCCAGCTGCTGAGCGCCGGGCGTTCGGGTTGATTCGGCCTGGCGCCTGCGCTAGTGTGGCCGGACTTCGATCCCCGCCCCAAGAGATCCCCGTGGTGGTTACCTGCAGACTCTGGCTCGCCCGAGCCGGGATGAAAATCATCAAGGCCCTGGCCCGCTGGCGCTGGCGCCCCTGAGCCGATCCCGGCCGCCTCGGCGGCACGTTTGCACACGACCGTACTACCTCAAGCCACGAGGCTGATCATGACCCGCGAAGAATTCCTGCGTTTGGCCGCTGCCGGCTATAACCGTATTCCGCTTGCCTGCGAAACCCTGGTCGACTTCGACACGCCGCTGTCGATCTACCTGAAACTGGCCGATCGGGCCAACACCTACCTGCTCGAGTCCGTGCAGGGCGGCGAGAAGTGGGGGCGTTACTCGATCATCGGCCTGCCGGCGCGCACCGTGCTGCGCGTGCATGGCCGGGATGTGCGCATCAGCGTCGACGGGGTCGAAACCGAGCACCACGAGTGCGCCGACCCGCTGGCCTTCGTCGAGCAGTTCCAGGGCCGCTACAAGGTGCCGACCCTGGCGGGGCTGCCGCGTTTCAACGGCGGCCTGGTGGGCTATTTCGGCTACGACAGCGTGCGCTACGTCGAGGCCAAGCTGGCCGGCGGCGTCAATCCCGACCCCCTGGGCACGCCGGACATCCTGCTGATGGTCTCCGACGCCGTGGTGGTGTTCGACAACCTGGCGGGCAAGATGCACGCCATCGTCCTCGCCGACCCGCAGCAGGCCGGCGCCTTCGAGCAGGCCCAGGCCCAGCTGCAGGCCATCCTGCACAAGCTGCGCCAGCCGATCGCCCCGCGCCTGGGGGTCGACCTCAACGCCCCGCTCGGCGCCGAGCCGGCCTTCCGCTCCAGCTACAGTCGCGAGGATTACGAGCGTGCGGTCGGTGCGATCAAGGACTACATCCTCGCCGGCGACTGCATGCAGGTGGTGATCTCCCAGCGCATGTCGATCCCCTTCAAGGCCGCGCCGATCGACCTGTACCGCGCGCTGCGCTGCATCAACCCGACGCCCTACATGTACTTCTTCAACTTCGGCGACTTCCACGTGGTCGGCTCCTCGCCCGAGGTGCTGGTGCGGGTCGAGGACAACCTGGTGACGGTGCGGCCGATCGCCGGCACCCGCCCGCGCGGGGCGACCGACGAGGCCGATCGGGCCCTCGAGGAGGACCTGCTGTCCGACGCCAAGGAGCTGGCCGAGCACCTGATGCTGATCGACCTGGGGCGCAACGACGTCGGCCGGGTCTCCAGCACCGGCAGCGTCAGGCTCACCGAGAAGATGGTGATCGAGCGCTATTCCAACGTCATGCACATCGTCTCCAACGTCACCGGCCAGCTGCAGGACGGCATGAGCGCCATGGACGCGCTGCGCGCCATCCTCCCGGCCGGCACCCTGTCCGGGGCGCCGAAGATCCGCGCCATGGAGATCATCGACGAGCTGGAGCCGGTCAAGCGCGGCGTCTACGGCGGCGCCGTGGGCTACCTGGCGTGGAATGGCAACATGGACACCGCCATCGCCATCCGTACCGCGGTGATCAAGGACGGCGAGCTGCACGTGCAGGCCGGCGCCGGCATCGTCGCCGACTCGGTGCCGGCGCTGGAGTGGGAGGAGACGCTGAACAAGCGCCGCGCCATGTTCCGGGCCGTCGCCCTCGCCGAACAGACCAGTGAATAAGGGAGTCCCGCCATGCTGCTGATGATCGATAACTACGACTCCTTTACCTACAACGTGGTGCAGTACCTCGGCGAGCTGGGGGCGGACGTCCACGTCATCCGCAACGACGAGCTGAGCGTCGCCGAGATTGCGGCGCTCAAGCCCGAGCGTATCGTGGTCTCGCCTGGGCCCTGCACGCCGACCGAGGCCGGCGTGTCGCTGGCGGTGATCGAGCACTTCGCCGGCAAGCTGCCGATCCTCGGCGTCTGCCTGGGCCACCAGAGCATCGGCCAGGCCTTCGGCGGCCAGGTGGTGCGCGCGCGCCAGGTGATGCACGGCAAGACCAGCCCGGTGTTCCACGCGCACCAGGGGGTATTCGCCGGCCTCAACATGCCGCTGACGGTGACCCGCTATCATTCCCTGGTGGTCAAGCACGACAGCCTGCCGGACTGCCTGGAGGTCACCGCCTGGACCCAGCACGAGGACGGCTCGCGCGACGAGATCATGGGCCTGCGCCACAGGACTCTGAACATCGAGGGCGTGCAGTTCCACCCCGAATCCATTCTCACCGAGCAGGGCCACGAGCTCTTCGCCAACTTCCTCAAGCAACAAGGAGGCGTGCGCCAATGAATATCAAGGAAGCCCTCAACCGGGTGGTCGACCAGCTCGACCTGTCCACCGAGGAAATGCAGGACGTGATGCGCGAGATCATGACCGGCCAGTGCAGCGATGCGCAGATCGGCGCCTTCCTCATGGGCCTGCGCATGAAGAGCGAGAGCATCGACGAGATAGTCGGCGCCGTGTCGGTGATGCGCGAGCTGGCCAGCCATGTGCAACTGGCCAGCCTTGAGCATGTGGTCGATGTGGTCGGCACCGGCGGCGACGGGGCGAACATCTTCAACGTGTCGACCGCCGCCAGCTTCGTGGTCGCCGCCGCCGGCGGCAAGGTCGCCAAGCACGGCAACCGCGCGGTGTCGGGCAAGAGCGGCAGTGCCGATCTGCTCGAGACCGCCGGCGTCTACCTCAACCTGACCCCCGTGCAGGTGGCCCGCTGCATCGACAGCGTCGGCGTCGGCTTCATGTTCGCCCAGGTGCATCACGCGGCGATGAAGCATGCCGCGGTGCCGCGGCGCGAGCTGGGCCTGCGCACCATCTTCAACATGCTCGGCCCGCTGACCAATCCCGCCGGCGTCCGGCATCAGGTGGTCGGGGTGTTCAGCCAGGCCCTGTGCCGCCCGCTGGCCGAGGTGCTCAAGCGCCTGGGCAGCCGGCACATCCTGGTGGTGCACTCGCGCGATGGCCTGGACGAGTTCAGCCTGGCCGCGCCGAGCCATGTCGCCGAGCTCAAGGACGGCGTGATCAGCGAGTACCAGGTGCAGCCCGAGGACCTCGGGCTCAAGAGCCAGAGTCTGATCGGCCTGGCGGTGGAGGGGCCGGAGGCGTCGCTGGCGCTGATCCGCGACGCCCTGAGCAAGCGCGCCACCGAGGCCGGGCAGAAGGCCGCCGACATGATCGCCCTCAACGCCGGTGCGGCGCTGTATGCGGCGGACCTGGCCGGCAGTCTGAAAGAGGGCGTGAGCCTGGCCCACGATGCCCTGCATACCGGCCTGGCCTGGGAGAAACTGCAGGAGCTGGTGTCCTTCACCGCGGTGTTCAAACAGGAGAATGAAGGGTGAGCATTCCAACGGTTCTGGAGAAGATTCTGGCGCGCAAGGTCGAGGAAGTCGCCGCGCGCCGTGCCCTGGTCAGCCTCGCCGAGGTCGAGCGCGAAGCCCGCGCGGCCGATGCGCCCCGGGGCTTCGCCCGGGCCCTGCTGGAGCAGGCCAAGCGCAAGCAGCCGGCGGTGATCGCCGAGATCAAGAAGGCCTCGCCGAGCAAGGGGGTGCTGCGCGAGCACTTCGTCCCGGCCGATATCGCCCAGAGCTACCAGGCGGGCGGCGCCACCTGCCTGTCGGTGCTGACCGACGTGGACTTCTTCCAGGGCGCCGACCGCTACCTGCAGGAGGCCCGCGGCGCCTGTGCGCTGCCGGTGATCCGCAAGGACTTCATGATCGACCCCTATCAGGTGGTCGAGGCCCGCGCCCTGGGCGCCGACTGCGTGCTGCTGATCGTCTCGGCGCTGGATGATGGGCAGATGGCCGAGTTGGCCGCCACCGCCAAGGCCTTCGACCTCGACGTGCTGGTCGAGGTGCACGATGGCGAAGAACTGGAGCGGGCGCTGAAGACCCTGGATACGCCGCTGCTGGGGATCAACAACCGCAACCTGCACAGTTTCGAGGTGAGCCTGGAAACCACCCTCGACCTGCTGCCGCGTATCCCCCGCGAGCGCCTGGTGGTGACCGAGAGCGGCATTCTCAATCGCGCCGATGTCGAGCTGATGGCGATCAACGAGGTACATGCCTTCCTGGTCGGCGAGGCGTTCATGCGGGCGGAGAGCCCCGGCGCCGAGCTGGAGCGGCTGTTCTTCCCCGAGCGCAAGCGGGTGGTCAGCCAGGCGGACGTGGACTGACGGCGAGACGTAAAAAAGCCGGCGCATGCGCCGGCTTTTTTATGCGCGCGTCATTCAGCGCGTGCCGAAGACCACCATGGTCTTGCCCTTGACGTGCACCAGGCCCTGTTCCTCCAGGGACTTGAGTACGCGGCCGACCATCTCCCGCGAGCAGCCGACGATGCGACCGATCTCCTGGCGAGTGATCTTGATCTGCATGCCATCGGGGTGGGTCATGGCGTCCGGCTGCTTGCACAGGTCGAGCAGGGTGCGGGCGACGCGGCCGGTGACGTCGAGGAAGGCCAGGTCGCCGACCTTGCGCGTGGTATTGCGCAGGCGCTCGGCCATCTGGCTGCCGAGGGCGTAGAGGATATCCGGGTCCTGCTGGGTCAGTTCGCGGAACTTGGCGTAGCTGAGTTCCGCCACCTCGCATTCGGTCTTGGCCCGCACCCAGGCGCTGCGCTCCTTCTCGGCACCGTCCTTGTCGAACAGGCCCATCTCGCCGAAGAAGTCGCCGGCGTTGAGGTAGGCGATGATCATCTCGCGACCATCGTCGTCCTCGATCAGGATGGTGACCGAGCCCTTGACGATGAAGAACAGGGTTTCGCAGCGGTCGCCCGCATAGATGATGGTGCTCTTCGCCGTGTAGCGGCGGCGGTGGCAGTGCGCGAGGAGCTTGTCGAGATTCTTGATTTTAGGTGTGAGGGTGATTGCGACCATGCCCGAGTCCCGAAAATAAAAAGGTAAGCCCTTGTCTTGCAGGCAGTTTCTTATTAGTCATCCGGCAGCAGTGTGCCAGTAATCCGGCGCCAGCTTAACAGACATGCCATCGCCCGGGCCGATTTTGCGACACGGCTAACATTTGCTTGGGGAACTTTTCCGCAGTCGGTGCGCTATCTGGCCGGGAAAGGCGCTGTGCTAAGCTGCATCCCTTTTAACAGCGGAGGCTTGGTAATGAAAGCGCGCATTCAGTGGGCCGGCGAAGCCCTGTTCCTCGGCGAGTCGGGTAGCGGCCATGCACTGGTGATGGACGGCCCGCCGGAGAGCGGTGGGCGCAACCTGGGTGTGCGCCCCATGGAGATGCTGCTGCTCGGCCTGGGCGGCTGCAGCAACTTCGATGTGGTGAGCATCCTGAAGAAGTCCCGGCAGGCGGTAGAGAGCTGCGAGGCCTTCGTCGAGGCCGAGCGCGCGACCGAGGAGCCCAAGGTGTTCACCAAGATCCACCTGCGTTTCGTGGTGAAGGGTCGCGGTTTGAAGGAGGCCCAGGTGAAGCGGGCAGTCGAGTTGTCGGCGGAGAAGTACTGCTCGGCCTCGATCATGCTCGGTCGCGCCGGCGTCGAGATCAGCCATGCCTATGAAATCGTCGAACTGGGCTGACATCCTTTCATCATTTTCATCGCCCACACTCTGGCGGCCGAAGGGCGCCATCTGCATAATGTCGCCCCATTTTTCGGGGCGTCATACGCTTCGAACGGACAACCAAACTCGCCAGTGCGAAGAGGTGTTAATCGTCCTACGCAGCTGCGTCCTTAGCAGCTGACGGGCATGCTCGATCACGCGGCCTCGCCGCATCCACCATAGAGAGTTCCAACGGTGATGAAAAGCAAACTCAGGCTCCACGGGTTCAACAACCTGACGAAGACCTTGAGCTTCAACATCTATGACATCTGCTACGCGGAAACCGCGGAAGACCAGCAGGCCTACGTGCAGTACATCGACGAAGAGTACGATGCCGAGCGCCTGACCCAGATTCTCACCGATGTTGTCGACATTATCGGCGCCAATATCCTCAATATCGCCCGCCAGGATTACGACCCCCAGGGCGCCAGCGTGACCATCCTGATTTCCGAGCAGCCGGTGGAACCGACGGAGAGCCAGATCGAGGAGTCGCCCGGTCCGCTGCCCGAGACCATTCTCGCGCACCTGGACAAGAGCCATATCACCGTGCACACCTACCCGGAGATTCATCCGGTGGAGGGCATCGCCACCTTCCGCGTGGACATCGACGTATCCACCTGCGGCCTGATCTCGCCGCTCAAGGCGCTGAACTACCTGATCCACCAGTTCGACTCGGACATCGTCACGGTCGACTACCGGGTGCGCGGCTTCACCCGCGACGTGGACGGCAAGAAGCACTTCATCGACCACGAGATCAATTCGATCCAGAACTACCTCTCCGACGACACCCAGGCGGCGTACCAGATGACCGACGTCAACGTGTACCAGGAGAACCTGTTCCACACCAAGATGCTGCTCAAGGACTTCGACCTGGACAACTACCTGTTCGGCGATGCCACCCGCAACCTGACGCCGGAGCAGCGCCTGCAGGTCGAGGAGCGCCTGCGCCACGAGATGCTGGAGATCTTCTACGCGCGCAACATGCCGCACTGATCGACACCGGCAGAGCATAAAAAAGGGCGCCTCGGGCGCCCTTTTTTGTGGTTCTCGGAGCTAGATGCGGTAGGTGCTCTTGGTCATCACCTTGGACAGCAGGGTCATGCCGAATTTCACCGGCGCGGGGAAGCGCAGGCCGCCGGCCTCCAGCGCGCTGGTGGCGTGCTGGGCCTCGTCCTCGCGCATCTGCTCGAGGATCGCCCGGGACTTCTCGTCGGCGGGCGGCAGCTGCTGCAGGTGCTCGTCGAGGTGCTTGACCACCTGGTCTTCGGTGGCGGCGACGAAGCCCAGGCTGACCCGGTCGCTGATCAGCCCGGCGACTGCGCCGACGCCGAAGGACAGGCCGTAGAACAGCGGGTTGAGCACGCTGGGCTGGCTGCCGAGCTGGCGGATGCGCTGCTCGCACCAGGCCAGGTGGTCGGTTTCCTCGTCGGCGGCATGCTCCATGGCGGCGCGGACCTCCGGCAGCTTGGCGGTCAGCGCCTGGCCCTGGTACAGCGCCTGGGCGCAGACCTCGCCGGTGTGGTTGATGCGCATCAGTCCGGCGATATGCCGGGCCTGCTCGGCATCCAGCTCGGTTTCGTTCTGCACGATCGCCGGCGATGGCCGGCTGGGCTGGCCGCTGAAGGGCAGCAGGGTGCGCAGGGCCATGTCGGCCTGCAGCAGCAGGCGGTCGACGGGCGAGTAGTGGCGATCGTTGGTCATCGGGACCTCCGGCGTGGGCAACGCGGGGCAGTTTACCCCAATGGCCGGCCGCGGGCTGCAGGCGCATCGCCGCAGCCGTCCAGGCCGGGGGCGGTTCAGCCCGGCGGCCAATGCATCGGCCGCTGGCCGAGCACGTGCATATGGATGTGGTAGACGCTCTGGCCGGCCTGGGCCTCGCAGTTCATCACCAGGCGGAAGCCTTCCTCGCACCCCAGCTCGCGCGCCAGGCGCTGGGCGGTGAAGACCAGGTGCCCGAGCAGGGGCTTGTGCGCCTCCTCGAGGTCCTTGAGGGTGCGGATGTGCTGCTTCGGGATCACCAGGAAATGCACCGGCGCCTGCGGGCCGATATCGTGGAAGGCGAACAGCTGGTCGTCTTCGTAGAGCTTGCGCGCGGGTATCTCCCCGGCGACGATCTTGCAGAACAGACAGTCCATGGGCAGTCTCCCGGCCCGTTTGATGAAATTCGAGTTTAGCCAGCCGGTTTTGCCCCGGCCAGTGCACAAGGAGCCTGTGTGAAGAACGACATCCATGACCTGGGACTGGTGCTCGACTCCAAGGTCAAGCTGATCCTCATCGAGTCCTGGGACGAACCGCGGGTGCTGGAGACCCTGACCGGCCTGGCCGTCAAGCGCGGCCTCGGCCTGCGCACCTGGTCGGTGACCGAAGGCTTGCAGCGCCTGGGGTTCGGCGGCGAGGCCCTGGGCGAGGGCGCCACCCAGGAGCCCGAGGCCGCGCTGCGGCTGATCAAGGCCGACCCGCAGCCCAACCTGTACGTGATGTGCGACCTGCATCCCTTCCTCGACGACAACCCCAGGCTGGTGCGCCTGCTCAAGGAGGTCGCCCTCGGTCACGGCCTGCACAAGCCGACCCTGGTGCTGGTGTCCCACGCCTGCAAGCTGCCGCCGGAGGTGCAGCGCCACGCCGCCCGCTTCAGCCTGGCGCTGCCGTCCGAGGATGAGCTGCTGGGCATCGTTCGTGAGGAGGCGGCGCGCTGGAGCGAACAGAACCGCAACGCCCGGGTGCGCACCGACAATCGCACCCTGCAGCAGGTGGTGAAGAACCTGCGTGGGCTGAGCCATGGCGAGGCCCGCAGCCTGGCGCGCAACCTGATCTGCGACGACGGCGCGATCACCCAGGAGGACCTGCCGGAGCTGAACAAGGCCAAGTTCCAGCTGCTCGACCTGGAGGGGGTGCTGAGCTTCGAGTACGACACCGCGCGTTTCGCCGAAGTCGGCGGGCTGGGGAATCTCAAGCGCTGGCTGGGCGAACGCCAGGGCGTGTTTATCCAAGGCAAGGGTAGCGACCTGCCCAAGGGCCTGCTGCTGGTCGGCGTGCAGGGCGGCGGCAAGAGCCTGGCGGCCAAGGCCGTGGCCGGGATGTGGGGGCTGCCGCTGCTACGCCTGGACTTCGCCTGCCTGTACAACAAGTTCTTCGGCGAGACCGAACGCAACCTGCGCGAGGCCCTCCGGCTGGCCGAACAGATGGCGCCCTGCGTGTTGTGGATGGACGAGGTCGAGAAGGGCCTGGCCAGCGGCGACCACGACGGCGGCGTCAGCCAGCGCGTGCTCGGCACCCTGCTGACCTGGATGGCCGAGCGCAAGGCGCCGGTGTTCATGGTGGCCACCGCCAACGCCATCGACCGCCTGCCGCCGGAACTGGTGCGCAAGGGGCGTTTCGACGAGCTGTTCTTCGTCGACCTGCCCGATGCCGCGGTGCGCGCGGAGATCTTGCGGATCCACCTGGGCCGGCGCGAGCTGGACGCCAGCGGCTTCGACCTCGACCTGTTGGCGGCGGCCAGCGAGGGCTTCTCCGGGGCCGAGATCGAGCAGGTGGTGGTCAGCGCCCTGTATGCCGCCCAGGCGCAGCAGCGGGCGGTCGATCAGCTGCTGTTGCTGCAGGCGATCCAGGGCACCGCGCCGCTGTCGGTGGTGATGGCCGAGCGGCTCGCCGCGTTGCGGGCCTGGGCCAGCGGCCGCACGGTCAATGCCAACGGTTGAGGCCTAGGCGCGGGGCCCGCGCAGGAAGTGGCGGTTGATGCGTGCCGTGACCAGGCGTACCAGCCAGCGGGGCGCCAGGCGCGGCAGTCGGGCCAGCAGGCGGTTGCGCCAGCCGGGGATGATGATCGCGCGTTTCTTCTCCAGGGCGCGGACGGTGAGCAGGGCCAGTTCCTCGGCGCCCATCAGCAGCTTGCCGCCCTCCAGCGGGCGGCTGTCGAGCCCGGCGGTGCGGAAGAAGGCGCTGCGCGTCGGCCCCGGGCAGAGTACCGAGACGCTGACGCCGCGTGGCTTGAGTTCCTCGCGCAGGGCCTCGGAGAAATGCAGCACATAGGCCTTGCTCGCGTAGTAGTTGCTCATCCAGGCCCCCGGCTGGAAGCCGGCGAGCGAGGCGACGTTGAGGATCTGCCCGCCGCCCTGCTCGGCCATGGCATGGCCGATGGCATGGCTGAGGCGGGCGAGGGCGAGGATGTTCACCTCGATCAGCTGCTGTTCGCGGCTCCAGTCCTGGTCGATGAAGGCGCCCGAGGTGCCCAGGCCGGCGTTGTTCACCAACAGGTCGAGGCTGCGTTCGCCCTGCTCCAGCTCATGCAGCAGCCCGGACAGCTGCAGCGGCTGGCTCAGGTCGCAGGTGCGGAACAGCACCTCCACGGCGAAACGCTGGCTCAGTTCCAGGGCGATGCTCTCCAGGGCGCCGCGGCGACGGGCCACCAGGATCAGGTTGCGCCCACGGCGCGCCAGGGCTTCGGCCAGCGCCAGGCCGATGCCGCTGGAGGCACCAGTGATCAGGGCATAACGGGGCATCGGGGTTCTCCGGGAAGGGGGCGGGCGGGTTTGACCACGGCGCTGGCGCCGGGTTGCCTGGGCGGCGGCTATTTTACCGCCGCCCGGGGGCGCGCCTGCAAAGGGTCTGTGCGGCGGGCTTGGTGGCTAGGGGCGCGGCGCGTCCAGGACGCCCAGGTCGAGGCCGCTCAGGGCCATGCCGAGCATGGCGAAGCCGCCGAGGAACAGCGTGAGCAGGCCGCCGAGCAGCAGGGCGAGGAACAGGCCGGCGAGCAGCTTGACCGCGAGGCCGTTTGCCGGCGGTGGCGGGCCGTAGCGGTTGGCGCCGGTGCTGCCGGGGACCACCAGCATCAGGAGCCAGAAGATGCTGTTGACGACGGGCACGAGGTTCAGCAACAGGAGCCAGGCGCTCCAGCCGATGTCGTGCAGGCGTTGCGCGCCGATCTGCACGCTGACCACCAGCATGCCGAGCACCACGCCGAGGGTCAGCAGGCCGCCGAGCAGGTCGGATACGGTGGCGGCGATGGCCACCACCGCCATGACTCCGGCGAAGGCCAGGGTCAGCATCAGTGACCAGGCCAGGTAGCGCAGGCGGCCGATGCGTCCGTCGAGGCTGAAGACATTCAGCTCGCCGACCGGCGGCAGGGCCTCGGCGACCGTGGCCCGAGGCGTGGCGTAGGGGCTGTTGGCCGCCGCCTCGACCAGCTGCACGGGGGGCTTCGGTGCGCCGGCCTGGTGCTCGGCGAACTGGGTCTGGCGGGCCAGGTACTTGGCGATGACGATGCCGCAGGCCATGCACTCGGCCGCCTTGGGCTGCTGTCGAGCGCACTTCGGGCAGGTCATGCCGGCCTCCTCGGTGGCGTCCGTGGCGCTCTCCTCCAGGCTCAGGCTGGCGCCCGGGTCGGGCTCCTTGCGCGCCCTGGCGCCGGCGCGGTGCAGGGCCGCGAGGTACTGATCGGCCTCGCTCTCCTGCAGGTTGCGCTTGATCGCCAGGGGGCTGCCGCTGAACAGGCTGTTGATGCGCGTGCGGTCACTCTTGAACAGGCGCGCGAGGTTGTCCTTGGCGGTTTCCAGGGTCACTTCGGGCATCAGTTCGCCGTCGAAGACGATCTTGAAGCGGGCTTGGCTCATACCAGCGTCCTTGTCGCTATCTGAGGGGGCGGGTGCTGCCGGTCAGCATCGGGCAGGCCGCTATGCAAGCAGCCTAGAGCAGAATGCGGGGGCTTGCCTGGAGCCCGGCGTCGTGTGGTCCGCGCCCTATCGGCCGGGTCGCAGCTGCTGCGCGCGGCGTTGGGCGGCACGGTACTCGAGGTCCAGGCGGGTCACCAGCGCCTCGACCGTCGGCAGGTCGGCGATAGCCCCGACGCCCTGGCCGGCCGACCACACGGTCTTCCAGGCCTTGGCCTCGTCGGCGACGGGCTTGAGCTTCTCGCCATAGTCGATGGCGCCCTTGTCCTGCAAGTGCCGAAGATCGTAGCCGGCCCGCTCCAGGCTCTGGCGCATGAAGCTGGCCGGCACTCCCGACACGGCAGGGGTGTGGATGATGTCGGCTGCCTGGGCATCGACGATCATCTGCTTGTACTCGCTGCTGGCGCCGTTCTCATGGGTGGCGATAAAACGGGTGCCGAGGTAGGCCAGGTCGGCGCCGAGCAGCTGGGCGGCGAGTATCTCGTGGCCGTGGTTGAGGCAACCGGCGAGCAGCAGGGTCTTGTCGAAGAACTGGCGGATCTCCGCGATCAGGGCGAACGGGCTCCAGGTGCCGGCGTGCCCGCCGGCGCCGGCGGCCACCGCGATCAGCCCGTCAACCCCGGCGGCGGCGGCCTTCTCCGCATGGCGGCGGGTGGTCACGTCGTGGAACACCAGGCCGCCGTAGCCGTGCACCGCATCGACCACCTCCTTCACCGCGCCGAGGCTGGTGATGACGATGGGCACGCGCTGCTCGACGCAGATCGCCAGGTCGGCCTGCAGGCGCGGGTTGCTGCCGTGCACGATCAGGTTGACCGCATAGGGCGCCGCCGCCGCGTCGAGGCCGCCGGCGATCTCCTCCAGCCAGGCGCGGAAGCCGGCGCTGTCACGCTGGTTCAGCGCCGGAAAGCTGCCGACTATGCCGCTGTGGCAGCAGGCCAGCACCAGGGCAGGGTTGGAGACCAGGAACATCGGTGCGGCGACCACCGGCAGGCGCAGGCGCTGTTCGAACAAGTCGGGCAAGGGCATGGCGACACCTGGGGGCTGAGAAGGGGGTCAGAACGGGCGGACCACCACCAGCACCACGATGGCGACCAGCAGCAGCACCGGTGCCTCGTTGAACCAGCGGTAGAACATATGGCTGCGGCGGTTTTCGCCACGGGCGAAACGCTTGAGCTGGGCGCCACAGACATGGTGATAGCCGATCAGCAGGAGCACCAGGGCGAGCTTGGCGTGCATCCAGCCCTGGCTGAAATAGGTGCCGGCGTTGAGGCTCAGCAGCCAGATGCCGAACGCCAGGGTGGCGAGCATCGACGGCAGCATGATGCCGCGGTACAGCTTGCGCTCCATCACGCAGAAGCGCTCGCGACTGGCTTCGTCCTCGCTCATGGCGTGGTAGACGAACAGGCGTGGCAGGTAGAACAGTCCGGCGAACCAGCAGACCATGGCGATGATGTGCAGGGCCTTGAGCCACAGATAGAGCATGCTTATAGCCTCGAGAAATAAACAGGTCCGATAGTAGAGGCCATCGACGCTTGCGTCATCCGCAGCGGTTGGCCCCTGGCCGATGCGGCTTTATCATCGGCAGCTTTCCAATGGCTTTTTCGCAAGGGGCAAGTGATGGTCAAGGTCGGTATCGTCGGCGGCACGGGTTACACCGGTGTCGAGCTGTTACGTCTGCTGGCGCAGCACCCGCAGGCGCAAGTCGAGGTCATCACGTCGCGCTCCGAGGCGGGCATGCGGGTCGACGAGATGTACCCGAATCTGCGTGGCCACTACCCGAATCTGGCCTTCAGCGTACCGGACGTGGCGACCCTGGGGGCCTGTGACGTGGTGTTCTTCGCCACCCCTCACGGCGTGGCCCATGCTCTGGCCGGCGAGTTGCTGGCGGCCGGGACCAAGGTGATCGACCTGTCGGCCGACTTCCGCCTGCAGGATGCCATGGAGTGGGCCAAGTGGTACGGCCAGCCGCACGGCGCGCCGGACCTGCTGCCCGAGGCGGTATACGGCTTGCCGGAGGTCAACCGCGAGGCGATCAAGCAGGCGCGGCTGATCGCGGTGCCGGGCTGCTACCCGACCGCCGCCCAGCTCGGCCTGATTCCGTTGCTGGAGGCCGGCCTGGCCGAGACCTCGACGCTGATCGCCGATTGCAAGTCCGGGGTCAGCGGTGCCGGGCGCGGTGCCAGCGTCGGCTCGCTGTTCAGCGAGGCCGGCGAGAGCATGAAGGCCTACGGGGTCAAGGGCCATCGCCACCTGCCGGAGATCCGCCAGGGCCTGCGCCGGGCGGCCGGCGGCGAGGTGGGCTTGACCTTCGTGCCGCACCTGACGCCGATGATCCGCGGCATCCACGCGACCCTGTATGCCACCGTGGTGGATCGCTCGGTCGATCTGCAGGCGCTGTATGAGCAGCGCTACGCCGACGAACCCTTCGTCGACGTGATGCCGGCCGGCAGCCACCCCGAGACCCGCAGCGTGCGTGGTGCCAACGTCTGCCGCATCGCCGTGCACCGGCCCCAGGACGGCGACCTGGTGGTGGTGCTGTCGGTGATCGACAATCTGGTCAAGGGTGCCTCGGGGCAGGCGCTGCAGAACATGAACATCCTCTTCGGCCTGGAAGAGCGGCTCGGCCTGGCGCACGCGGCCCTGTTGCCCTGATGGCCGGCTGGGAAGTCCGTCCGAGCGACCCGCGTCGCGCGGGGCGGGTGCGCCTGGCGCTGCTGCTGCTGACGGTCGCGGTGCCGCTGGCCTTCCTGGCTGGTGCCTGGTGGCAGGCGCGCGGCACCCAGGCCTTCATGGCCGAGCATGAGGCGTTGCAGGCGCGCTGGAGCGAGCAGGAGCGGGAGTTGGAGCAGCTGCGCCAGAGGCTGGCCATGGTCAGCAGTGGCGAAAGGGTCGCCCAGCAGGCCAACGAGCAGAATCGCCTGACCATCAAGCTGCTCGAAGAACAGATATTCAAGCAGCAGCAGGACCTGGCCTTCTACAAGGGCGTGCTGGCTCCGGCCAGCCGTCGCGAAGGCCTGCGCATTCGCGCCTTTGAGCTGCAGGCCACGGAAAGGCCGCGGCATTTCCGCTACAAACTGTTGCTCAGCCGGGTGGGCAAGGACGACAAGCCGCTGCAGGGCCAGCTGCGGGTCACCGTGGAGGGGCGGCAGGGCGGCAAGGACGTCAGTCTGGAGCTGGCGGGCCTGACCCGGGGGCTGCCTGATGAGCTGAGCGAGCAGGTGATCGCCTTCACCTTCAAGCATTTTCAGGCGATTCCCGAGGCGGGACGTTTCGCGGAGCTGAAGTTACCTGAGGGCTTCGAGCCACGTCAGGTCAGGGTGCGCGCCGAAGTCAAAGGCGAGAAGCCCTTGGAGCGCACATTCAAATGGATCGACGAAGAGTGAGAGTCCCCGATGTGGAATAAAGACAAGAGCAAGACCGACCTGCAGCGTTTCAGCGGCCAGACCAGCCTGATTGCCACGGGGGCCGAGCTGAGCGGTGACCTGTGCTTTCAGGGGGCGGTCCAGGTCGACGGGCGCATGAACGGCAACGTGCAGACCAGCGACGGCATGGTTCGGGTCAGTGTCGAGGGGCTGGTTGAAGGCGAGATTCGCGCCCCCCATATAGTGATAGACGGCGAGGTGATCGGCGACGTGCACGCCAGCGAGCATCTGGAGCTCGGCGCCCGGGCGCGGGTGCGCGGCAATCTCTATTACGGCCTGATGGAGATGGCCATGGGCGCGCAGATCGAGGGACGCCTGTGTCACCTCAAGGATGGGCAGCGACCGTTGGAGCTGCCGGAGAGCCTGGACCTCGCACAATAGTTGACCGCTTTTCTGGGGTAAGCGGATAATGCAGGGCCTCAACGCAGTAGGGCGCTTGGCGCCGGGAGAAAGTCAGCATGAGCGTCGAAACCTTCACCCCCACAGCTTTGCTGTTCACCGAAGGCGCAGCGAGCAAGGTGAAGAGCCTGGTCGATGAAGAGGGCAACCCGCGCCTCAAGTTGCGCGTATTCGTCACCGGAGGCGGCTGCTCGGGCTTCCAGTACGGTTTCACCTTCGACGAAGAGGTGGCCGAGGACGACACCATAGTGGAGCGCGAGGGGGTGAGCCTGGTGGTCGACCCGATGAGCTTCCAGTATCTCGCCGGTGCCGAAGTGGACTATCAGGAAGGCCTCGAGGGTTCGCGCTTCGTGATCAAGAACCCCAATGCCACCACCACCTGCGGTTGCGGTTCGTCGTTCTCGATCTGATCGCATCCAGCTGTATGCAGCGAAACGCCGTGCCCAGTGCACGGCGTTTGCGTATCTGCGGGCGAAGTGACGCTCAGGCGGGGTAGATCGCGCCGAGTACCCGCAGCCCGCGGGCGCCGGTGACGCTCGGGCGGTTGGCCGGGATGCCCTCCAGGCAGCAGTGGGCCAGCCAGGCGAAGGCCATGGCCTCGACCCAGTCGGCGGGCACGCCGTGGGCCTCGGTGCTGCTGACCGCGCAGCCGGGCAGGCGCTCGGCCAGGCGCGCCATCAGCGTGCGGTTGTGCGCGCCGCCGCCGCACACCAGCAGTTCATCCGTCCGCTTCTGGGCCGCCTGCAGGGCCTCGACGATGCTCGTAGCGGTCAGCTCCAGCAGCGTGGCCTGCACATCCTCGGCGGGATACTGCGGCAATTGGCTCAGCCGGGCGTCGAGCCAGGCCAGGTTGAACAGCTCGCGGCCGGTGCTCTTCGGACCCCGGGCCTGGAAGAAGGGATCGCTAAGCAGGGCGTGCAGCAGCGTGGGCTGCATCCGTCCCGTGGCCGCCCAGGCGCCGTCCCTGTCGTAGTCGACGCCCCGGTGGCGCTGAATCCAGGCGTCCATCAGCACGTTGCCGGGGCCGCAGTCGAAACCGCGCACCGGCTTTTCCGCTTCCAGCAGGCTGAGGTTGCTGAAACCTCCGACGTTCAGTACGGCGCGACAGCGGTCCGGAGCGCCGAACAGGGCCTCATGAAAGGCCGGCACCAGCGGTGCGCCTTGCCCGCCGGCCGCCACGTCGCGGCGCCGAAAGTCGCTGACCACGCTGATGCCGGTCAGCTCGGCGAGCAGGGCGGGGTTGCCGATCTGGATGCTGAAGCCGCGCGCCGGCTCGTGGCGCACCGTCTGGCCGTGGCTGCCGATGGCGCGGATCGATGTGGAGCTGAGATTGTGCTGCTGCAGCAGGGTGGCGATGCCCTGGGCGGCGAGCTCGACCCAGCGCTGTTCGGCCATCGCCGCGCGCGCCAGCTCATCGGGGCCGGTGGCGCACAACGTCAGGAGCTCGGCGCGCAGCGCCTCCGGCATGGGCAGATAATGGGTGGCGAGCAGCCGGGTGCTGTCGGTCTGCTCGATCAGGGCGATGTCCATGCCGTCCAGGCTGGTGCCGGACATCACCCCGAGATAGCGCGGCATTTGGCTTAGCGCTTGTTCAGGGCGAGGAGGGTGGAGCGCTCCTGATCCATGCGCGCCATCAGCGGCTTGCTCAGCTGCAGGAAGCGCTGCTTCTCGTTGCCGGCGATGGGGTCGGCCATCGGCAGCTTCTGGCTCAGCGGGTCGACATGGGTGCCGTTGACCTGGAACTCGTAGTGCAGGTGCGGTCCGGTGGACAGGCCGGTGGTGCCTATGTAGCCGATGATCTGCCCCTGCTTGACGCTGCCGCCGGTGCGAATGCCCTTGGCGAATCCCTGCATGTGCGCATACAGGGTGCGGTAGCGGCTGCCGTGCTGGATCACCACGGTGTTGCCGTAGCCGCCCTTGCGGCCCGCCAGGGCGATCTTGCCGTCGCCGGCGGCCTTGATCGGTGTGCCGCGCGGCGCGGCATAGTCGACGCCCTTGTGGGCGCGGATCTTGTTGAGGATCGGGTGGCGCCGGCCGTTGGAGAAGCGCGAGCTGATGCGGGCGAAATCCACCGGGGTGCGGATGAAGGCCTTGCGCATGCTGGTGCCGTCGGCTCCGTAATAGCTGGTGTTGCCTTGCTTGTCGGTATAGCGCACGGCGGTGAAGGTCTTGCCGCGGTTGGTGAAGCGTGCCGAGAGGATGTCGCCGCTGCCGACCTTCTTGCCCTCGACCACTTTCTCTTCGTAGAGCAGTTCGAATTCGTCGCCTTCGCGAATATCCATGGCGAAGTCGATGTCGTAGCCGAAGATGTTCGCCAGATCCATGGTCAGTCCATGGGACAGGCCGGCGCGCTTGGCGGCCAGGAACAGCGAGCTGTTGATCACGCCGTGGGCATAGGCAGAGCGTACTTCCGGCTTGACCAGGTCGCGCTTGAAGGCAAAGCCCGAGTCGGTCTTGGCCAGGCTGATGCTCTCCAGGTCGTTCAGCTTGCTGCGCAGGCTTTCCAGTCCGCCGTCCGCCGTCAGCTTGAACTCGAGCTGCTGGCCAACCTTGAGGCGACTGAAACGCTTGGCCTCCTTGCTGCTATTGAGCACCTCGTGCAGGGCGTTCGCCGACAGCCCAACCTTGGCGAAGACCGTGGACAGCGTGTCGCCATTGGCCACGCTGACGGTCTTGTGGAGAGGGTCTGTCGGCGGGAGGGCTGTCGCGGGGGGGCGAGCTGTCTTGTGCGCTGGCGGTCTCTGCTTCGGCCGCGCCTTCGATCTTGGCGAAAGGCGAGTCGTTGCTGTCCGGGTCTAGATCCGCTGGTCGCAGGTCGTCTTTCTGTTGCACCACCAGTTCGGAGGTGTTCTCGAGCTCGAGGTTGAGGTAGGTGCGCTTGGCTTCCACTTCCCGCGAGGGGAACACCAGAAGCGCCAGGCTGAGCATCGCGGCGACGCCGCTCGCCGCCAGGATGTGACTTTTGGGGTACAGGGGGGGGGCTTTTCGTGTAGGGGTCATAGGCTGCTTTGGCTTTTACGAGATGAAGAGATGAAGAAAGCAATGGATATGCAGTAACTGTATAAAATATAACCAAATCGTCTGTGAGGCAACCCTGATGCAGAACACGCAGGCATGTATCTCGCCGGCTCTGGGCAAAACTTGTTATTTGTTCCTGATCTTGTATGGTTGGTTCCCTTTGGTTTTTGAGTGGTCGTGAGTCCTGTCATGAAGTCGGTCGAAGAGCAGCTGGCGCTGATCAAGCGCGGTGCGGAAGAGGTTCTGGTTGAGTCCGAGCTGGTGGAAAAGCTCAAGCGTGGTCAGCCGTTGCGCATCAAGGCGGGCTTCGACCCGACGGCGCCGGATCTTCACCTCGGGCATACCGTGCTTATTAATAAGCTGCGTCAGTTCCAGGAGCTGGGGCATCAGGTGATTTTCCTGATTGGTGACTTCACCGGGATGATCGGCGATCCGAGTGGCAAGAGTGCTACCCGTCCGCCGCTGACCCGCGAGCAGGTGCTGGACAACGCCGAGACCTATAAAGCCCAGGTGTTCAAGATTCTCGATCCGGCCAAGACCGAGGTGGCGTTCAATTCCACCTGGATGGATCAGCTGTCCCCGGCCGATTTCATTCGCCTGGCGTCCCAGTACACCGTGGCGCGCATGCTCGAGCGCGACGACTTCAGCAAGCGCTACTCGACCAATCAGCCAATCGCCATTCACGAGTTCCTCTACCCCCTGGTCCAGGGCTACGACTCGGTGGCTCTGCGTGCCGATGTCGAGCTGGGCGGCACCGACCAGAAGTTCAATCTGCTGATGGGGCGGGAGCTGCAGCGCGCCTATGGTCAGGCATCGCAATGCGTCGTCACCATGCCGCTGCTCGAGGGGCTCGATGGCGTCAAGAAGATGTCCAAATCCCTGGGCAACTATGTGGGCATCCAGGAGGCGCCAGGCGTGATGTATAGCAAGCTGGTCTCCATTCCCGATGTGCTGATGTGGCGTTACTTCGAGCTCCTCAGCTTCCGCTCGCTCGAGGAAATCGACCAGTTCCGGATCGATGTCGAGAAGGGTGCGAATCCGCGGGACATCAAGATCAAGTTGGCCGAAGAGATCGTGGCGCGCTTCCATGGCGAAGAGGCAGCGACCAATGCGCACCGCTCCGCGGGCAATCGCATGAAGGATGGCGAGCTCCCCGAGGATCTGCCGGAAATCGAGCTGGCTGCCTCTGAGGACATGCCGATCGCAGCGCTGCTCAACAAGGCCGGGCTGGTCAAGAACGCCGCGATGGCGCGCGATCTGCTCGGTTCTGGTTCCGTGCGCGTCGATGGCGAGGTGGTCGATCGCGCCTTCGTCTATAAGCTTGGTGCGACCCACGTCTGTCAGGCGGGCAAGAAGGCCTTCGCGCGTATTACGCTCAAGGCCGAATAATCTTTTGCTAATAAAGCGTTGACCTGTCGCGAGCGGGGCCTATAATGCGCACCACTTCCGGCGCGGACCTCTCGGAAAACCTCTTGTAAATCAATTGGTTGACTTAAAAATAGGGGTTGCAATGCAGCGAAAGCTGCGTAGAATGCGCCGGCCTGGCAGGGTGAGTGGTTGATCCTGTCGGCGCTTCGGTCGAGTCGATCGGAGGCGGTTGAAAGAGGTGGTTGACAGCGGGTTTGAACGCTGTAGAATTCGCCTCCCGCTGACGAGGGGCTGAAAGCCGATCGAAGGCGCAAGCGGTTGAGTTTGAAAAGAATTTTTCGAAACTGCTTGACGGAAGATGAGGCTGCTGTAGAATGCGCGCCTCGGTTGAGACGAAAGACTTAACCAACTGTTCTTTAACAACTGAATCAAGCAATTCGTGTGGGTGCTTGTGAGGTAAGACTGGTAGTCAACTGATTATCAGCATCACAAAGCAACACTCGTTAATTCGAGAGTTACCTCTTTTAAGTAAGAGATTTGCGATTGCTGAGCCAAGTTTAGGGTTTTCTCAAAACCCAAGCAGTATTGAACTGAAGAGTTTGATCATGGCTCAGATTGAACGCTGGCGGCAGGCCTAACACATGCAAGTCGAGCGGATGAGGGTAGCTTGCTACCTGATTCAGCGGCGGACGGGTGAGTAATGCCTAGGAATCTGCCTGGTAGTGGGGGACAACGTTTCGAAAGGAACGCTAATACCGCATACGTCCTACGGGAGAAAGTGGGGGATCTTCGGACCTCACGCTATCAGATGAGCCTAGGTCGGATTAGCTAGTTGGTGAGGTAATGGCTCACCAAGGCGACGATCCGTAACTGGTCTGAGAGGATGATCAGTCACACTGGAACTGAGACACGGTCCAGACTCCTACGGGAGGCAGCAGTGGGGAATATTGGACAATGGGCGAAAGCCTGATCCAGCCATGCCGCGTGTGTGAAGAAGGTCTTCGGATTGTAAAGCACTTTAAGTTGGGAGGAAGGGTTGTAACCTAATACGTTGCAATTTTGACGTTACCGACAGAATAAGCACCGGCTAACTCTGTGCCAGCAGCCGCGGTAATACAGAGGGTGCAAGCGTTAATCGGAATTACTGGGCGTAAAGCGCGCGTAGGTGGTTTGTTAAGTTGGATGTGAAAGCCCCGGGCTCAACCTGGGAACTGCATCCAAAACTGGCAAGCTAGAGTACGGTAGAGGGTGGTGGAATTTCCTGTGTAGCGGTGAAATGCGTAGATATAGGAAGGAACACCAGTGGCGAAGGCGACCACCTGGACTGATACTGACACTGAGGTGCGAAAGCGTGGGGAGCAAACAGGATTAGATACCCTGGTAGTCCACGCCGTAAACGATGTCAACTAGCCGTTGGAATCCTTGAGATTTTAGTGGCGCAGCTAACGCATTAAGTTGACCGCCTGGGGAGTACGGCCGCAAGGTTAAAACTCAAATGAATTGACGGGGGCCCGCACAAGCGGTGGAGCATGTGGTTTAATTCGAAGCAACGCGAAGAACCTTACCTGGCCTTGACATCTACAGAACTTTCCAGAGATGGATTGGTGCCTTCGGGAACTGTAAGACAGGTGCTGCATGGCTGTCGTCAGCTCGTGTCGTGAGATGTTGGGTTAAGTCCCGTAACGAGCGCAACCCTTGTCCTTAGTTACCAGCGGGTTATGCCGGGAACTCTAAGGAGACTGCCGGTGACAAACCGGAGGAAGGTGGGGATGACGTCAAGTCATCATGGCCCTTACGGCCAGGGCTACACACGTGCTACAATGGTCGGTACAAAGGGTTGCCAAGCCGCGAGGTGGAGCTAATCCCATAAAACCGATCGTAGTCCGGATCGCAGTCTGCAACTCGACTGCGTGAAGTCGGAATCGCTAGTAATCGTGAATCAGAATGTCACGGTGAATACGTTCCCGGGCCTTGTACACACCGCCCGTCACACCATGGGAGTGGGTTGCACCAGAAGTAGCTAGTCTAACCGCAAGGGGGACGGTTACCACGGTGTGATTCATGACTGGGGTGAAGTCGTAACAAGGTAGCCGTAGGGGAACCTGCGGCTGGATCACCTCCTTAATCGACGACATCAGCTTCTTCATAAGCTCCCACACGAATTGCTTGATTCATTGCGAAAGACGATTGGGTCTGTAGCTCAGTTGGTTAGAGCGCACCCCTGATAAGGGTGAGGTCGGCAGTTCGAATCTGCCCAGACCCACCAATTGTTGTGGGGTTTGGCCTTGTACGAATATGGGGCCATAGCTCAGCTGGGAGAGCGCCTGCCTTGCACGCAGGAGGTCAGCGGTTCGATCCCGCTTGGCTCCACCACTTACAGCCCGTGTAGAGTTCAGAAATGAGCGTTCCAGGTTTAACCTGTTGAATGTTGATTTCTGGTCTTTGACCAGTAGCGAATCGTTCTTTAAAAATTTGGGTATGTGATAGAAGTGACTGATTGACTGCTTTCACTGGCAGTTGGTCAATCAAGGTAAAATTTGCGTTGTTCTCAAGTGCAAATTTTCGGCGAATGTCGTCTTCACGTTAGAGACAATAACCAGATTGCTTGGGGTTATATGGTCAAGTGAAGAAGCGCATACGGTGGATGCCTTGGCAGTCAGAGGCGATGAAAGACGTGGTAGCCTGCGATAAGCTTCGGGGAGTCGGCAAACAGACTTTGATCCGGAGATCTCTGAATGGGGGAACCCACCCAGCATAAGCTGGGTATCCTGCACTGAATACATAGGTGTAGGAGGCGAACCAGGGGAACTGAAACATCTAAGTACCCTGAGGAATAGAAATCAACCGAGATTCCCTTAGTAGTGGCGAGCGAACGGGGACTAGCCCTTAAGCTTCTTTGATTTTAGCGGAACGCTCTGGAAAGTGCGGCCATAGTGGGTGATAGCCCTGTACGCGAAAGGATCTTAGAAGTGAAATCGAGTAGGACGGAGCACGAGAAACTTTGTCTGAATATGGGGGGACCATCCTCCAAGGCTAAATACTACTGACTGACCGATAGTGAACCAGTACCGTGAGGGAAAGGCGAAAAGAACCCCGGAGAGGGGAGTGAAATAGAACCTGAAACCGTATGCGTACAAGCAGTGGGAGCCTACTTTGTTGGGTGACTGCGTACCTTTTGTATAATGGGTCAGCGACTTATATTCAGTGGCGAGCTTAACCGAATAGGGGAGGCGTAGCGAAAGCGAGTCTTAATAGGGCGTTTAGTCGCTGGGTATAGACCCGAAACCGGGCGATCTATCCATGGGCAGGTTGAAGGTTAGGTAACACTGACTGGAGGACCGAACCGACTACCGTTGAAAAGTTAGCGGATGACCTGTGGATCGGAGTGAAAGGCTAATCAAGCTCGGAGATAGCTGGTTCTCCTCGAAAGCTATTTAGGTAGCGCCTCGTGTATCACTGCTGGGGGTAGAGCACTGTTTCGGCTAGGGGGTCATCCCGACTTACCAAACCGATGCAAACTCCGAATACCAGCAAGTGTCAGCACGGGAGACACACGGCGGGTGCTAACGTCCGTCGTGAAAAGGGAAACAACCCAGACCGTCAGCTAAGGTCCCAAAGTTATGGTTAAGTGGGAAACGATGTGGGAAGGCTTAGACAGCTAGGAGGTTGGCTTAGAAGCAGCCACCCTTTAAAGAAAGCGTAATAGCTCACTAGTCGAGTCGGCCTGCGCGGAAGATGTAACGGGGCTCAAACCATACACCGAAGCTACGGGTTCAACGTAAGTTGAGCGGTAGAGGAGCGTTCTGTAAGCCTGTGAAGGTGAGTTGAGAAGCTTGCTGGAGGTATCAGAAGTGCGAATGCTGACATGAGTAACGACAATGCGAGTGAAAAACTCGCACGCCGAAAGACCAAGGTTTCCTGCGCAACGTTAATCGACGCAGGGTGAGTCGGCCCCTAAGGCGAGGCAGAAATGCGTAGTCGATGGGAAACGGGTTAATATTCCCGTACTTCTAGTTACTGCGATGGAGGGACGGAGAAGGCTAGGCCAGCACGGCGTTGGTTGTCCGTGTTTAAGGTGGTAGGCAGAGTGCTTAGGTAAATCCGGGCGCTTAATGCCGAGAGCTGATGACGAGTTGTCTTTTAGACGACGAAGTGGTTGATGCCATGCTTCCAGGAAAAGCTTCTAAGCTTCAGGTAACTAGGAACCGTACCCCAAACCGACACAGGTGGTTAGGTAGAGAATACCAAGGCGCTTGAGAGAACTCGGGTGAAGGAACTAGGCAAAATGGCACCGTAACTTCGGGAGAAGGTGCGCCGGTGAGGGTGAAGGGTTTACCCCGTAAGCTCATGCCGGTCGAAGATACCAGGCCGCTGCGACTGTTTATTAAAAACACAGCACTCTGCAAACACGAAAGTGGACGTATAGGGTGTGACGCCTGCCCGGTGCCGGAAGGTTAATTGATGGGGTTAGCTAACGCGAAGCTCTTGATCGAAGCCCCGGTAAACGGCGGCCGTAACTATAACGGTCCTAAGGTAGCGAAATTCCTTGTCGGGTAAGTTCCGACCTGCACGAATGGCGTAACGATGGCGGCGCTGTCTCCACCCGAGACTCAGTGAAATTGAAATCGCTGTGAAGATGCAGTGTATCCGCGGCTAGACGGAAAGACCCCGTGAACCTTTACTATAGCTTTGCACTGGACTTTGAGCTTGCTTGTGTAGGATAGGTGGGAGGCTTTGAAGCGTGGACGCCAGTTCGCGTGGAGCCATCCTTGAAATACCACCCTGGCAACCTTGAGGTTCTAACTCTGGTCCGTTATCCGGATCGAGGACAGTGTATGGTGGGTAGTTTGACTGGGGCGGTCTCCTCCTAAAGAGTAACGGAGGAGTACGAAGGTGCGCTCAGACCGGTCGGAAATCGGTCGTAGAGTATAAAGGCAAAAGCGCGCTTGACTGCGAGACAGACACGTCGAGCAGGTACGAAAGTAGGTCTTAGTGATCCGGTGGTTCTGTATGGAAGGGCCATCGCTCAACGGATAAAAGGTACTCCGGGGATAACAGGCTGATACCGCCCAAGAGTTCATATCGACGGCGGTGTTTGGCACCTCGATGTCGGCTCATCACATCCTGGGGCTGAAGCCGGTCCCAAGGGTATGGCTGTTCGCCATTTAAAGTGGTACGCGAGCTGGGTTTAGAACGTCGTGAGACAGTTCGGTCCCTATCTGCCGTGGACGTTTGAGATTTGAGAGGGGCTGCTCCTAGTACGAGAGGACCGGAGTGGACGAACCTCTGGTGTTCCGGTTGTCACGCCAGTGGCATTGCCGGGTAGCTATGTTCGGGAGAGATAACCGCTGAAAGCATCTAAGCGGGAAACTTGCCTCAAGATGAGATCTCACTGGAACCTTGAGTTCCCTAAAGGGCCGTCGAAGACTACGACGTTGATAGGTGGGGTGTGTAAGCGCTGTGAGGCGTTGAGCTAACCCATACTAATTGCCCGTGAGGCTTGACCATATAACACCCAAACAATTTGTTGTTTGTGTGCTCGATGGCTGAAGTCGACAACAAACCGAAAATTTGCCAGAACACGCAATACCGCATATCACATACCCAATTCGGGGAAGCGCCTCAACCGCGACTCCCCAGCTGAATTGCTTGACGACCATAGAGCGTTGGAACCACCTGATCCCATCCCGAACTCAGTAGTGAAACGATGCATCGCCGATGGTAGTGTGGGGTTTCCCCATGTGAGAGTAGGTCATCGTCAAGCACCTATCCCAAACCCCCGACCCGCGCAAGCGGGTCGGGGGTTTGCCTTTTAGTGAAAGCCTAAGATTTTCATCTCGGGCTGAGGCTTCAAGTGATGAAAGTCCTGAAGCCGCCGCAAGCGGTTGAGTTTGAAAAGAATTTTTCGAAACTGCTTGACGGAAGATGAGGCTGCTGTAGAATGCGCGCCTCGGTTGAGACGAAAGACTTAACCAACTGTTCTTTAACAACTGAATCAAGCAATTCGTGTGGGTGCTTGTGAGGTAAGACTGGTAGTCAACTGATTATCAGCATCACAAAGCAACACTCGTTAATTCGAGAGTTACCTCTTTTAAGTAAGAGATTTGCGATTGCTGAGCCAAGTTTAGGGTTTTCTCAAAACCCAAGCAGTATTGAACTGAAGAGTTTGATCATGGCTCAGATTGAACGCTGGCGGCAGGCCTAACACATGCAAGTCGAGCGGATGAGGGTAGCTTGCTACCTGATTCAGCGGCGGACGGGTGAGTAATGCCTAGGAATCTGCCTGGTAGTGGGGGACAACGTTTCGAAAGGAACGCTAATACCGCATACGTCCTACGGGAGAAAGTGGGGGATCTTCGGACCTCACGCTATCAGATGAGCCTAGGTCGGATTAGCTAGTTGGTGAGGTAATGGCTCACCAAGGCGACGATCCGTAACTGGTCTGAGAGGATGATCAGTCACACTGGAACTGAGACACGGTCCAGACTCCTACGGGAGGCAGCAGTGGGGAATATTGGACAATGGGCGAAAGCCTGATCCAGCCATGCCGCGTGTGTGAAGAAGGTCTTCGGATTGTAAAGCACTTTAAGTTGGGAGGAAGGGTTGTAACCTAATACGTTGCAATTTTGACGTTACCGACAGAATAAGCACCGGCTAACTCTGTGCCAGCAGCCGCGGTAATACAGAGGGTGCAAGCGTTAATCGGAATTACTGGGCGTAAAGCGCGCGTAGGTGGTTTGTTAAGTTGGATGTGAAAGCCCCGGGCTCAACCTGGGAACTGCATCCAAAACTGGCAAGCTAGAGTACGGTAGAGGGTGGTGGAATTTCCTGTGTAGCGGTGAAATGCGTAGATATAGGAAGGAACACCAGTGGCGAAGGCGACCACCTGGACTGATACTGACACTGAGGTGCGAAAGCGTGGGGAGCAAACAGG